>NZ_JBQEPK010000075.1:0-15494 GCF_052045615.1 Methylobacterium sp. 22177 | reverse complement strand
GTAGGCCGAAGCCGGATAGGGGCTGTGCCTGCTGTCGATGCCCTGCGCCAGGGCGGGCGTGGCGACGGCGACCAGGGCGGCCGCAGCGAGCAGATGCAGCTTCATGACGATCTCCGTGCGGGTTCGTTCGACTTCGCGGGGAAGCCATCCGGTCAGTCGGGTCGCGTGAGGAAGATCGTCGGTGCGGCGGTCTCGATCGCGGCGGCTGTGCTTGGCCGGCTGTGACCTCTCAACGGCGTATTCCGCCGATCGTTCGCCGGGTTTTGTGCGCCGCGACACATCCTGCCCATCGGCGAGCTACTGGTGCTATTCTGTATTCCCGGATGCGGAGGCAGGGCCGGGACTTCACTCCGCCGTCAACGCGGTCGTAGAACGGCCTCTGCGACCGGCCAGAGCCGCGTTCGCTGGGGCTACTCGCGATCACGTTCTACGATCGCTGAAGGGGCTCGGAGAGCCTGCCGACGCCCTTCCTCCGTCGCGATTTCCGACCACCAGCGCATGCATTCCTCCGCGCTCGCGGCCGGACCTGTCGGCGAAGCATCGATGAAGAAATGTTCTGGGGCAACGCCCAGCACATCGGCAAGCCGGTTCAAAACGGCCCAACCAGGCTTATCGATCTTTTTCCATGACACGAGAAAAATCAAAGCCTGAAAAGTTCTGTTCCGGCGCCGTGCCGCCGCCAGATACCGGTCGCAGCGGTTGAATCATACTGATGTCGCCCTCGTTAGGCTCACCAGTCTCGGCGTCGACGTGCGGCCTTCGATGGCGCCGAACAATCGGAGCTGGGGGCGTTTCAGATGATCTTCGTTACGAGGGCGGACGGCGGCGTGACCTACGTCAGCCCGGAGTGGACCGCGTTCACCGGCCAAGCCGCCACGGCAGCCGCCGAACTGGGCTGGCTCACCTGCATCCATCCTGAGGATTACAGGGCCGCCGTCACCTTCCTGCGCACCGCCCGTGATCAGCAGAGCGAATACAGCCTGCGCCTCCGCCTGCGTCGTGCGGATGGCAGCTACGCCTGGGTGATGATTGGCGCCGTCCCCTCCTATGGACCGCCGGGCCACACCTTCCTGGGTTATCTGGGATCACTCACAGAGATCACCCCGACCGGTTCTGAACCCATCGGTGCCTACGGAACGCTCGCACGCTTCGTCCCGCCGCCCATGCATCCGGCAACGCCGCCCGGTTCGACGCTGGAGGCGGTCGCCGACCATCTGCTGATCGCGCACGGGCTGATCGAACAGGACCACGCCAAGGAGATGCTGCCGATATTGCGGCAGGCGTTGATGGTGGCCGGCGTTCTGCTGGCGCGCAAGATGATCTCGCCTGATGGCAGCGACCGCTTCCACTGAGACTTGCATCGGTGTGGCCAGACTCGAAGGCGAACGGCTTGGCGTTCTCGTCCTTCAGGTAGGCGGTCGCCGCCGCCGCGATCTCGTCGTCCGTCACCTCGGACTTGCGGCGCAAGTCGCCGACGCTCGGGATCACTGCGGCCAGGCCAGAGAGCCAACGCGGCTCCGCTGTCCCGTCCCTGACATGGCTCAGCGCCAGCTCAGTCGGTGCCGACCGACCGAACCGGAACATCGCCGTTTGGCCGCCGGTTACGGCAGCTCAACAGGGAGTGAAACCGATGGTCGATGTCGCACAGATCCAGGAGCATGCCGAGGTGGTCGGCTCGGACGGCAAACATGTCGGGACCGTCGATCACATCGATAAGGGCGAGATCAAGCTGACGAAGAAGGACCCCTCTGCCGGTGGCCTGCACCACTTCATCCCGGTCGATTTCGTGCAATCGATCGACGGCGGCAAGGTTCGCCTGGACCGGCCGGCGGATGAGGTCATGCGTGAGTGGTCGACGTCCTGAGACGCCCGCGCCGACGATAGACGCGAACCGTAGAACGTCTCCGGGCGGCCATATCATCACGGCTCGCCCGGCTCAGCCGACAGCCCGGCTCCGCTTCGTGCATCGAGCGGCGTCGAGCCTCGATGCGGTCGCGGCCACTCCGGCCATCTATCGGCGCCGACAGCCCGGTACGAGGCCCGCCGGACGCTGGCAAAGCAGGTCCAGAAGGAACTCGACGCCGAGAAGCACGAGCTGGAAGTGCGGGCAGCGGAGCTGCGAGCAAGGCGGCTCGCTCGGGAAAGCGCCGAGACCGAGGTCTCCTGAGGTGGCATCGGTGGAGGCTGACCGACTCAGCGGCGCAATCGGGCGCCCGTGGTCCTGCACCGCGTCGCGGAACAGGCTGCCCGGAAGCGATGGCAGCGACCCCGTGGCGAGGACGACGGTCAGACTGCGCTCAGGCCCATCAGCACCGCGGCCATTTGCCAGCCAGCGACCAAGATCGCGGCGATCCACGCCACCGTTGCCACGCCGCCTGCGACCATGATCATCGTGAGAAAGCGGTCCATCCAGGGACGCGTGGATTGATCCTGAACCGACACTGTCTCGATGTGAGCCATAATTCACCGTCTCATCAGCGTACCGAGTCGATGCCGCAAGCTCCGTTCCCGCGGCGAAGCGCCCGCGCAGCCGGCCGTTCAGGCATATAGAATATAGAGCGCACTCGCCGGAGCGATCACCACATTGGCTGCTCCGATACAGACCAGGATCATCACGGCTTTCGCGTGCAATTGCGGCTTGTTCCTGAACATCCATCCAGCGGGAAATGCCAGCACGGTGATCGGCAGCATGCAGAGGACGATCGAGACCCATAGCAGTGCGCCGAGCGCGAAGATCAGAAGACCCGGACTGCTCCTGGGCAACCACTCGCTCAGTTGCCCGCGTGCGAGGATGACTTGGGGCATCGGACGCGCCGCCCTGTTCCGGTTAAATAATGCAACCGATAGTGGTATACATCCCGCAGGCGCGACCTCAACGGGAAATCATGCAGTGCCGAGGGTTCGGATTACGCAGAACCTAAGCAGTCACGAATGGCCCGATTGCCCATCCGTCTCGGCCACCTGCCGTCCATGGTTCTGCACCGCGTCGCGGAATAGGTTGTCAGCCGTCGCGGTCGTGGCCGCGGCGCCCGGGATGGCGGCTCGCAGCGAACCACCCTACGCTGAGGGCGTTCCACAGTCTCAGCAGCAAGGAACGCGATATGAAGGTGATCTCGACGACGGTCCTCGGCTTGGCGCTCCTCAGCGGCGTAGCTCCGGCCTTCGCGCAGCCCTACGGCGGGCGCGACTACGGTTACGACCGCGGCGATTACGGCTCCCGCGACAGAGGCTACGGAGATCGCGGCTACGGCGATCGCGGCTACGGCGAGCGCGATCGCCGCGATTACGATCGGGATTATGACCGAGGCGCGCGGGGCGGACGTGGCGACTACGCCTTCAACGAGGAGGAGTATCTGCGCTGCAATCCGGACGTGCGCCGGGCTGTCATCGGTCGCGCAATCAAGTCCGGGCTGGAACACTACCGGAAGGTCGGGATGGCGGAAGGCCGGAAGTTGAGCTGCTGAGTGCGGAGGCCGACCGCTTGGTTACCTCGGCATCGAGACAGCCCGCCGGCCGATAGGGCGCAGCAGGCCGGAACAGGTTGCCGCTGCCGGAGGGTGCGCTAACCTGCGCACAGCCGTCGCCGCTGTGTGGCGCAACTCAGCACGAGGCGGGTCGACTATGAGAGGCGCGGCGGTCAGATGGTTCGTCGTCGCGCTCGCAGGTTTCTGGAGCACCGAAGCTTTCGCGCGGCGCCATCGAGCCAGCAGTACTTCTCCTCGGGGGGCCATTGCGGCGCCGCCATTCTCATCCCTGCGGCCACCAACCACGACGCTGCGGCCGCCTGACGACGGCATCATCCATTGGAACACGCCGAACAAGGACGGCAACCTCGGCGGTCCCGGGACCGGTGGCGGCGGCGGCGGCGGCGGCTGATCGACTCCGCCTTCGCCATCGGCCGCTGTGGCTCTGCACGATGTCGAAGGTGAGAGGTCCGGTGGCGGATGCAGTGCACGCGGAAGCCCGCGCCGGGCTACCGCTGCGGGACCCGCGCCATGGAATGTCGCCGCACCTGATGGCGCCGCATCCGAACGTTGGTCAGCCTGCCGGACGGCGACGAGATGCCGGTCACAGGACCGGCCGGCACGGCCTAGGCGGGGCCGGCCAGGGCGCCGAGACCTGCACGGACGAGCGCAGCCACAGCTCAGACACGCCTTGTCGGTCGTGCCCCAGCGCAGATGGATCGCGTCGGTCTGCCGGGAGAACCGGAAGCACGCGCCGGTCCGATGATCCGACCTCGGAGCGGGTGTCCGCGCCAGGAACACGGATCGCTGCATTTTGCGAAATGCTGGACTTGCTCGCGAGCGTTCATGATCAGGCGTCGCCGCACGCACGTGGCGACAGAACGGCGAGACGTCCAATTGCAGGCGTCTCTCTGACCCTGTATTTTGCGACAATCGTCATTCTCAAACGTTAGAATCAGGGTGAACTGCCAGAGCAATGAAGAAGTGAAACCTCGGTTATAGCGCGTGTGGTGGAGGCATCGCGTCGCCGGTCACTGGCGCGCGGCCGGCATCCGGTGCTGGTATGTCGTAAAGTGAGCAGGAGGGGTTCGGCATGTCTGAGGTACCCGTCGTCATCCCGACCGAGACGCTCTCCCTGCCATCGGAGTGGACCGAGGCCGCCGAGCAGGCCGCACGCAACCTCGGTCAGGGCAGACCTCTCGCCGAGCTGTGCCCCGAGCATTGGCAGCTCGTGGTGGCCAGCGTCACAGACAGGATGCGGATGCGCGGCGCGTCGCTCCCGCGCGGCTGGCGCCTCGCACTCGCGCGACAGGTCGGGCGCGATGATGCCGAGGACCCGGCAGAGGCGCGTGTTCTGGCCCTTCATGCCAAGCGCGAGGAGATCGCCGCCCATGTTGCCCGCGACCTGGGGCTCGGAGATCTCGCGGGGCTCAGTCGAGAGGAGCGTGCCGCGGTCGATCGGCAGACCGCCGAGACGATCGAAGGCTGCGACCCTGCCTCGTCCGAGCCGGCCGATTGCTCGGACGCGGATCGCACGATGCGGCGCCTGCTCTCCGAGCATCGCGCATTGAGCGAGCTTCGGGCCGACGCGGACAACACGCGTCTGGCAGAGGAGGGCGAGGTGTTCGCGCCCGAGGACGATGCCTGACCGTCGGCCTACTGAGGCTCTGGGGGTCGCGGCGAGGCTGCCAGCCGGGGCCGAAGACTCGTTCGCGCCGATCACCGTGGCGGCAGGGCGGACGCGATTGTGCGGGCCTGTCCGTCGGATGCCCGCGCGTTTCGGGACCGGTGCGCCCGGCTCGGGTCCGGGCCGTTGCCGGCGAGCCCGGACGCTGTAGCGGGGTTCATCGTCCCGGAAGCGGAAGCCGGCCGCGCCGCCTCGACGCTCGGCCGCCGGCTCGCGGCAATCCGCTGCGCGCACAAGCTGGCCGGCGCCGCCGATCCGGCGGACGATGATGGCGGGCGGGCTGCCATGACGGAGGCCCGGCGCAAGGCCGGCGTCGCCCCGGCAGCTGGCCTCGATGCGTCGACCTCTGGAGCGCGCGGCCTGCGCGCCGGCTACATCACCGCGGCCGCGGGGCGCGGGGCGGATCCCGCCCGCGTCATGGACCAGTCGGGCCACCGAGATCCGCGCACCGTGGTCGGCTGTATCCGGCGGGCAAACGCCTTCGCGGGGCATTCGGGGAGCGGGTTCCTGTAGAAACCGCGTGAAGCTTCCATAGGAGCCGCAACAGACAGGTCGTTCGAGCGGTTCAGCCCGTGACGACTCACCTTCCGCGGGGCTCCGGCTTCGCGGGAAAATCAGCGTCCGTCGTGCGAGGATGGCCTGCATGTCCACCGCCAGAGCCGGTCCGGATCGCCTCAGGATCTCGTGCTCGTGCTCGCGGGCGGAAACGCGGTGGGCGCCTATCACGCCGGAGCCTATGAGGCTCTGCATGGGAGCGCCCCCCGCTGGGCGATCGCCAGCCTGAAGCGCGAGTACGACCTGCGGCAACAGCTCGATCCGAGCGGTCCGGCGGTGACGCTGCTTCACCTCGTCTATCGAGCAGGCCCCGACCAGCTTGCCACCAAGAGCTTCGACTACTCGCCCTCCTCGATCCGCGGTCGCTGGGCGGCAGGGCACAGCGATATGGCGGCCAGGCTGGCCCGCCTGATCGAGCCCCGACCGGAAGGGCAGCGCTTCCGCCACATCGAGTGAGGCTCGGCCTGACAGCTATCAGGCCTCACCAACCTCCTGGCCCGGCGTGCCCGGCCAGCCCGCTTCGGCTTGTCCGTCAAGGGCTCTGCCACCGCAGCGGCCCTCGGGACCGAACTTCTCCGATGCAGTCCACGTCCAGGGGACTGGGCGCGCCCGGGTTTCTCGACCGCAGGGGCATCCGGCGCACGACTCTGATCAAGGTCACGTCAGCACCCGATCCGGCACCAATCGCGCGCTCCGAGGCGCCAGGCCTGCTCACCGCAATAGGCAACGGGATCGCCATCATGGCTGATCATGCGTGCGAGCATCACCTCTGTGCCGAGCGCCGTGATGCAGATCACCGTAGCCCCGAGACCTGCGTCGCCGATCAGGCGAGTTCCTACGCCCCAGCCGTTCTCCCGGCAGATGTCGGCGGCGTGGCGATGGTCGTGCCGCGTCCCGCCGATCACCCGCCTGCCCCTTGAACCGGGGACTGCTGATGACGGGCCCCATAGGCTGGGGACCGTTCGAGCGAGCGGCCAAGCCCCTCCGCCACTATCGCCACCGCAGATCCGTAGACGAGATGGGCGGCCAAGCCTCGGATGCGGGTGAAGGTCGGATAGTGATGATTGGGCGCGCTGAGGCCGAGGGTGGGCACCAGGTATTCGTCCAGAATGAGCGACATGGCGGTCCCGCAGGTCAGTGCGGCGGTGAAGGGCCGCAGACCGGCGTACCGCCGCAACAGGCCGTAGACCGGGCCCCAACCCATACCGGTGGCGAGGTGGATCGCCTTGCCCGATATCTCGTGCCGGCGAGGCGTGGGGTCGACGTCCATCGCAGCACAGAGCTTTTGTGCCGCGACCAGGGAAGAGGATGCGCCGGGGCGCACCCGCTTCTCGTGTCGATCAACGCGCTCCGGGGTGGTCCACCGCAACGGACGCTGGGCGAGGTTCGTCACCAGCGTTGCCACCAGCCCGGCCGTCAGCCCGACGGTGACATCGACCCATACGGCGTGACTGGGCGGCCGCATCATCAGACGAGCCATATCGACAACCCCAGAACGACGCCGACGCCGCCGATCACGACGCAGTAGCTGGGCACGACCCATGCGTTCGGTCCGTGTGGTCGCGACGCCCTCCGCACGCGCGCAGGTGCCGCTTCGGTCTCGCGTGCCAGGGCGATGCGCTCGTGAGACGGAGGGTGCCCGGCGGCCTCATCGTCCGTCCCGAGCTGGGAGAGCCCCGGATCATAGGCCTTCACCTTGTCGCCCGTCGCGCCGCTATCGATGTCCGCCTTCAGCATCGCCGATGTCGGGCGGGAGGAGGCGGGAGGAGCCTCTACGGGCATGCTGCCGGGGGACGGCGGGGTCTCGGAACGGAGGATCATGCTGCATGCCTCGCGGCACCGGTACGCCGGGCGTCTCCCGATGCGGTGTCGTAAGACTGAACAACCGCTGCGCGGGGGCGCCGTGTCCCTCGATCGGTGTCGCATGGACCGGGCAGCGCTGGTCCGAACGGCAGGGTTTGACCGTAAGCGGCTGATACGCCTCGGAGAAGGACTGCCGGAAAAGCCGATTGTCTCCTACCGATCCGCCCCAGTCACTCAGCTGACGAGAACGACAGCCGGGAAGCGGACGCGACCCGTTGCGCGTCCGTCCTGCGCGCGCCGGTCGTCACGGGGGTTTCTGTCGAAGCGATCTTTGAAGCGGCGAGCGAAATGCGCCTGGTCGGTGAGGCCGCAGTCGTAAGCCAGCATGCCGACCGCTGCTGCGAGCGGGGGCGGGTCGAGGCCCGGCTCGCCGAGGTCAGCCGCGACATGGGCCTTGGCACGCTGGACTGTGGCGTTGCCGTGCATGGAGCGCGGCACCTATCCGGTCACGAGACCCGCCACGATGAGGCCGACGCCGACCGACGCCCATCGACGCCGATCGACGCTCGGCTGCGTCCGGCGCGAGGCATCGGCTGACCTGTATCAGCTCGGTCAGGAAGCCCGTTGCCGAGGCGGTGCGAGCGAGGTCAGCACCGATCGTCAGCCCGCTGTAGAGACGGGCCGGGCCGAGGAAGGATTCCCGCCAGCACGACTCGACAGCGGCGCGACGCTCGGCCTGCCGCAGCCGGGTGACGTCTCGTTCACCCTTTCTGTGGCACCAGCGCACGCCCGCTGGTCGTCCCCGCGGCCTGGGGCTCAACCACAGGAGGTCTGACCATGTCGCACCTGAAGATGCTCGCCGCTGCAGCCGCTCTCGTTGGCGGTCTCGGCCTCGCATCCGCAGCCAGCGCTGCACCTCTTGCGCCGATCGGTGCTGGAACCATCGCGGGCGACGCCCACGTCACCAACGCTGCTATGGGTTGCGGTCCCGGCTTCGCTCGTGGCCCCCTCGGTCGATGCCGCCCGATCGCCCGCGGCTTCCGGCCCGGTCCGCACTGCTTCGTGCGCCGGACCCCGGTCGGGCCGCGGCGTATCTGCCGCTAAGGTATACTAAGATTACTGCCGCGCCGGGGCATCCGGCGCGGCGCGCTTCGGCGACGCTCGGTGACCTCATCGAACTGCGCCGGCAGGTAGGGGCGGCCCGGCACGTCGAGGGTCTCGGTAGCGGCTGGCGCCAGTGTGTCGGTCCAGCGGTATCCCCGCGCCCGTACGGACTTCGCGGTGGCGCTACGCTCGCGCTCACCCTTCACGACGAGGCGCCGCAGCGCGTCGGCGGCAGCCGCGATGGGTGTCGTCGCTGAACCCCCGCCGAATGGTTCCGCGGTGCAACGTGCCCTCTCGCACCGCACAAACCCCGGCGATCGGGCATCTTCCCGTCAGACGGCTCTGCAGGGACTGACACACAGCCTCGCGCCGCACGGAAGAATTGCCCAGCATGGCTCTGAAGATCTTTTCCTACGCGATGATCGGCGCCTTCTTGGGCGGTCTTGCCATGACGGTCATCGGCTCCGCGGGGGTGCTGATGGGCCTCTGAGCCCCCGAGCCGGGTCGGAGACTGAGCCGCCGGCAGAACAAGCGACACGATCAGCGGCGGGGTGCGCGTCCCGCCGTTCTCGTGTGCCGCGTCAACGCAGATCACAGCACCGCTCCGCCCGCCTCGCCCGCGGCCATCTCGTCGTCGGTGCGACGCTCGGACCTACTCTGACGCTCGCTGTGTTACTCCCGAACACGGAGAGCGTCCCATGTCCGACAAGCCACGCACCTCGAACACGCAGGATCTCGCCAGCACCGAGTACGATGCCGAGCGCTGGGCCAAGGTCGGTGCGGAGCAACAGTCCCTTCCACCGATCAGCCCTAAAGCGCCGTCGGATCCAGTCGATGGCCCGGAAGTCGGCTTGACGCAGAAGGGCACCGACGCGGACGCGGTCGTGAAGCGTGAGACCGAAGTGTGAGCGCTCAGGTCTGCGCGCAGGCTCCGAGCCTCGCGGCGCAGTCCGCCCGAGCAAGTTGGCCGAACGGGGCGCCCCGCGTCGCTCTTCCGGCTCCCGCTCCTGGACGCAACAATCGGAGCAATCGTCGCGACATCCGGCCTGACCATAAGGCCGCCTCGAAACAGCCGAGCTGACGAGGGAGGCCGCGATGACCAAGCCCATCACCCTGACGAACCGCTTCGCCGACGCCGTCGTGACGGCAGCCGTGGCTTTGAGCCTGATCATGCACGCACAGGTCATGATCCTGCCGCCGCACTTCGTCTGAGCTTTCGCCGCGGGCCATTTGGCGCGCGGTCTCGATGCCGGCGACAAAGGCGGCCTGCTCGCAGGGTGCCATCGCCCGAGCCTCGAACGAACGGGAAAAGCCCCACCGCGCATCGAGAGCGCGGCAGGGCCAGCGATGTCCTCTGCCTTGTTCGGACTACGCGTCACCCCGGCACTCGGCCAACGGGCCCGTACACGGCAACCGCCTGACGGCGTGCCGTGTGACCGGGCTTCCGCGGGCCCATCGGCAGGCTGATGACGTGCGACATGGCGGCCCCGTCCCAGGCTGCAGAACGGGACAGGGCGGTGCGGCTGCCAGGATCTGGCGGCATCCGGTGGCAGCCAGCGCGTCGAAGGCGCGTATGCCGTTCCGACAAGGCGGAATCTGCCAATCGCGTCCGTGTGGAGGCATACCGCGAACCTGTCGGAATGCAGCCTGTCCCGTTTCAGCACGCCGTTGCCTTCCGAGCGGCAGGCCGTAGGTTCGAGCCCTCCCGGGGCCGCCAGCAACCTCGGGCGCGCGGCCCGTTGCGCCGGCGGCCGTTCCGGCGCGCCGGCTCCCGGATCGGCGGGCGCCATCCAGGATCACTCGGGGAGCAGGTGTCCATGATGATCGGCGGTTCTCTGCGCGGCGCCCTCGTGGCGGCGGCCTGCCTGTCGGGCAACGCGGCGTCGGCGCAGGTCTACGGCAACTGGACCGTGGGGAGCGGCCAGGGCTACGTCGAGTACATCGTCCGCAGCGGGCCGAGCAGCAGCGTCAACATCAGCTGCGACGAGGGCGCGACCGGCGAAGGCGAAGCGAAGCGGACCAGCATCTTCATCGAGATCGCCGGCAAGGCCCCGCCGCCGCGCTCGACCGTCGACGTGCTCACCGACGGCGAGCGCCTGCAGCTCGACACGGATGCCCAGGGCACGATCCTCACCGATTGCCGCGCGTGCGCGGACCGATTCGCCGCGCTGTGGTCGCGGCTCCGCGCGTCCAAGCAGATGATCGTGGCCCTCGCGGACGGGCGCCGGGCCGCCTTCCGGCTCAGCGGCGCCGCGAAGGCGCTGGAGCCGAAGCACTGCGCGACGGGCTTCAAGAGCTGACCCGAGGGTCGGCCCGCAGCGACGGATGCGCGCCGGCGAGACCGACCGGTGCCTCTCAGGATAAGGCAGCCGGGCTTGTCCCCGGGACTTCCCCGGCCGGCGGCGAAGGGCCCGCCGCCTGTCGGTCCGACAGGCTCCGCTTCCAGCGCGCCCGCAGGACGGCCGGCCGGACGCCGTGCCGCTCCTCCAGGAACTCGGCATCCGTGATCCGGTCGGTGCGGAAGTGCCGGAACGCCCCGCGCAGCTCGCACCAGGCCGCCACCATCCGGGCCTCATCGAGGAACCCGACGATCACCGGCCAGATCACGCGCTGGCTCGGATCCCCGCGGACGTCGCGGTACTGGATGCGGATCTTGCGGCCCTCGCGGATCCAGGCCCGCGCGCGGGCGACGTCGATCCCGTCCGCGGCCTGCGCGAAGGCCGTCGGCGTGCCGATCGACGGATCGGCGATGAACGGGCGCAGGCGCTCGGGCACCACGGCGGTGATCTTGGCGATGAGATCGCGCGCCGCCTTGGCGAGGACCGGTTCGCCCCGGCCCGCGACCCACTGCGCGCCGAGGACGGCCGCCTCGATCTCGTCGGGCGTCAGCATCAGCGGCGGCATGTCGAACGCCGCGCCGAGCACGTAGCCGAGCCCGGCCTCACCCTGGATCGGCACGCGTTGGCCGACGAGGTCGGCGACGTCGCGGTAGACCGTGCGGACCGAGACCTCCAGCTCCCGGGCGATCTCGGCGGCCGTCACCGGGCGCGGGGAGCGCCGCAGGATCTGGATGATCTGAAACAGTCTGTCCGCGCGACGCATCGTCCGACTCCTGCTGACAGAATGCTGTCAGCAGGGCGTCCCTACAAGTCCTCCCGCCACGGCCATCCCGCGCGCCGTGACGACAGGAACCGCGCCATGATCACGCTGTACCACGCCCCGCAATCGCGCTCCTCGCGCATCGTCTGGCTGCTGGAGGAGCTGGGCGTTCCCTACACCATCGCGCCGGTCTCGATCTTCCGGCCCATGACCGGCGAGGGTGTGCCGGACGACGCCAACCCGCATCCCGACAAGCGGGTCCCGGCCGTCCTGCACGCGGGCGCGCTGATCGCGGAGTCCCAGGCCATCGTGCTCTACCTGGCGGAGACGTTCCCCGAAGCGGGTCTCGCCCCGGCGGTCGGCACTCCCGAGCGCGGCGCGTACCTGACGTGGCTGGCCTGGTACGTCGCCGAGTTCGAGCCGGCGCTGTTCGCCGGCCTGACGGGCGAACTCGCGGGATCGCCGCAGAAGCGCCGGACCCACGAGGCGGTGGTCCGCCGCCTGGAAGCCGCCCTGGCGCGCGGCCCCTACGTGATGGGCGACCGGTTCTCCGGCGCCGACATCCTGATCGGCAGCGCGCTGGGCTTCGGCCGCACGGCCTTCCCGGCGAGCGCGGCCTTCGACGCCTATCTGGAACGCTGCCGGGCGCGCCCGGCCGCCCGGCGCGGCGCGGCGAAGGACGGCGCGTCGGGACCGCAATCCGCCTAGCGCGGACCGAGAGCGCGGCCGTGGCGGCGCGCTCGCGGCGACGCTTCCGGACGGCACCGGCGACCGCAGGTGTTCCCGGACACGCCGGGCCTGAAAGCTCGGGCGTACATCGGGATCACACCGCGAGCACGGTCGCGAACCCGATGGAGACGACGATGACCTGGACGAACCGCATCACCCTGGCCGCGACCCTGATCGCCGGCGCCATCGCCCTCGTGACCTACGCGCAGGCCCTCAGCCTGCCGGCGCATTTCGCGTGAGCGAGATGCGCCCGGCGGCTGTCCCGCTCACCGGGGCAGCCTGAACCCGCGCCGAACGGTTCCGCGGCGCAGCGTGACTCTTCGCACCGCACGCGCCCGGCCGATCCGGCATCATCGTTGCAGATGGTGATCCCGGGTCTCGCCCGAGACCCGCTGCTCGATGAAAGGCGTGCACGACATGGTTCTGAAGGGCTTCTCCTACGCGATGATCGGCGCCTTCCTGGGTGGCCTCGCGATGACGGTGACCGGCTCGGCCGGGGTGCTGATGGGCTTCTGAGCCGCGCGGCGCGGTGGCCCTCGGGGCTGCCGAAGCGACGGACTGCGTGAACGGCGGGGTGAGAGCCCCGCCGTTCTCACGTGCGGGGTCCGGACAGCGTCGCGGAGCCGCGCATGTCGGCCGCGCCGCGCCGGCGGCCGCCGCCGGCGGCGAGGTCCGCAGCCGGCCCGGTCACGTCGATCAGGCCGCCTCCCTGCGGGTGACGACCAGGGCCCAGATCGTGGCCGGGATCCATCCGATGATCGTCAGGTGGAGGATGATGCAGAGGATGCCCTGAAACACCTTTCCGCGCAGGAACATGGCGAGCCACGGCGCGAGGAAGCAGATGAGGATCATGATCATGGGGGCGACGGGTCTCCGCGTTCGTGAGCGAACCCGGATCGCGGCGGCTGGTTCCGGACGGCCGAGCTCCGGCCGCGGCCGGGCCTAGGCGCCGGACCGCGCGCTCAGACGCGCCCGGAGACGCGAGGCCCGGCCGGAACCGTCGATGCACTCGATCCCGCCGCCGGCGTTGAGCGTGTGGAGACAGCTGCCGGGCCATGCCGGGCCGGGTTCGATCCGGTTGAGGATGGTCTGGGCGAACCCCTCCGGATCGAGCCGGTCGATGCGCGCCAGCGACAGGGCGCGGCCGTAACCGTGGGCGCAATCCTGGACCGGCCGGATCAGTGCCCCGTCGCGCGCGACGATCCGGCCCGCGGGCCGCGCGAAGGACGGGTCGACCAGCACGGGATTGGCCGGATGCGGCGCGTACGGCCCCCGGAAGTCGGGCGCCGACCAGAGATGCAGCGCGTCGTGGTGGCAGCCCGATCCCGGCGGGGCGCCGACGGGCGCGTCCCGAACGGTGGCGAACATCCACCAGCGGCCGCCGTGCTCGAGGAGCGTCGCGTCGCTCGCGACGACGCCGGAGAGGAGCGTCGCCTCCTTCACCCAGCCGCCCGGATAGCGCGTCGCCCGGTAGAGGTCGACCGTGCCGGCCGCGGAACTCTCCGGCACCATCCAGACGGAGCCCGCGCGCGCGAACACGAACGGGTAGGAGAGGTGGTACGGCTCCTCCAGAACCGGGACGGGCGGCCCCTCTGGCCCGTCCGCTCCGAAGCGGACCGCCGAGATGATCGCCTTGCCGGTCGCGTGCGGGAACTCCTCCACGAAGACGTGGGTCGTCCCGTCGACGGCCAGGGGGAACGGGTCGGCGTAGAAGCGCCGCCCGTCGTCGGGCAGGACCTGCCAGCCGTCCGCGGGATGGCGGCCCAGCGCGACGAGGTCCGGCCCGCGGAGGGCTCGCCACCCGGTGCGCCAGTGCGGGGCGTGGTAGCACAGCCTGTACAGGCGGCCGACGAGGCTCCGGGCGACGAGCCGCGCCGGACGGGACACCGGGATCCGCACCGCGCGGACGGGCACGGCCGCGGCCGCGGCGGGCGTCGCCGCGCCGGGCCGGCCGGCCAACCGGTCCCGCAGCGCGGCGGCGACGATCGTCGCCGTGCGCGTCAGGGCGTCCTCGAACGAGAGGGCGATGGAACCCCGGTAGTCCGAGCCGAGGCGGCCCGCGGCGACGGCGGTGCCGCCTTCGAGGAGCTCGAGCTGCGGGACGCGGCCCGCGAGCAGGCTGGCGAGCAGGCCGGTCTCGCCGAGGCCGCCGTCGTAGGCCACGCGCCAGACCGGGCAGGGCGCGACCGCGTCGCCGCACAGGTCGAGCACGAGGTCCGGGCTCGCGGGCCGGGTCCAGGCCGCGAGATCCGCCGGCGGCACCGGCCGCGACCCGTTCGGCGCCAGCCGGAAGATCAGCGCCTCCAGCCGGAACAGCAGGTCGGCCTGCGCCGGCCAACCGTCCGGACCGGGCGCGGCGTCGACGCTCACGGCGGCGAGACCGGGCAGGCCGGAGAGCCGGTTCAGCAGCGCGACGTGCCAGCGCCGCGGGTTCGCGCCGTCGAGGCGAACTCTCACATGCATGGCGCCCCGGTTCCCCTCGCGCGGTCGGTCAAGACGACTGTCGAGTCCATCTATTTTCCCGGTGGTAACAGGAGTCATAACTCCGGATCGGGACTCGGAGATTGCGGGCAACCGGAGGCGTGGCCCGGTTCCGCGCGCCGAGATCCGCTCTCGCGGCGGTCGGAGATTGCCGGAACCTTGCCGGGTTGCGCGGATCGGTGGCGGGATCGATCGGGATGGCCGTGGACCCTCCAGCGGTCCCCCGGCGCCGGGTGTGGCACGCTTGTCACAGCCGGCGTCGACCGTAGATCTCGATGCAACCAAAAGGCCGCCGCGTTGTTATCGCGCTCGCCCGCGTAAAGCGCGCTGTATTTCCCCGCTCGAACGCGTCTTGACGGACGATTTACTCCGCCATCTCGGGCCTTCGACAGGCGGTGTGACCTCAAAACTACAGCCATT
Source organism: Methylobacterium sp. 22177 (assembly GCF_052045615.1). Classification (NCBI taxonomy): domain Bacteria; kingdom Pseudomonadati; phylum Pseudomonadota; class Alphaproteobacteria; order Hyphomicrobiales; family Methylobacteriaceae; genus Methylobacterium; species Methylobacterium sp. 22177. The sequence continues at coordinate 152 of NZ_JBQEPK010000075.1, read as the reverse complement.
TCCCCCGGTGATCGGTAGCTACGCCGCCAGATCACACATTCGGGGAACCGACATGACCAAGCTCCTGGCCTCGCTGGCCGCCTTCACGGCCCTGACCGGCGCCGCCTCGGCCGCCGACCTGCCGCGCCGCGCCGCCCCGCCGCCGGTGTTCA
>NZ_JBQEPK010000074.1:0-15799 GCF_052045615.1 Methylobacterium sp. 22177 | reverse complement strand
CCGGCCGCGCCGGGCTTCGCGCCGGGTGCCGTCGCGGGCTTCAGCTCGAGGGCCCCGATCAGGCCGACGCCGCGCCACGTCTTCACCAGGGGGTGCTCGGCGAGCCCCACCAGCCGCTCGAGGAAGAGCGGGCTGAGGCGCCGGCAATTGCCCACGAGGTCGCGCTCCTCGATGATCCAGATGTTCTCCAGGCCCACCGCGGTGGCGACGGGATGGCCCGAGGCCGTGTAGCCGTGGCCGAGCACGCCGAGCCGGGCGGATTCGTCGGCGATCGGCTCGTAGAAGTTCGCGTTCATCAGGATCGCCGAGAGGGGCATGTACGAGGAGGAGATCTGCTTCGAGAGCACCATCACGTCCGGCTCGATGCCGAAGGTCTCGCAGCCGAACATCGCCCCCGTGCGCCCGAAGCCGCAGATCACCTCGTCGGCCACCAGCAGCACGTCGTAGCGGCGCAGCACCGCCTGGGTCTCCGCCCAGTAGTTCTCCGGCGGGACGCAGACCCCGCCCGAGGCCATCACCGGCTCCGCACACTCTCTCTAATCGCGTCAAGAACGAGAACAATTTTCCCGAGGCGACGTCCGCCAGCACCTGCTTTCTTTAAGGACAGGTCGGCCACGGGTCGCCGCTACCGCGCGTTTTCGCGCTCATTGTTGGCTCTGCGATCACCGTATCGTCGGGATGTTCGGAGGCTCGCTGGCGTCGATGTGATACTGCCTGCCACGGCGCGTGCTGCGCGTTCCTTCGTGGCATGCTACTATCGAAGGTGCTACGAAGCCGAACGCATTGCTATCTGCGTGTCACTCAGCCAGTGCCAGGGCGTCGCGGGCTATGTGAAAACCGCACGACAGCGAAGGAACCGAACGAAGGAGCGAACTTGCGCCGCGCATCTAAGCGTGGGGAGAAACCCGTACTTTAAATGGGGAGTCGTGGGGAGAAAGCTTGGGTGGTCGTCTCCTAAATCATTGCCACCACTCGTTTTTCTGACGCGAAAAATAAGTGATGGAGCTGAGGGGATTCGAACCTCTGAGATTCAGACTGTGAGACGAGCGGACGGCCAAGCGGCGATACGGCTCGGGTGCCGCTCCAAGCCCAGATAGGGCCAATGATTATACTCACGGCACCGTCTGCCGCTCGCCGGATCTACAAGAAGCAATCGATCTTACGCGGTCAGAGGCTGCCGATATCGGAACCAAGGAAGGAGCGGGATTGCGCTTGCGCAGCACGTTCCATTCGCACCGTTACCGTCAAATGAGCAGACGCCCGTTGTACGCGCGTTGTACGACCCCTCAAGGTCTTTCGTCAGCGAGACCGCGTTTGTGCTGCTAACCCGTTACGCGCTTACGGGTTTTTTTGGAGCGGGCGATCGGGATCGAACCGACGACATTCAGCTTGGGAAGCTGACGTTCTACCACTGAACTACGCCCGCCGACATGGTCTGCACGGAAACGGTCTGTCGCGGAGCGCGAACTCCGAACGGCGCCGTGCGCCCATGTACGGCTATGGTCTAGCAGTTCGACGGCGACGGCGTCAAACGGGTCCGTCGTCCCCGGCCCCGATCCGCCGACGGTCGGGCCGGGACCCGGCGCACCGCCGTGGCCGGACCGGCGGAACGCCGCGGCGCGCGGGCCGTTTCGCTCGACGGAGCGTGCGTCGCGCCCGACCGAGACCCTGCTGACATCATGTGTGGAATCTGCGGCGAGATCTGTTTCGACAGGCCGGCGGACCCCGCCGCCGTCGACGCGATGATGGGATGCCTGCAACCGCGCGGGCCGGACGCCGCGGGGCTTCTCGGTTCCGGCCGGGTCGTCTTCGGCCATCGCAGGCTCAAGATCATCGACCTGTCCGAGGCCGGCCAGCAACCCATGGTCGATCCGGCGCTCGGGCTCGCGATCGTGTTCAACGGCTGCATCTACAATTTCCGCGCGCTGCGCGCCGAACTCGAGGCGGCGGGCTACAGCTTCTTCTCGGCCAGCGACACAGAGGTGGTGCTCAAGGCCTATCATGCCTGGGGCCGTGCCTGCGTCGAGCGCTTCGCCGGCATGTTCGCGTTCGCCATCCTGGAGCGGGAATCCGGGCGGGTCGTGCTGGCGCGCGACCGGCTGGGCGTGAAGCCGCTCTACTACAGCGAGACGAAAACCCGGTTCCGCTTCGCCTCGTCGCTCCCGGCCCTGCTCGCGGCCGGCGACATCGATACCGCGATCGATCCGGTCGCCCTCCACCATTACATGAGCTGGCACGCGGGCGTGCCGGCCCCGCTCACCATTCTCAAGGGTGTGCGCAAGCTGGCACCGGCGACGATCCTGACGATCGAGCAGGACGGGACGCAGCACGCGTCGACCTACTGGACACTCGCGATCGGACCCCGCGAGGCCGACCGCGGCCGGACCGAGGCGGACTGGCGCGAGGCCGTTCTCGATGCCCTGGGCACCGCCGTCGAGCGCAGGCAGGTCGCCGACGTCCCGACGGGCGTCCTGCTCTCGGGTGGCCTGGACAGCTCGCTGCTCGTGGCCCTGCTCGCGCGGAGCGGGCAGCAGGGCCTGAAGACCTTCTCGGTAGGCTTCGACGCGGTGAACGGCGTCGAGGGCGACGAGTTCAAGTACTCGGATATCGTCGCCGAGACCTTCGCCACGGACCACACGAAGCTGGCGGTCGACGGCTCCCGGACGCTGGAAGCGCTGCCCGCGGCGATCGCGGCGATGTCGGAACCGCAGATGAGCCACGACGCGGTGGCCTTCCTCCTGCTCTCGCAGGAGGTCGCCAAGCACGTGACGGTGATCCAGAGCGGGCAGGGCGCCGACGAGGTGTTCGGCGGCTATCACTGGTACCCCAAGCTGATGGGCTCGACCGACCCGGTCGCCGATTACGCGAAAGCGTATTTCGACCGCGACCACGCCGAGATGCGCGAGGCTCTGACGCCCGACATGCTGGGGGGCGATCACAGCACCGACTACATCGCCGCCTTCTTCGCGAAGTCGCGGAGCGCCAGCGCCATCGACAAGACCCTGCAGCTCGACCAGGAGGTCATGATGGTCGACGACCCGGTCAAGCGGGTCGACAACATGACGATGGCCTGCGGCCTCGAGGCGCGGGTGCCGTTCCTCGACCACGACCTCGTCGAGCTGGCGGCCCGCATCCCGGCGGAGCTCAAGGTCCGGGACGGCGGCAAGTACATCCTGAAGGAAGCCGCGCGGGCGGTTGTCCCGGCCGAGGTGATCGACCGCAAGAAGGGGTATTTCCCCGTGCCCGCCCTGAAGCACATCCGCGGCCCGTTCCTCGACTACGTCCGCGAGATCCTCGACCGGCCCGAGGCGCGCGCGCGCGGCATCTTCAACCGCGCCTACGTCGATCACCTGCTCGCCGATCCCGACGGCACGCTGACGCCCAAGGGCAACTCGAAGCTCTGGCAGGTGGCTCTTCTGGAGAGCTGGCTCCAGACCCACGGCGTCTGAGACGGGCCGCGGCACGGCTTTCGCGACAGATCGTGATCGACCGCGCGCTCAAGGTGCCGCGCTTTGTCCACGATCGTCCCGGATCAGCCGGCCGACAGACACCCGGAGAAGCCCGTCGATGTGCCGCTGGATCGCCTATGCGGGACGCACCATCCCGCTGGAGCACTACGTCACCGAGCCGTCCCACAGCCTCGTCTCGCAGAGCATCGCGGCGCTCGAATCGACCGCGGCGACCAACGGCGACGGGTTCGGCCTCGGCTGGTACGGCGATCACCCGGAGCCGGGCCGGTACCGCGAGGTCCAGCCCGCCTGGTCGGACGACAACCTCCGCTACCTGTGCCGGCACCTGCGTTCGCACCTGTTCTTCGCGCACGTGCGCGCCGCGACCGGGACGCCGATCACCCGGCCGAACTGTCATCCCTTCGCTTGCGGCCCGTGGCTGTTCATGCACAACGGCTATATCGGCGACTGGAGCCGCCTGCGGCGGCCGGTCGAGGCGCTGATCCCCGACGAGCTCTACCCGTCGCGCGCCGGCACCACCGATTCCGAGGCGATCTTCCTGGGATTGCTGGGCTGCGGCCTGATGGGCCCGGGGTCGCGCCGCGATCCGGTCGACGCGACGGCGCGCGCGCTCGCGCGGCTCACGGACCTCGCCGGAGCGCATCCGTTCCGGTTCACGGCGGCGCTGGCGGACGGCCGCGATCTCTACGCGTTCCGGTACGCCGCGAACGACAAGGCGAACTCGCTCTATTACCGCGCCTCGGAGGACGGTGTGGTGGTCGCCTCGGAGCCGCTCGACCGGGACCACGGCGCCTGGACGACGGTCGCCGAGAACAGCGTCCTCGTCGCGCGGCGGGACGCGCCGGTGGAGATCCTGTCGCTGGCGCAGTTCGGCCTGGCCGCGCCGCCGGTCGAAGACTCGGTCCGCCGGCTGCGCGCCTGAGCGACGGCCCTCAGGCGACGCGGGAGAGGCTGCCGCTCTGCGAACCCTCCGCGCTGCGGGCGGAATCGTAGGCACGATTGCGCAGGGCGGTCTCGCTCGGGAGCTGGTCGATCACGTTGCCGGACGACGGATCGACCACCTGGAACACGATCGAGCTCGTGTCCGGGTCCTGGATGTAGCGCGCCTTGCCGCCGTTCGTGCCGATGTCGAGCTTCACCGCGGGCTCGAGCGGCTTGGCGGGGGTCTTGGGCTCGGGCGCCTGCTGGGTCACGGCGGCGGCGGCCGTCGCTCCGAGCGCGTCGAGGCCCTGCGGCCCCGGCGTCGTGGATGTCAGCGTTCGGATCTCCATCGCCGGTCTCCTGCGATCCTGTGATCGAAGGATTGAGGCGCGGTCCTGCCTAATCGTTCCTTAATGGCTCCTGCCGGTCCACCGGATGCTGGCGCGCGATCGGAGACGCGATGAACATCGCGTTACCGCCGCGACACAAATCCGCGCTGCTTTTTCACTGACGCCGACTCGGCCGCTGTCCCGCTCGTCTTCCGGGGACGGGGCCGCGATCCGCACAGCGCTACGTGCAGCACGCCCTGTCCAGGATGCCGGCGATGCTCATCCTGGCGGGGACGGCGGCGCTCGGCGCGCCGGGCGATCCGGGAACGCCCGCGCAGTTCATCCGCGCGCACCGCTGCGCGGTCGCGGCGCGGCTCCACGCGATCCACGGACGCGGGCCGATCGAGGTCTCCCGCGACCGCTTCATCGTCGTCGCGCCGCGCGGGCAGTCGCAGCGCTCGGTCCAGTGCATTGTCCAGGATCGGGATACGCGGATGCTTTGCGAGGCCGCGTCGACCGCCTCCGGGCCGCCCGAGGGGAGCCGCCTGAGGCTGGATGCACCCGCCCGGGCGACATGCTCGGTATCGAGGTCCCGTACGGCGGCACGCCCGGGTCCTGAGCGGACCGGGCGTGCCGTCACCTCACTCGGCGGCGTCGACGTAGAGCTTGCCGCCCTCGGCCAGGAACTCCTGCGACTTCGCCCGCATGCCGGCTTCGGCCTCGGCCTTCGACATCGCGGGCGCCGCGCCCACGACATCGCCGGCCTCCTCCATCGCCAGCACCTCGGCGCGCAGGTCCTGCGTGATCTTCATCGAGCAGAATTTCGGCCCGCACATCGAGCAGAAATGCGCGACCTTGTGGGCATCCTTCGGCAGGGTCTCGTCGTGGAAGCGCCGCGCCGTATCCGGGTCGAGGCCCAGGTTGAACTGGTCCTCCCAGCGGAAGTCGAACCGGGCGCGGCTGAGCGCGTCGTCCCGGAGCTGCGCGGCGGGATGCCCCTTGGCGAGGTCGGCGGCGTGGGCGGCGATCTTGTAGGTGATGACGCCGGTCTTCACGTCGTCCCGGTCGGGCAGGCCGAGATGCTCCTTCGGCGTGACGTAGCAGAGCATCGCGGTGCCGAACCAGCCGATCATCGCGGCGCCGATGCCCGAGGTGATGTGGTCGTAGCCGGGCGCGATGTCGGTGGTCAGCGGGCCGAGGGTGTAGAACGGCGCCTCGCCGCACTCCTTCAGCTGCTTCTCCATGTTGACCTTGATCTTGTGCATCGGCACGTGGCCGGGGCCCTCGATCATCACCTGACAGCCCTTGTCCCAGGCGACCTTGGTCAGCTCGCCCAGCGTCTCGAGCTCGCCGAACTGGGCGGCGTCGTTGGCGTCGGCGATCGAGCCCGGGCGCAGGCCGTCACCCAGCGAGAACGAGACGTCGTAGGCCCGCATGATGTCGCAGATCTCGTCGAACCGCTCGTAGAGGAACGATTCCCGGTGCCCGGCGAGGCACCATCGGGCCATGATCGAGCCGCCGCGCGAGACGATGCCGGTGACGCGCCGGGCGGTCAGCGGCACGTGGGCGAGCCGCACGCCGGCATGGATGGTAAAGTAGTCGATGCCCTGCTCGGCCTGCTCGATCAGCGTGTCCTTGAAGACCTCCCAGTCGAGCTTCAGCGGGTCGCCGCCGACCTTCTCCAGCGCCTGGTAGATCGGCACCGTGCCGATCGGAACCGGGCTGTTGCGGATGATCCACGAGCGGATGTTGTGGATGTTGCGGCCGGTGGACAGGTCCATGACCGTGTCGGCGCCCCAGCGGATCGACCAGACGAGCTTCTCGACCTCGTCGGCCGCCGAGGAGGTCACGGCCGAGTTGCCGATATTGGCGTTGATCTTGACCAGGAAGTTCCGGCCGATCGCCATCGGCTCCAGCTCGGTGTGGTTGATGTTGGCCGGGATGATCGCCCGGCCGCGGGCGATCTCGTCGCGCACGAATTCCGGGGTGATGAAGGGCGGGACCGAGGCCCCGAAGCTCTGGCCGTCGGCGAGCGCGGCCTCGGCGCCCGCGAGCATCGCCTCGCGGCAGACGTTCTCGCGATGGGCGACGTAGATCATCTCCTCGGTGATGATCCCCGCGCGGGCGAACTCGTACTGGGTCACCATCTGGCCCGGGGCCGCCTTGCGGACGGTCCGCTCGGCCGGGCAGGGGGCCACGAGCTTGTCGCCCGCGAAACCGTTATCCTCGGGCTTCACCGCGCGCGGGGCGACGGACGCGTAGCCGCGCGCCGCGATCCAGGGCTCGCGCACGCCGGGGAGGCCGGCATTGAGGTCGATGCGGGCATCGGTCTCCGTGTAGGGGCCCGACGGGTCGTAGACCCGCACCGGTTCCTCCTTCGGATCGGAGAGGACGATCTCGCGGTAGGGTACGCGGATGTCCGGCCGCCCGGCCGGGCTCGCGTAGGCCTTGCGCGATCCGGTCACCGGACCCGTGGTCACGGTCTCGGGGCTGCCTTTCACGTCCTTCGGGAGAACGGGTGCGTTCATCGTGGGCCTCTCCTCGTGCTGGAGCGGTCCGGTCCACGCGATGGCCGAGATGAGATGAGGTCGCGCGAGAGGCGACCGCAGGTTCCCGTCCCTCCGCCGGTATGAGCCGGATCAGGTTCAAGGGTCAGGGCAGCGTGCCCAATCTCAGCCCTCTGCAGGGCCCCCCTCGGAACGGTTCCAGACTCGGGCTCGCGGACGGCTTTGTCAATGCTGACCCGTCGCCCTAGAAAACACATCCCGGAAACCGTTCGTCCGAACGCCCTCGCTCTCCCAGACCGCATGCGCCTCCTCGCCGGCCTCCTGCTCGCCGCGCTCCTGCTCTGCGGCCTGGCCTGCGCCGCGCTCGCGCTCGGGCAGCGGCGGTTCCTCTACCCGGGCGCCTTCGGTCCGCAGAACCCGTGGACGATCCCGCCCGGCCTCGCGACGATCACGGTCGCGACCCCCGACGGCGAGAGCCTGCACGGTCTGTGGCGGCCGCCGCGGCCGGGCTGCGGCGTCGTCGTCAGCTTCCACGGCAACGGGTCGCGCCCCGAGCCGCACGCGGCGCGATTCGCCGCGGGGCCCTGGCGGGCGGGCGGCTGGGGTGTGCTCTCCGTGGCCTATCGCGGCTATCCCGGCTCGACCGGGAGTCCGAGCGAGGACGGGCTGATCCGCGACGGGCTGGCGGCCGTCGAGGCCGCGCGGGCGCGGGCGCCCGGCGCGCCGATCCTGCTCCACGGCCATTCCCTCGGGGCTGCCGTGGCCGTGGCCGTCGCCGAGCGGGTGCCGGCGATCGGGCTGTACCTGGAGGCGCCCTTCGACTCGATGACCCACACCGTGCGGCTGCATGTCCCGCTAGCCCCGATCTGGCTCCTGCGCGACACGTACCGCTCGGACCTGCGCATCCGCGGTGGGACGGCGCCCGTGCTGATCGTGCAGGGCCGCGACGACACGGTCGTGCCGGCCAAGCTGGCGCGGAACCTCGCCGAGGCGGCCGGCCCCCGGGCCCGGATCGACGTGATCCCGGGGGACCACGTCTCCATCCTCGGGATCCGGGATCGCGAGGCCGAGGCGCTGTTCGGGTCGCGCGTCGGTCCGGCCTGCCCGCAGCCGGCGGACCAGCAGGGGTAGGAGAGGGAGGCTCGCGTGGTCGGACGGCGCTCGCAGCGCTGGAGCGCCGAGGATCCGGACGCGCCGGGCGTTCCGGGCCCGCCGGACCCGGTCTGTCCCCTCTGCGAGCGCCCGATCCCGCGCCGCGCCCGCTCCAGCCTCCATCACCTCACGCCGAAGCTCAAGGGCGGGACCCATCGCGGAACGGTCCGGCTGCACCAGATCTGCCACTCGGCGATCCACGCCCGCTACAGCGAGGCGGAGATCGCCAAGCGCCTCGCGGACGTCGAGGCGCTGCGCGCCGATCCGGAGATCGCGCGCTTCCTCGTCTGGGTCCGCGGCAAGCCCGACGATTTCCACGCGGCGACGCGCATGACCCGTGCGCGGCGGTCGGCGCGGCGCAGCAACTGACCGGCCGGCGTTTACCGCGCGTTCGTCACATCCGCAGGTGGCCGCCGCCCCGTTCCTTGCCGTCAACCCGAACCGGTCCAGGATCGCCCCGATCGCGAGGGGTGGGTCGATGGCCGGGGTCGGTGATACGGGAGATCGGCTCGCCTGGGTCGATATCGCCAAGGGGATCTGCATCCTCCTGGTCGTCATGATGCATTCGGTCATCGGTACCGGCGAGGCCATGGGCGGCGAGGGCTTCCTCCACCCGGTCGTCGCCTTCGCGAAGCCGTTCCGGATCCCGGACTTCTTCCTGCTCTCCGGCCTGTTCGTCGGACGGGTGATCGACCGCGACTGGCGGCTGTTCTCCGACCGCCGGGTCGTCCACTTCGCCTATTTCTACCTGCTCTGGCTGGTGATCCAGTCGGTTGCCAGATACGGCAAGATCGTCGGGGATGCCGGGCCCGCGGCCTTCGCGGCGCACCTCGCCCACGCGCTGATCGAGCCCTATTCCAGCCTCTGGTTCATCTACCTGCTGGCGGTGTTCTCGGTGGTCACCAAGGCCCTGCGTCGCGTGCCCGGCGGCGTGCTCCTCGCCGGCGCCGCCCTGCTGCAGATCGCCGACATCCGCAGCGAGTCGACCCTGATCGAGGAATTCTGCGCCCGTTACGTCTTCTTCGTCGCGGGTTACCTGTTCGCCGGCCGGATCTTCGCGCTCGCCGACGCGGCGCGCCGCCGCGTCCCGCTCGCCCTGTGCGGACTCGCCGCCTGGGCATTCCTCGAGGGCTGGCTCGCGCTGACCCCGTCGGGCCTGCCGGACCATCCGACCCTCGCCAGCCTGCCGCTGGTGAGCCTCGCCCTCGGCGCCGCCGGTGCCCTCGCGATCGTGGTCGCGGCCTCCCTGATCGGCCGCGCCGGCGGCCCGGTCGCGGAGGCTGTCCGGACCTGCGGCCAGCGCTCGATCGTGATCTACCTCGCCTTCTCGCTGCCCATGGCCGCGACCCGGGAGGTCCTCGTGCGCACCGGCGCGATCGCCGATATCGGCCTCGCGAGCCTCGCGGTCATGACGATGGCGGTCGTTCTGCCGCTGGCGCTGGAGCGGCTGGTCCGCGGGACGGCGCTCGACCTGCTGTTCGTGCGGCCGCGCCGGTTCCGGCTGGTGGCGTCCGGGCGCCGCCCGCGCCCGGCCCTGCAGGCGACCTGAGAGGGGCTCAGCCGTCGAAGGCGATGCCGATCCGCCGGCTGCGTCGCCACGCCACGGTGGCCGGGCGCGGTTCGGCGCCGGCGCTGACCCGAAGCGGGAAGCGGTCCGGCACGGCCTGATCGTCCTCGACCTCGATCTGCGCGCCCACGTCCGTGGCGTCCCAGACCAGGCAGCTCACCTCGCCGCCGTCGAGCAGTACCGCGCCGAAGGTGAAAGCGTTCTTCCGGAAAGCGCCGCGGCGATTCTCCGTCATCAGCTCCTCCGTCCGGTCCCGCGGCTCCGCGGAGAGAGCTCCGCGGAGCCGGACGATGCCGGATGGCGGTTAACAGGGCAAATACGTTCCCGCGTCTGCCCTGCTCGACCGAGATCAATACTCGTCCGGATCACCCCGGTAGCGGCGCGGGCCCGGACCGTAATCGTCGTCGTAGGGGCGGCGCACCGGCGGGCGGTCGTAGTCGCGGCGGTCGCGGTAGGCGTCGCGTCGGTCATCGTACCCGTCGTTGCGGTAGCCGCCGCCGTAGCCCCCGCCGCCGTAGCCCCCGCCGCCGTAGCCTCCGCCGCCGCCGTAGCCACTACCGCCGCCGCCGTAGCCGCCACCGCCGCCCGCGTTGATGCGCGGGGCGTACCAGCAGCTCTTCGCCTGGCCCGGTGCCGGATCGCCGAAGGTCTGGGTGTTGCAGGGCACGACGCCGCCCTGCGGGAAGGGCCGGCCGTTCGTCCGGCCGGGCACGCCGTAATAGACATTGGTGGGGTAGGGCATCCGGCAGACGCCGCCCTCCTGCGCACAACCGACCAGGTTCACCGTGTCGAGCTGATAGGCCTGGGCCGGGGCGGGCGCGAGCGCGCCGCCTCCCAGGGTGATGGCCCCGAAGGCCAGAGCGATCCGAATCTGCACGTCCCCGATTCCCCCCGTGGTTCGCGGTCCGCGTGCCGAATAATCCGGTCGGCGGCTTCCGGCCAGCGGCCGCGCTCGCTATGGCGTCGCACGAGGACGCGCGCGGGCCGGTCCGCGGCCGGCGCGTCGGTGATCGGGCGGAACGCCCCGTCTCGGACGGGAGAGGGCGCCCCGGGAGGCCTTGATGAGGGATGCGTCCGCGCAGGAGCTTCTGCTGCTCAGCGCGTTGCAGGAATGCCGGATCCAGCTCGACGCGGCGCGCAGGGACGAGGCGGCCCGCGCCGCCGTCCGGGACGAGCTCCAGGCCGCGCTCAGCCGCGAGGCCGCTCTCGCGGCGGCGATCGTGGAGGAGCGCGAGCGGACGGAGGCCGTCCGCCTCGTGCTTCAGGCGCTGCTGATGAGCGTCCGACGGTTCGGCCTGCGCCGGCGCCTGTTCCGGGCGCGCATCGCGCGGCTCGGCCGCGAGACGCCGGATGCCGGTCCGCAGGCTGCCCGCCACCCCGTGTTGCTCGCCGAGGCCCGCCGGGTGCTCGGCAAGCCGGCCGCCGAGCCCTCGGCCGAGCCGTGACGCCGGTCGCCGCCTGACCGCCGCGCGGGGCGGCTCCTCACGGGACGGCGCCCGCGTCGGCGGGCGCCGCGGACGCGACGATCAGGACTACGAGAACGCCGAGTGGCAGGACGATGCTGCCGAAGGCGAGATGCGCGATCCCGTAGGCTCCGCAGAGCGCGCCCGCGGCGAAGGCCGCGATCGCCGGGAGCACGCGCAGGAACCGCTTCCGGGTCTGCTCGCGCTGTTCGCCGCTGCCCAAGGCGAGGTCCGTCGCGTCGATGACGGCCTGGCTGACGCTGACGGTCATGACCGTCGTGGGCGCGAGATGGCCGAGTGACAGGCGTCCGACGGCGTTCTGCAGGCCCATGGCCGCGACCGCGAGCATGCCGACGGTGATGGAGGCGGCGCCGTCCGCCGCGCCGAGGGGTGACCAAACGGTGCCGCACAGACCGAACCCCGCGAGCAGGGCCACCTCGACGGCGAGGAGCCAGGGCAGGGGATCGACTCCCCGCCGCTCCAGCACCAGGGCCAGAACCCGGGCTCCCGCCACCGCCCCGACGAAGACGGGCAGCGCCAGGAGCTTGGCCACCACGCCGCTCGAGCTCGCGACGAGCTCGGCGCCGATCAGGACGAAGTTACCGGTGACGTGGGCGGTGAACAGGCCGGTCAGGGCGATGAAGGCGGCCGCGTCGACGAAGCCTGCGACGAACGCCAGGGCGGCGCCCGCCGAGGGGCCGCTCCCCGGATTCTGCGACCGCGCGGGACGGGTCATCGTCTCAGTCGGCGAAGGGTGCCGCCATCGTGCCGACCGGCATCCGCGGGTTGGCGAAGTAGTCCGGCCAGCGGTCGCAGAGGTACAGGATCACGACCAGCACGGTGGCGGTCGCCAGCAGGGAGGCGAGCACCTCCGTGACCTGTACGGCCCACCGTCCGAGTGTCGAAATCGCCACGAGGCCGCCGACGAAGAGTGTGGTCACGATCACGGGTGCGGACATCGAACGAGGCTCCGCGGCGCGGCCCGGGGACGGGTCCATCTCGAACCCTAACGCCGCGCGAGCCCGCGGCGTTACCGATATCGGTTATCGTGAACCATGATAGGCAACCTGAACATCGAGCTGCTGCGCTCGTTCCTGGCGGTCGTCGAGAGCAGCAGCTTCACGGCCGCGGCCCAGGCGCTCGGCCTCCGGCAATCCACCGTGAGCGGGCACATCGCGCGGCTGGAGCAGGCTCTCGGTCGGCCGCTCCTGACGCGGGACACGCACCGGGTCGCTCCGACGCCGGACGGCCAGGCCATGATCGGCTTCGCCCGCGAGGTGGTGGACGCGCAGGACCGGCTGCGCGCCTTCTTCTCGCCGGGCGGCCTGCGCGGCCGCATCCGTCTCGGCGTCTCCGAGGACTACACCCTGTCGACCCTGGCGCAGGTGCTGGCCCGCTTCGCCGGTCGGCACGACGCGGTCGATCTCCAGATCACGGTCGGGCTGAGCCGCACCCTCTACCAGGGCTACGACGCGGGCGAGCTCGACGTGATCTTCTGCAAGCGCCGGCGCGGCGATCCGCGCGGAACCTTGGCCTGGACCGAGGACCTGATCTGGGCGGGCCGGCCCGGCTTCGTCCCGGATCCGGCCAAGCCCTTGCCCCTGGTGCTCTACCCGCCGCCCTCGATGACCCGCACGCTGGCGCTCGACGCCCTCGAGACGGTGGGCCGGTCCTGGCGGGTGGTATGCACGAGCGGCAGCCTGATGGGCTTGCGGGCCGCCGTCGAGGCCGGCCTGGGCATCGCGCCGCACTCGGCCAAGGTCATGCCGCCAGGTCTCGCGGCGATCCCCGAGGCGGTCGGCCTGCCTCCGCTCGGCGCGGTCGAGTTCGTCGTATTGGGCCCGGGGCGCCAGCACGCGGCGGCGACCGCGCTGCAGGAGACGATCCTGGCGAGCACGGGCGAGCTTCAGGGCGCCGCGCACTAGCTGCGCCCCGCGCCGCGGCGCGGCGTCCGGCTTCGATCCGGCCGGTCCGGCGCGGTCCTTAACGGAATGGCCAGCCTTTTTCCGCACCGTACCGCGAAGCGGTCACAAACGGTTTCGACAAGGACGGCCGGCGGCGCCGGCCTCCGTGTCGTTTCCGGACGGGGCGCGAAACCGCCGCATTTGGCGTGCGGAGACCGTCCTGCGGTGCGCCGGACAGACGCGCGTCGTGGCGGAACATTCGAAGACGGGATGCATGGCCAAGGGTCGGGGCAGGATTGAGCCGAACTTCGACGTGCCCGAGGGGCGCGCGCGGGATCGCGGCGAACTCGACCTGCGCCTGACTCGGGAAGACCGGCCGGGAGCAGGAGACGGCGTGGCGAAGCGATCGGGCGGCGGAGCGCGGCAGCCGAACAAGGCGCCGGCGCGGACCACGGGGCGGGCGAAGGCCTCGGGTCGCGGACGACGCCGGCGTTCCTGGCTCGGCCGCATCGTCTACGGCACCGTCGTCCTCGGCCTCTGGGGGGTGATCGGGCTCGCCGGCCTCATCGCCTACCACGCGTCGCAACTGCCGCCGATCGACCAGCTCGCGGTGCCGAAGCGGCCGCCCAACATCGCCATCCTGGCGAGCGACGGCTCGCTGCTCGCCAATCGCGGCGAGACCGGCGGCCGTGTGGTGTCGATCAAGGAGCTGCCGCCCTACCTGCCGCGCGCCTTCGTGGCGATCGAGGATCGGCGCTTCTACCAGCATTTCGGCGTGGATCCCGTCGGCATCGTCCGGGCCATCGGCCAGAACCTGACCCGTCGCGGCGTGGCGCAGGGCGGCTCGACCCTGACCCAGCAGCTCGCCAAGAACCTGTTCCTGACCCCGGAGCGCTCGGCCTCGCGCAAGATCCAGGAGGCGATCCTCGCGCTCTGGCTCGAGCACAAGTACACCAAGGACGAGATCCTCGAACTCTACCTGAACCGCGTCTATTTCGGCGCCGGCGCCTACGGCGTCGAGGCGGCGGCGCAGCGCTATTTCGGCAAGCCCGCCAAGGAGGTGAGCCTCGCGCAGGCCGCGATGCTCGGCGGGCTCGTGCAGGCGCCCTCGCGCCTCGCCCCGAACCGCAACCTGCCGGCCGCCCAGGCCCGCGCCGCCCAGGTCCTCGCCGCCATGCAGGAGCTGGGCTTCGCGTCGGCGCAGGACGTCAAGGTGGCGCTCGCCCAGCCGGCGAAGCCCGCCAACGCCCGCGGCGGCGGGTCGGCCAACTACGTCGCCGACCTCGTGATGGACGTGCTCGACGATTACGTCGGCAAGTTCGACACCGACATCACGGTCCAGACCACCGTCGATCCCAGCCTCCAGGCGGCGGCCGAGAAGGCGCTGACCGACGAGCTCAACGCGAAGGGGACGCGCTACAACGTCAGCCAGGGCGCCCTGGTCTCGATGCGGCCCGACGGCGCCATCCGCGCCCTGATCGGCGGCCGCGACTACGCGCAGAGCCAGTTCAACCGGGCCACGACCGCCAAGCGTCAGCCCGGCTCCTCGTTCAAGCCGTTCGTCTACCTCGCGGCCGTGGAGCACGGCGCCACGCCCGACACGGTCCGGGAGGACGCGCCGATCCGGATCGGCAACTGGGCGCCGGAGAACTACTCCCACCGCTATGAGGGCCCCGTCACGCTGCGGACGGCGCTCGCCCAGTCGCTCAACACGGTCGCGGTGCGCCTCGGCCAGGAGGTCGGTCCGAAGACCGTGGTCCAGACCGCCCAGCGCCTCGGCATCACCTCGCCGCTCCAGGCCAACGGGTCCATCGCCCTCGGTACGTCCGAGGTCACGCTCCTGGAGATGGTCGGCGCCTACGGGGCCTTCGCCAACGGCGGCATCGGCGTGATCCCGTACGTCGTCACCGCCGTGAAGAGCCAGGACGGGAAGGTGCTCTACAAGCGCTCCGACAACGGTCTGGGCCGGGTCATCGACGCCAACGCCGACGGCATGATGAACGCCATGATGCACGAGACCTTCGTGAGCGGCACCGGCAAGAAGGCCGACATCCCCGGCTGGGACCTCGCGGGGAAGAGCGGCACCACGCAGGATTACCGCGACGCGTGGTTCATGGGCTTCTCGGGCAGCCTCGTGACCGGGGTCTGGCTCGGCAACGACGACGGCGAGCTCACCAAGAAGGTCACCGGCGGCAACCTGCCGGCGGAGATCTGGAAGACCTACATGACCCAGGCGCTGAAGGGGCAGACGCCGGTCCCGCTCCCGGGCCTGAATCGCTGGCGCCGGCAGCCGGAGACGACCGCCTCGGTGGCGAGCGCCGCCCCGGCCGGCCCGGGCGGGCTCCTCGGTCAGATCCTCGGCGAGCCGGAGGCGCCGGCGCCGCGCCAGGCCGCGCCGGCACGGCGCGCCCAGAAGGATGACCGCAATTTCATCGAGAAGCTGTTCGGCATCGGGGACTGACGCGCCGCGCCTGGTCAGAATCGCG
>NZ_JBQEPK010000073.1:0-15801 GCF_052045615.1 Methylobacterium sp. 22177 | reverse complement strand
CCAGCACAAGGGCGTGGCCGCCATCGGCCGGGTCTTCGGACCCGTCATGCTCGTCTGGTTCGCCGTCCTGGGGCTCCTCGGGATCTCCGGCATCGTCGCCGAGCCCGGGATCCTCGCGGCGGCCAACCCGGTCCGGGCCGTCGATTTCATGCTCCACGCCGGCTGGCACGTCAGCTTCGCGATGCTGGGCGCGGCGTTCCTGGCGGTGACCGGCGGCGAGGCGATGTACGCCGATCTCGGCCATTTCGGTGCCCTGCCGATCCGCGTCGCCTGGTTCGTGCTGGTCCTGCCCGCGCTGGTGCTCAACTATTTCGGCCAGGGCGCCCTGCTGATCGCCGCGCCCGACGCCCTGGAGAACCCGTTCTTCCGCCTCAGCCCCGACTGGGGCCATCTGCCCCTCGTCGCGCTCGCCACGATGGCGACCATCATCGCCTCGCAGGCGATCATCTCGGGCGTTTTCTCCCTGACACAGCAATCGGTCCAGCTCGGCTTCCTGCCGGCCATGCGCATCGTCCAGACGGCGCACGACGAGCGCGGGCAGATCTACGTGCCGGCGGTGAACTGGCTGCTCGCCGCGGCGACGCTGACGGCCGTGGTGGTGTTCGGCTCCTCCGACGCGCTCGCCGGCGCCTACGGTATCGCGGTCTCGATGCTGATGGGCATCACGACGCTGCTCGCCGCGCTGATCGCGCTCCGCTGGGGCTATAACCCGCTCCTGGTCTTCGCGGTCAACGGCTTCTTCCTCGGCATCGACCTCGTGTTCTTCGCCGCCAACAGCGTGAAGATCCTGGAAGGCGGGTGGTTTCCCCTGGTGCTCGCCGGTCTCGTCGCCGCGATGATGCTGACCTGGAAGAAGGGGAACGAGCTGGTCGAGGAGGCGAGGGCCGCGCTGCGCCTGCCGGAGGACGTCTTCCTCGGCGGTCTCCAGCACCGCGACCTGCTGCGGCTGCCGGGCACGGCGGCGTTCCTCTCGGCGGCCGAGCACGGCATCCCGCTGCATCTCTCGCGCTTCGTGGAGCGCAACCACGCCCTGATGGAGCGCATCCTGATCATCACGGCGCTCTACGAGGAGACGCCCACCGTCCCGCGGGACCGGCGCGCCCACGTGACGATCCTGGCGCCGGATTTCTACAGGGTGATCCTGCGCTACGGCTTCATGGAGGAGGCCTCGATCCCCGAGGGGCTGGCCTGCGCGGTCGAATCGCGCCACCTGCCGCCGCACGTCCTCGACGACATGACCGTCTTCGTCGGGCACGAGACGATCATTCCGCGACGGGACAAGCGGGGCATGGCGCCCTGGCGGGAGAACCTGTTCGCCTTCATGCAGCGCAACGCCGAGCGCACCGGCGCCTTCTTCGGCGTGCCGACCCGGCAGGTCGTCGAGGTCGGGACCGAGATCGAGATCTAGACCTCCGCCGCAGACATTCCCGCCGCCCGGCAAGTCACCGCCGCGGCGCGGTCGAGAACAGGCCGAGTGGTGCCGAGAGATCGGAGCGCCGGCTCAGCCGCGATATGCCTCGATCAGCGCCCGGCGATTGGCGACGCCGCGGCCGGTGACGTCGCGCCGGTCCGGACCTGTTTCCGGCACGGACGCGCCGACGCACGAAAACTTGAGGCCGCTCTGCCGCGCCGCCGGGAACCGGAGCCTTCCGCCATCGTTCCGCCCCGACGCAGGCGTCGCGCCCCCGGGCTGCGCGCCGGATTGGAGAGACAGCATGAACAGGGATCATCTCGAGGGCGGCGTCCGCCATCTGCGCGGCCGGATCAAGACGGCTGCGGGCGCGGTCCGCGGCCGGGCCGCCGACCAGCTCGACGGCGCCTACGATCAGGCCGCCGGCGCCGCCCAGTACGCCTACGGCGAGGCCCGGGACACGGTCCGCGACCTGCGCCACGGCGGCGAGCACCTCATCGAGGAGGGCCGCACCCGGTTCCGCCACGTCAGCGAGCGCGGGCACGCCCTGGCGGACGAGGCGCTCGAGCGCGGCCAGCACTACCGCGACCGCGCCGTGCGCCACGGGCGCACCCTCGCGGCCCGCGCGGACGAGAACCGCGGCACGACCCTCGCCCTGGTGGCCGCCGTCGCGTTCGGCCTCGGGTGGCTGGCGCGGCCGGCCCGCTGAGCGGTGGACGGGACCTGATCCGGAGCGGGGCGGGCGTTCGCGCGGCCGCCCCGCCGAACAGAACGCATAAAGACATCTTTATGTCTTGATTGCTTCGTAGGCCGCGCGGTGGTAGGGGTTGCCCCGACCCGCAACGCGAACACGGAGCCATCGACTCATGGCCAAGGATTACATCGTCAAGGATATCGGGCTGGCCGATTACGGCCGGAAGGAGATCTCGATCGCCGAGACGGAGATGCCGGGCCTGATGGCGGTCCGCGAGGAGTACGGCGCCGCGCAGCCCCTGAAGGGCGCGAAGATCGCCGGCTCGCTGCACATGACGATCCAGACCGCCGTGCTGATCGAGACCCTGAAGGCGCTCGGCGCCGACATCCGCTGGGTCTCCTGCAACATCTACTCGACCCAGGACCACGCCGCCGCCGCCATCGCGGCCGCCGGCATCCCGGTCTTCGCCGTGAAGGGCGAGACCCTGGAGGAGTACTGGGACTACACCTCGCGCCTGTTCGACTGGCACGACGGCGGCATGCCGAACATGATCCTCGACGACGGCGGCGACGCGACCATGTTCGTCCATCTCGGCCTGCGCGCCGAGAACGGCGACACCGCGTTCCTCGACAAGCCGGCGAGCGAGGAGGAGGAGGTCTTCTTCGCGCTCCTCAAGCGCAAGCTCGCCGAGAAGCCGAAGGGCTGGTTCGCGGGCCTCGCGGACAGCATCAAGGGCGTCTCCGAGGAGACGACCACGGGCGTCCACCGCCTCTACGTGCTGGCCAAGGAGGGCAAGCTGCTCTTCCCGGCGATCAACGTAAACGACTCGGTCACCAAGTCGAAGTTCGACAACCTGTACGGTTGCAAGGAGTCGCTGGTCGACGGCATCCGCCGCGGCACCGACGTGATGATGGCCGGCAAGGTCGCGATGGTCGCGGGCTTCGGCGACGTGGGCAAGGGTTCGGCCGCGTCCCTGCGCAACGCCGGCTGCCGCGTGCTCGTGTCGGAGATCGACCCGATCTGCGCGCTCCAGGCCGCCATGGAGGGCTACGAGGTCGTGACCATGGAGGATGCCGCGCCGCGCGCCGACATCTTCGTCACCGCCACGGGCAACAAGGACATCATCACCATCGACCACATGCGGGCGATGAAGGACCGGGCGATCGTCTGCAACATCGGCCACTTCGACAACGAGATTCAGGTCGCCGGCCTGAAGAACCTCAAGTGGTCGAACATCAAGCCGCAGGTGGACGAGATCACCTTCGCGGACGGCCACCGGATCATCCTCCTGTCGGAGGGCCGCCTGGTGAACCTCGGCAACGCGACCGGTCACCCGTCCTTCGTGATGTCGGCCTCGTTCACCAACCAGACGCTGGCCCAGATCGAGCTGTGGTCCAACCCGGGCAAGTACCAGAAGCAGGTCTACACCCTGCCGAAGACGCTCGACGAGAAGGTCGCGGCCCTGCACCTGGAGAAGATCGGCGTGAAGCTCTCGAAGCTCCGCCCCGATCAGGCCGCCTATATCGGCGTCTCCGAGAGCGGCCCGTTCAAGCCCGAGCACTACCGCTACTGAGCCCGCATCGGCGACGGCGCGGACGGCCCCGTTCCCGGGGTCAGCACCGCGCCGCCGCGATCCGGCGGAGAGGTCCGATCGGACGATCCGAGAGCCCGGCGCGCTGCGCCGGGCTTTCTCGTTTGTCAACCGCCGACGACCGAATCGAACTGTGTCTTCTGTGTGTCGTTAACGGCTGATTATGCCGACTTCGCCCAAAGCCACGCTTCGTTCCCCTTCCGGGGCGATTCCGCCGCACTGTAGAGTGCGGGCGAATCTTAGATCGATGGGGCTGCGGCAGTTCGGGACGAGCGCCGCGGGAACGGTGCCTTCTGCGCCGCGCGGCGACGCGCGCCGGTCGGACAGCCATCGGGTACGGGGGCGGGGCAAACCATGGGTGTCGGTCGTGCGACACACGTTCGGATCGGCGTGGGCGCGCTCGCCCTGACGACGGCGAGCGCGGCCTTCGCCGAGCTGCCGGAGGCCGCCGCCGCGCATCCCGCGCGGGAGATTCACAGCGTGGCCGCCCTGGCGATCTTCGGCGGGCTCGTGGCCTTCGCGGTGATCCTGTCGCTCCTCCATCTCTACGAGCGCGGCCGGTGGACCCGCCGCGAGCGCGAGCTCGCCGCGACTCTCGACGTCCTGCGCGGCGCCCACGACCGGGCCGAGATGCTGCTCAACGCCGAGCGGCAGATCATCGTCACCTGGGATCAGCGCAGCGAGCCGGTGGTCGAGGGCGACATCAGCCTCGCCATCCACGGCGAGCGGCCGACCTCCGGCTACGCCCGCCGCGTGCTGGCTTTCGGCACGTGGCTCGTCCCCGCGGACGCGACCGCCGTGGAGACCGCCGTGGAGACCCTGCGGGCGCGCGGCACCGGCTTCGCGCTGAGCCTGCGGAGCCAGACCGGCAGGAGCATCGAGGCCCACGGGCAGGCCGTGGCGGGGCGGGCGCTCCTGCGCCTGCGCGAGACCAGCCAGGAGCGCTGCGAGATCGCCGACCTGCGCGCGGCCCTGGACGAGACCCGCCGCGGGCTCTCGGCCCTGTCGGGACTCCTCGACGCGATCCCGCAGCCGGTCTGGCGGCGCAACCGCGACGGCGGGCTGAGCTGGGTCAACGCGGCCTACGTGGCGGCGGTCGAGGCGGAGAGCCGCGAGGCCGCCCTCGACGCCGGCCTGGAGCTGTTCGACCGCCCGGCCCGGGAGACGATCGCCCGCGAGGAGGCGGCCCGGTTCGCCGGCCTGACCCGGAGCGTCCCGCGCCTCTCGGCCATCGTGGCCGGCAACCGGCGGATGCTCGACGTGTTCGAGACCGGGCTCGAGACCGGCCGCGTCGGCATCGCCATCGACGTCTCGGAACTCGAGAGCGTGCGCGCTGACCTGCAGCGGCAGATGAACGCCAACGTCCGGACCCTGGACCAGCTTCCGACCGCGGTCGCGATGTTCGACGTCTCGCAGCGTCTGATCTTCCACAACGCCGCCTATCGGCAGCTCTGGGACCTCGACCAGGCCTTCCTCGACAGCCGGCCCTCCGACGGGGAGATCCTCGACCACCTGCGGGCGGAGCGGAAGCTCGAGGAGCACGCGGATTTCCGCGGCTGGAAGCAGGGCGTTCTGTCCGCCTACCGGGCCGCGGAGGCGAACCAGACCTGGTGGTACCTGCCCGACGGCCGGACCCTGCGCGTGGTCGCGGATCCGAACCCGCAGGGCGGCCTGACCTACCTGTTCGACGACGTCTCCGACCGCCTGAACGCCGAATCGCGCTACAACGCCCTGCGCCGCCTGCAGGCGGAGACCCTGGACACGCTGGCCGAGCCGGTGGCCGTGTTCGGCGCGGACGGACGCCTGTCCCTCGCCAACCGCGCCTTCTTCACCGTGTGGCGGCTCGACCCCGAGATGGTCGAGGAGCGCCCGCACGTCGACGCGGTGATCGCCGCCTGCCGCGCGCTCGCCCCCGCCGAGGAGCCGTGGCTCGACATCCGCGACGCGGTGGTCGGCCTCGAAGCTCGCACCGCCCGGACGTGCCGCCTGGAGGTGGTGGACGGCACGGTCCTCGACTGCGCCGCGCAGCCGCTCCCGGAAGGCGCGACGCTCCTGACCCTGATCGACGTGACGGCGAGCGTGAACGTCGAGCGGGCGCTCACCGAGAAGAACGACGCCCTGGAGAAGGCCGCGCAGCTGCGCGACACCTTCGTGCACCACGTCTCCTACGAGCTGCGCTCCCCGCTCACCAACATCATCGGCTTCACCCAGCTTCTCGGCGACGAGACCGTCGGCGCGCTCAACGAGCGGCAGCGCGAGTACGCCGACCACATCATGCGCTCCTCGGCGGCGCTGCTCGTCATCATCAACGACATCCTCGACCTCGCCTCGATCGACGCCGGCTCACTCGAGCTGCAGCGGGAGGAGGTCGACGTCCAGGCCACCGTCGAGGCCGCGGTGCGCGGCATCGAGGACCGGCTCGCGGAATCGCACATCACCCTCGCCCTCGACGTGCCGGAGGATATCGGCAGCGTCCACGCCGACGGGAAGCGGGTGCGCCAGATCCTGTTCAACCTGCTCTCGAACGCCGTCGGCTTCTCGGATGCCGGCCAGCGCGTGGAGGTCCAGGCCCGCCGGACCGCGCAGGAGCTGCTCCTGAGCGTGCGGGACCACGGACGGGGCATGCCGCCCGAGATCGCCGATTCGGTGTTCAACCGCTTCGAGAGCCACACGCTCGGAACCCGGCACCGGGGCGTCGGCCTCGGCCTGTCGATCGTGCGCTCCTTCGTCGAGTTGCACGGCGGCCGCGTCCTGCTGGAGACGGCGCCGGGCAGCGGCACCCGCGTCACCTGCACGTTCCCGACCGACCACGCGGGCGAGGCCCGGCGCGCCCCGCCCGAACCCAAAGCGCCGCTCCCGCCACCACCGCCGCGCAAGCCCATCCTGACGCTGCAGCCGATCCGGCCGGAACCCCCGACATCCGACCGGCGAACCTCGCCGTAGCGCTTGATTCTTCGGCCGGTCCCGCGCAGCAGGGGGCATGTCCGCGCACGATCGTTCCGGCTGGGCCGTCTTCGGCATCGGCGACTTCCGCCTGTTCGGCTCGGCGCGGTTCCTCACGGGCCTCGCCTACCAGATGCAGGCCGTGGCGATCGGCTGGTTCGTCTACGACCTGACCCATTCCGCCCTGGCGCTGGGCCTCGTGGGCCTCGCGGGCTTCCTGCCGGCGGTTCTGTGCGCGCTGATCACCGGCCACGTCGCGGACGCCTACGACCGGCGCCTCGTCGGTGGCGCCGCCTTCGCCCTGCAGAGCGCGGCGAGCCTCGGGCTCCTCGCCTGCGCCCTCACGGGCGTGCACTCCGTCTGGCCGATCTACGCCCTCGTCATCGTCGTGGGCACGGCCCGGGCTTTCGCCAATCCGGCCCTGCAGGCGCTGCTGCCGACCCTGGTGCCCGGACCGCAATTCAGCTCGGCGATCGCGTGGAACGCGTCCCTCTGGCAGAGCGCGTCCGTGATGGGGCCGGCGCTCGGCGGCTTCCTCTACGCCCTCGGTCCCGGGGTCGTGTTCGGCCTGGCAGGGGGCAGCTTCGCCCTGGCCAGCGTCCTGACCCTGCTGATCCGCTTCCGGCCGGCGGCGGTGAGCGAGCGGCCGCCGATCACCTGGGCGGCGCTGTCGGCCGGCATCGACTACATCCGCTCGCAGCCGGTGGTGCTCGGGGCGATCAGCCTCGACCTGTTCACGGTGCTGCTCGGCGGCGCCACGGCGCTCCTGCCGATCTACGCGGCGGAGGTGCTGCATGTCGGGCCCCTGGGCCTGGGCGCGCTGCGGAGCATGCCGGCCTTCGGGGCGGTCGCCATGGCGGTGCTGCTGGCGAACTACCCCCTGCGGCGCCACGCGGGCGTGCGCATGCTCCGCGCCGCCGCGGTGTTCGGGGCCGCCACGGTCGCGTTCGGGCTGTCGACGTCGCTGCCGCTGTCGATGGCCTGCCTGTTCGTCACGGGCGCCGCCGACATGATCTCGGTCTACGTGCGCCAGACCTTCGTGCAGGGCGAGACGCCGGACGCGATGCGCGGCCGCGTCTCGGCGGTGAACACGGTGTTCATCGGCGCCTCGAACGAGCTCGGCGAGTTCGAATCGGGGCTGCTGGCCGCCGCGATCGGCGCGGTCCCGGCGGTGGTGGTCGGCGGCGCCGCGACGGTCGGGGTCGCGCTGCTCTGGGGCAAGCTCTTCCCGGCGTTGCGGGCCCGCGACCGGCTGATGGTGCAGGGATAGCGCGCGGTTTCGGAGGCGGCGCGTCTCGGATGACCGCGGTGGCGATCGTAGCGCCGCGAGCCGGCGCCGCACGGAGCGCGCGGCCCCTCTCCCGTGCGGGCGAGGGACAGGGTGAGGGGCGCGCCGTCCTTCAGAACCGTTGCACCACGACCGGGAACGGTCCCGGAGCCCGCCCCGCGAGCCGGGCTCCGCGACGGGCTCAGCGGCCCGACAGCAGCGGCGACCAGGTCGGGTCGGACGCGTAGGCGGGCGTCGGGACCGGCTGCTCCACCTTGCCGGTGATGTCGACCATGAACAGCTTGCCGCCGCCCTGGCCGCCCGGATCGCGGAAGAACAGCACGTACTGGCCGTTCGGCGCGAAGGTCGGGCCCTCGTTGTGGAAGCCCTCGGTGAGCACGCGCTCGCCCGAGCCGTCGGGCTTCGAGACGCAGATGGCGAAGCCGCCGTTGCGCTGGCGCGTGTAGGCGATCAGGTCGCCGCGGGGCGAGAAGGCCGGCTGCGAGGCCGAGCCGGGACCGAAGGTGATCCGGTGCGGGTTCGAGCCGTCCGCCCCCATCACGTAGACCTGCTGGGAGCCGCCGCGGTCGGACTCGAAGGCGATCTGCGATCCGTCCGGCGAGTAGGTCGGCGAGGTGTCGATCGCCATGCCGTTGGTGATCGAGCGCTGGGCCTTCGAGGCGAGGTCCATCGTCACGATGTCGGCGTTGCCGCCCTGCTGGACGCTCATCACGATCTTCCGGCCGTCCGGCGAGAAGCGCGGGCTCGCGCTCATCGAATCGACGTTGCCGAGCGCCTGGCGGGAGCCGGTCTCCAGGTTGATCATCTGCACCCGCGGCTGGTGGCCGGTGGCCTGGGCCATGAAGGCGATGTCCTGGGTGGCCGGCGAGTAGCGCGGCGCCACGATCGACATCTCGCCGGTGGTGATCGCCCGGACATTGGCGCCGTCCTGGTCCATGACCATCAGGCGCTTGCGGCGATTCTCCTTCGGGCCGGTCTCGTCCACGAAGGCGATGCGGCTGTCGAACCAGGGCCCGAGGCCGGTGATCTTGGTGTAGACCCCGTCGGAGATCAGGTGGCCGGTGCGCCGGACGTTGGCGGCGTCGGTGCCGTATTGCTGGCCGGTCATCTGCTGGCCGTTGGTCACGTCCCAGAGCCGGAACTCGACCTTGACCCGGCCGCCCTCGCGGACGACGCGGCCGGTGACGAGGCCCTGGACGCCGGTGGCGCGCCACTTCTCGAAGTTCGGGGCAGCGTCGAAATTCGGCTGCTCGGGGAAGCGGGCGTGATCGAGCGGCGTGAAGTAGCCGGAGCGGCGCAGGTCGTTGGTGACCACGCCGGAGACGAGGCCGGCGAGGCTCGGATCGCCGCCGAAATCCGCGATGGCGATGGGCATCGGCTGGAAGTTGCCGCCGCCGATGCGCAGCTGCAGCTGCGCCTGGGCGGGCCCGGCCAGGACGGCCGTCAGCAGGGTGAAGACCGCGATCAGGCGCGCGGCGAAGGACGTCGGGAGTCGCCCGACGGAGGGCAGGTGCAGCATGGTGGGTCGGATCCGAGTGACGATCTGACGAGGCGGCCGGATCAGGGCGGAAGAAGGGCTGGACGCCCTCAAGTCGCCGTGAACTCGAACTCCGCGTTGATGGCCTTCCAGTCGTTGTAGTACGGCGCGTAGGTGGCCGGGATGTTGTACGGCGCGCAGCGGCGGACCGCGCGGAGCGCGGCCTGCGCGATCGACTGGTCCACCGCGCTCGCCCCGCCGCGCATGATCCGCGGCTCGGTGCTGAGCGAGCCGTTGGGGTTCAGGCGGATGTCGAGCACCGGCAGGACCACGCCCTGGGCCGCGCCGGGCGGCGCCGAGTAGCAGCGCTCGATCTGCTGCTGGAGCAGCCCGACCAGGGCGTCGCGCAGCGACGGCGACAGGCGCTGCGCGTTGCCGGTCGCGGCGCCGAGCGCCGCCACCTTCTGCACCGCGTGGCCGGTGGCGCCGGTCGACTGCGACGGCGCCTTCGAGGCGAGCATCGAGCGGATGTCGCCCGCGTTGAACTTGTCGGCGAGCTCGGCCTGCTTGCGCGCCTTGGCCTCGGCGTCGGCCTTGGCCTTCGCGTCCGCCATGGCCTTCGCCTTCGCCTTGGCGGCGGCCTCGGCTTTGGCGGCCGCCTCGGCCTTGGCGGCCTCCGCCTTCGCCTTGGCGGCGGCCTCCGCCTTCTCGCGCTCGGCTTCGGCCTTGGCCTCCGCGATCTCCTTCTGGCGCTCGGCTTCCGCCTCGGCCTTGGCCTTCGCGTCGGCGGCCTTCTTGGCCGCTTCCTTGGCCGCCTCCTTGGCGGCTTCGGCCTTCTTCGCGGCGGCGGCCTTCTGGGCGGCCGCCGCGGCCTCGGCTTCCTGCTTCTCGATCAGCTTCTCGAGCTGCTCGCGCTTCTCGGCCTCGGCCTTCGCGACGGCCTCGGCCTTGGCCTTCGCCTCGGCCTTGGCGGCGGCAGCCTTCTCCGCCGCGGCCTTCTCGGCCGCCTTCTCTGCTGCCTTCTCGGCCGCCTTGGCGGCGGCCTTCTCGGCGTCGCGCTTCTCCTGCGCCGCCTTCTCCGCCGCCTTGGCGGCCTGGGCCGCCTCCTGCGGGTCGGGCTCGCCGCGCAGCGGCATCTCGTCCGCGTTGGCGAGCTTCATCTCGGCCGTGCGGGTCGGCGCGGTGGGCGCGTCCTGCTTGGCATTCTCGGGCTCGCGATCCTCGAACTTCTCCGCCTTGCGGTCGGCCCGCGACGTGGCGTTCGGCATCGGCTTGTCGGCCTGACGCTCGCCCTTGGTGATCTCGGAGAACTGGTTCTCGGTGATCACCTCGACGGGCACGCCCTCCTGGGCCTCCGGCAGGGCCGGGGCCGCGACACTGACCAGCGCCAGCGCGAGGAGCGCGACGTGGGTGCCGGCGGAGATCCAGACACCCGGTTCCTTGCGGTCGAAGCGGAACTCCACGGGACGGCCCTACTGATGCTCAGGCTCGGTGACGAGGGCGACTTTCTTGAAGCCGCCGCCGGTCACGATCGCCATCACCTGCGCCACCCGGCCGTAATCGACCCGCTTGTCGCCGCGCACGAAGACGCGCTCCTCGGTGCCGGTCTTGGCGGTCTCCATGAGCTTCGGCACGATCGTGTCGTCGGTGAGCTCGTCCTCGCCGAGGAAGACCTGGCCGGTCTGGCGGATCGACAGGGTGATCGGCTTCACGTCCGAATTGAGCGGCGCGGCCTTGGACTGCGGCAGGTCGAGGGGCACGCCCACGGTCATCATCGGCGCCGCGACCATGAAGATGATCAGGAGCACGAGCACGACGTCGATGAACGGCGTCATGTTGATCTCGTTGATGGGGCCGCCGCGGCGGCCCCGGCGCCGGCGGCGCTTGCCGCCCTGCGATGCGCCCGCTGCCATGCCCATGGATCGGTCTCCTCTGGATCAGCCGGTTCAGGCGGCGAGCGGCAGCCGCTCGTCGATCTGGCGGGAGAGGATGGCGGAGAACTCGTCGGCGAAACTCTCCAGCCGCGACTGCGCCTTGGAGACCTCGGCCTGGAGCTTGTTGTAGGCGAGCACCGCCGGGATCGCGGCGAACAGGCCGATGGCGGTGGCGAACAGCGCCTCGGCGATGCCGGGGGCGACGACCGCGAGCGAGGTGTTCTTCGAGGCGGCGATCGACGTGAAGGCGGTCATGATGCCCCAGACCGTGCCAAACAGGCCGATATACGGGCCGGCCGAGCCGATCGAGGCGAGGAACAGCAGGCGCGATTCGAGCCGCTCGACCTCGCGGTGGATGGTGACGTCGAGCTGCTTCTCGATGCGCTGCGACAGCGACTGGATCTGCCGGCCGGAGCCCTCGAAGCTGCGCTTCCACTCCCGCATGGCGGCGACGAACACGGCGGCGAGGCCCGTGGCCGGTCGGTCGTTGAACGAGCGGAACAGCTCCTCCAGCGAGCGGCCGGACCAGAACGCGTCCTCGAACGCGTCCATCTCGGCCTTGGTCCGGCGGAACAGCAGCGTCTTGTCGACGATGATCGACCAGCACCAGATCGAGGCGCTGAGCAGCCCGATCATCACGATCTTCACGACGAAGTGGGCCTGCAGGAACAGGCCGAGCAGCGTCATGTCGGCGACAGGCGCGGCCTGCATCGCGTCGGCTGGGTTCATCCGTCGAGGTCTCCTGCTCCGGATCGCGATGCGCCGGGCGAGGCCCGCGTCCGCCGGATCCGTGAGCGATATCAAGGCTGTCGCCCGCGAATCTGTCGAAAGTAAGGGCCGTCGACGACCCCCGCGCCCCGCCGTGGCATCGCCTCCGTTAAGGGCGCGGCAGGGTTAAGGATCGGTTTCGATCCGGGCGATCCTGAGGCACGCGGCAGCGAAGGCCGGGCCGTGCGGGCTGGACCTGCCGAAAGCGCCTCCCGTATGGTCGCGGCAAGCGGCGCCGAGTCGACAGCCCTGAGATACGCAGGACGCGCATGACCCTCCCCGTTCCCAGCCTGCCCGATCTGCTCCCCACCGGTCCGGCCCGGTTCCTGGGCTGGTCCATGATCGCCGACCCGATGCTGGCCGGCTTCCTGGCGCGCGCGGGATTCGACGCCGTCCTGCTGGACCAGCAGCACGGCACCTACGACTACAAATCGTCCTGTGCGGCGATCACCGAGGTCGCCCTCGCGGGCAAATCGAGCCTCGTGCGCGTGCCGGTGGGCGACTTCGCCATGGTCTCGCGGATGCTCGACGCGGGCGCCGCCGGAATCGTGGCGCCGATGATCAACACCGTCGCGGATGCCGAGGCCCTGGCCGCCGCCGCGAAGTTCCCGCCGGTCGGCCAGCGGAGCTGGGGACCGGACCGGGCCATGTGGCTCTCGGGGCTCCGGAACGGCGCGGACTACCTCGCGGGCGCCAACGACCGGGCGCTCACGATCGCCATGTGCGAGACCGAGGCGGGGATCGCCGACCTGGAGGCGATCCTCGCCGTGCCGGGCATCGACGGGGTGCTGGTCGGGCCCGCCGACCTGTCGATCGCCCTGTCGAAGGGGGCGGTCATCGACCCCCTGGGATCGGCGGTGACGGCGGCCCTCGGCGAGATCGCGCGCAAGACGCGGGCGGCGGGCAAGATTCCCTGCGCCTTCGCGCCGTCGCCGGCGCGGGCCCGGGAGATGGTCGGGATGGGCTACCAGCTGGTCTCGGTCGAGTACGACGCCCTGACGATCGTCAACGCCTTCGCCCGGGTCCTCTGCGAGGCCGACCCGTCGCGGGCCGGCTGACCGCCGGCCGGTGCCTAGGCGGCGTCGCCCGGTGCGAGCCGCCGCCGCAGCGCGTCGGGAAGGCGAACGGCGCGGCCGTCGCGCACGCAGGCGACCGTGACCTCCGCGGCGACCAGCACCGCGTCGGCCCGCCGCACCTCCTGGGCGAGCTGCATCGAGGCCCCGCGCAGGGCGCGCGTGCGGGTGACGACGGTCAGCAGGTCGTCCATCCTGGCCGGGCGGAGGAAATCGAGACTCATCCGCCGCACCACGAAGACGAGGCCGCGCGCGTCGCGGTGCAGGTCCGACTGGTCGCCGGCGAGCGCCCGCAGCAGCTCCGTGCGGCCGCGCTCGAGGAAGCGCAGGTAGCTGGCGTGGTAGACGAAGCCCGAGAAGTCGGTGTCCTCGTAGTAGACGCGCACGCCCAGCCGGTGCGGTGGGGGGCCATCCTCCGAAGGTCCGTCGGTGCCGGGCTCGATCGCGCTCATGCGCCCCTTTAGCGACGGGCGGCGCAGGGGCGCAACACGACGAGGGCCGCCCTGGGGCGGCCCTCGCGGGATCACGCGGTGCGCGCGGTTCAGCCGCCGATGCGGGCGGCGATGGTCGCCGAGTGGGCGTGCTCGTCGGCAATGTACGGCAGGGCCTCGGTGGCGAACTTGCGACCCTGGGCGTTGTCGCCCTGCTTGGCGTAGGCGTCGTAGAGCGCCAGGGTGCGGGCGTCCGAGCGGGCCTGCTGATCGATGTAGGTCCGGTCGAAGGCCCGGCCGTTCGGGGCCGCCTGGAGCTGCGCCAGCCGCGCCTGGCCGCGCTCGCCGAGGGCGACGCGACGGCCCGGCTCGGCCGGGCTGTTGTCGACGATGCCGACCGCGCCGAGGGCGCCGCCGACGATCCCGGTGCCGATGTTGGCGGCCACCGTCACCGGCGCGAGCACGAGGCCCACCGGGTTGCTCAGGTCGGTGCGGATGCCCTGGTTGTCGGAGACCACCGAGCCGTTGCGGGTCAGGGAGGTGTTCGGCGGCAGCAGCGCGTCCGTGGTCGCCTTGCGCTCGACGAGGACGCGGTTGGCGTAGTTGCGGACCTGCGGGTTGCGCGACCGCTGAAGGGCGATGCGGCTCGCCTCGATGCTGGCGGCGTCCGAACGGAGCGCCTCGGCCCGGAAGGCGGGCGTCTCGGTCGCGGCGGCGCCGACGCCGTCCTGGTTGGCGAAGGGCAGCACGCGGATCGGCAGGGCGTCCTGCGCGAAGGCGGGCGCCGAGATCGCGGCGACGGACAGGCCGAGAACGGCGAGCGTGAGCTTCTTCATGGCGGAAGTTTATCCCTGACGTTGTTCTTGAGATCGCGAAGATCTGCCGCGACCGCAGAGGCAGGACCCCGATCGAGACAGCCTTGCCGGCGCCGAGCGGACCCGGCGCGGTCGCCTCCACAACTGTCGCGTTTCGGGCCTGTTCCACGCGATCCGGCACATTTTTACAGTACACAGATCCGTGATGACCCGACCTAAGCTTGGCAATATTGTCCGGCAACCGTCGGGAAAACGGATTGCGTCGCAGCGACTTGCCGATGCCGCGGGGCGCGATCGCGCCGGCAGGGGCGCGGATCGGGGCGCGCGGAGCGCATGTGCCGCGGGAAACGCTGGTCCGAACTCAGTGCATAGAGCGGTCGGGGCCGCCTCACGGCTCCTCGTCGCCGAAGAAGCCGAACTGCCCGGGGGTCTCGCGCGTCGGTTCCGGGATCTGCATGTGCCGGTACGCGTGTCGTGTGAGGACGCGGCCGCGGGGCGTGCGCTGCACGAAGCCGCGCTGGATCAGGTAGGGCTCGATGATGTCCTCGATGGCGTCGCGCGGCTCCGACAAGGCCGCGCCGATGGTCTCGATCCCCACCGGGCCGCCCCCGAACGCGCGCGCGATCAGGCTCAGGTACTTGCGGTCCATCACGTCCAGACCCGCCCCGTCCACGTCCAGGAGCTGCAGCGCCCGGTCGGCGATCGCCCGCGTCACCGTCTCGGCCTCCGCCACGACCGCGAAATCCCGCACCCGCCGCAACAGCCGCCCCGCGATCCGCGGCGTGCCCCGCGCCCGCCGGGCGATCTCGTTGGCGCCCTCCGCCGACATGCCCAAGCCCAGGACCCGCGCGCCGCGCGCCACGATCTGCTCCAGCTCGTCGATCTCGTAGAACTCCAGCCGGATCGGGATCCCGAACCGGTCGCGCAGCGGCGTCGTCAGCAGCCCCGCCCGCGTCGTGGCGCCGACCAGGGTGAACTTCGGCAGCTCGATCTTGACCGAGCGCGCCGCCGGGCCCTCGCCGATGATCAGGTCGAGCTGGTAGTCTTCCATGGCCGGGTAGAGGATCTCCTCGACCGCCGGGTTGAGCCGGTGGATCTCGTCGATGAACAGGACGTCGCGCTCCTCCAGGTTGGTGAGCTGCGCGGCCAGGTCGCCGGCCTTGGCGATCACCGGCCCGGAGGTCGAGCGGAAGTTCACACCCAGCTCGCGCGCCACGATCTGGGCCAGCGTCGTCTTGCCCAGCCCCGGCGGACCGACGAACAGCACGTGGTCGAGCGCCTGACCGGTCTTCTTCGCAGCCTCGATGAACACCTGCATGTTCGCACGCGCCGCACGCTGACCGATGAACTCCGACAGGCTCAGAGGGCGGATCGTC
>NZ_JBQEPK010000072.1:0-16306 GCF_052045615.1 Methylobacterium sp. 22177 | reverse complement strand
CGGTTCGGGATGTCGACCGTTCGATGCGCCCGCGCGAGAGCCCGAAAAACCGGATGGTGCAGGAGTGTGTCGGCGAGCGATGGCCAGCCCGGCGCTCCTTCATCGACGACGATCAGGTCCGGGTTCGCCAGCGCCGCCGCTTCGAGGGGCACCTGCCCCAGGCGGTCACGCCCGATCTCGGCCGAGACGTTGACGAGGCCGGCGGCGCGGATCAGCGCGTCCCCGAGCCCGCCGGGTGCCACCGTGAAGGCGTTCGGACGCATCACCAGGGCGCGTAGAGGCCGCTTGGCCGGCAAGATGGCGGCAAGACGCGCATCGAGCGCCGCCACCATCGCCTCGCCCCGTTCGGGATGGCCGAGCGCCGCCGCGACCTGCCGGATCTGCGCACGGACGCCGTCGAGGTCGGCCGGCACGCCGAGTTCGAGCACGGGGGCGCCGACGCGCTTCAACATGCCCACCGTCGTGCGGGTCGTGAACGCACCGGCGATCACAAGGTCGGGCTTCAGGGCTACGACCTCCTCGGTCAGACCCCGCGTCACTGGCAGCCCGACCGCCTCGCTTGCGACCGTCGACCCACGCGGGTCGCGAGCGAGATAGGTGACCGCCAGCACCTGGTCGCGGTCGGCCAGCCGCAGGACGAGCTCGTCGGCACATAAGTTCATCGAGACTACCCGCACGGGTGCCGCCGCTGCACCCATGGGTACGGCGGACAGGATTGCCGTGAGGGCAAGCATGCGGCGCGACGGCATCGGCGACCTCAGAACGACGCCACGCGGACGCCACCGTAGACGGCGAGCCCCGGGCCCTGGAAGCCGGTCGGGTTCTGGTAGCGCTGGTCGAACAGGTTATCGATCCGCCCGAACACCGTCAGGGTCTCGCTCCAGGCGTAGTTGATTGACAGGTTCACCAGCGTGAAGCCGGGGGCCTTCAGGCGGGGCACGGAGAAGTCCCTGTTCCCGTCCACGAACGACCCCAGCACGATGAGCGTGCCGGTCATGGTCAAGCCCGGCATCAGGTTCCAGATCGCGGTCGCGCTGACCTTGTTGCGAGGCCGACGCAGCAGCTCCTGGTGGGCGATCTCGTCCTTCGTCACAGTGGTGGTCCAGTCCAGCCGCCCGCTCCAGGACTCGTTGAAGCGCAGGGCGACAAAGCTCTCGGTGCCGTAGGCGGTCGCCCGACCGACGTTCACGTTGGTGGAGAAGGTCGGGTAGTAGGCCGTCTGGATCAGGTTCTTGAAATCGGTCTGGTAGTAGGTCGCGCCCACGGTCATGAACCCGTCGAACAGCGGCTGCTCGAAGCCGCCGTCGAACCCGAAGCTGTCCTCCGGCCGCAGGTTCGGGTTCCCGAAGAAGCGGAAGCCCGGGTAGTCCTGGTAGAGCTGGCTCAGGGTCGGCGGCTTGAAGCCGGTGCCGACGCTGCCCTTCAGGCGGGTATCGGTGCCGGGCACGATGTAGCTCGGCGCCACCCGAAAGGTGGTCGCGCCGCCGAACTGGTCGTTCGCGTCGTGGCGGATGTTGGCGACCAGCGCGGCTCCCGCGAAGGGCGTCGTCTGAAGCTCGGCGAAGCCGGCGGTGTTGCCGTTGGACCGGTCGATGCCGGTCGTCTCGAAGCGCTCGTCCTCGCGCTGGGCCCCGAACAGGACGAGGTTGCCGGGTGAGACCTGCCAGTCGCCGCGGTAGTCGAACCGGGTCCGCTCACCGAGGTAGGTGGTGGGCGTCGGCGGCGCGAGCGGGTCGAGCGGGCCGGCGAACAGGCGGTCGAACTTCGAGTAGTTCGCCCCGAAGACGTTGTGGAAGCCCGGCACCGGCGTCCACTCGGCCTCGCCCCTCATGATCAGTTGCTGCTGGTCGTTGAGGTTCCGGTACGGCAGCGGCACGTACGGAAAACCGCCGTCGGCCTGGTCGAGATAGGCGCTGTCGGAGAAGCGCAGCACGTAGTTGAATCGGAATTCGTCGGTGAGTTGCGCCCCGAGCTTGGTCGAGACCGTCTTGATGTCGGTGAAGGCGGTCCGCAACGGCACCCCGCGAGGCAGCAATTCGAACGGCGTGACCTGGACGGCGGATTGCCGGATGTGGCCGACCGACACCGAGTAGTCGAAGATCCCCTCCGAGCCGGAGATGTTGCCGAACTGGTTGAAGGTGCCGAACGAGCCGCCCTCGACGGTCGCCGTCGCCCGAGCCGGCCCTTCGCCGCGCTTGGTGACGACGGAGATGACGCCGCCGATGGCGTCGGCCCCGTAGAGGCCGCTTTGGGGCCCGCGCAGCACCTCGATCCGCGAGAGGTCGTAGGTCTGGAGCTGGCTGAAGTCGAAGGCGCGGTTCGGGGTCGAGGGGTCGTTGACGTCGATGCCGTCGATCTGGACCTTCACGTGGTTCGAGTTGGTGCCCCGGATGAAGACCGAGGTTTGGCCGCCGGCGCCGCCGGTCTGCACGACGTTGAGGCCCGGCACCTGCTGCAGAGCATCCGGCGCCGTCCGGCGCTGCTGCTCCTGAAGCAGGCGGTCGGTGAGCACGGTGACACTCGATCCTGTGTTGGCAATTGGCGTCGGCACGCCGGTAGCCGACACGGAGATCTCGGACAGGGAGACCGCAGCTTGCGCGCCTCCCTGGGCATCGGCGAAGGGCGCGGCGACCTGCTGCGCGCGGGCGGGAATGGAGACGAGCAGCGCGGATGCGGCGCAGGACAGCGCCAGCGTGCGCCGGAGCGCGGAGGAAACGGGACTGGACACGGGACGGCCTCGGGGGACGGCTGTGGCACGTCACCGCGAACGAGGCCTCGGCGGTCGCGTCCTCCAAGGAACCACGGCGCCGCGACACCTCCCAGGACACCCCGCCCGGCAAGCTCCGCGTGTGACCACGGCTGACGGCAGGTCTCCTGGCTCGCGGGTCGTTGCCCTCTCATCGTCTTCCCGGGCGAGGCCGCCCAGTGACGTCGTGATGAAGGACTCGCCGCTTACAGTTGCGGGGGCAGCCGAGGCATCGGCCGAGCCCTCACGGGCGTGACCTCACCGCGTTCCCTTTTGATCCCCGAGGGGAACCGTCACTGCTCAGCTACAGCCTCACGAACTCGAG
The DNA here is from genome assembly GCF_052045615.1 of Methylobacterium sp. 22177. Classification (NCBI taxonomy): domain Bacteria; kingdom Pseudomonadati; phylum Pseudomonadota; class Alphaproteobacteria; order Hyphomicrobiales; family Methylobacteriaceae; genus Methylobacterium; species Methylobacterium sp. 22177. The sequence continues at coordinate 13,235 of NZ_JBQEPK010000072.1, read as the reverse complement.
AGTCAACGCGAGCATCGGAATAGCGCCGCGGTGACGCCGGCTTCGGCGTTTGGCCAGCTCCTGCAATGGGTCGAACGACCGCTCTTTGGGTTTGATGCTTCAAAGCCGACTAGCCGGAAACCACCCAACCCAGCCGTCCGGACCGCCCAACGGAGCTTCCCAGAAGCGGACACTTGTCGGCCGCTCGGCAAATTCGGTTCGGGATGGAAAGCGCCTGGGGCGTCCTACCCGCAATTCAAACGTCGAATGGCCAGCGCACGCATGCGCTTCTCATGCCTTGATCAGTCAGCCGCCGGCAGCCTTATGCGAGAAGACCGGTTCCAGGGATCACCTTCAGCAAGGAGCCGACCTTGCTCGACAAGGGCAACGAGGCGCATCTGCAACATCAAGTCGCCAACTTGCCTATATGGCTCGGAACTTTCTCCAAAGGCTTCATGGATGATGCTCGCGACCGATTTCCATTCTGAAGTCGCTTGCGCCTCGATAATCGGATCAAAGTGGTCAATCGTCGTTGAAACTAGCCTTGCTTCTTTGATGATCCGGAACGGCGCATTCTCAGACTGAAGGTACTGCCATAGCTTTCGGTTTTCATGTCTCTCTTCCACGGTCATTGGCACTTGTTGACCGAGGAGCGATCTCATGGCATCCGCGCCCATTATCGAGACTGATTGGGGTTGGTACACTATCGTTGAACCGTCCCGCATTTTCGAGGAGACCTGCCGCCCCGTCACGTCGATGATATAGAAAGGGCGCTCTCCAAGCCAAGCATTCAACGCGATGAAAAAGCAATATTCAGAAGCGGTATGCCGACTGAACCAGACGATCGGGTAGCCGTCTGTCGTGGCCACACGCTCCCAGAACTGATCGACTTCATTCTCCGTTTCAGGGCCACCATACCACTGCCTCCACCATGCTGCCCGCGTAGCAGGATCAAGCGGGTGGATAGGCCCACAACTGAGATCGTCCCGAAAATTGAGCACCTCAATGTCCTGACCTGCGTTGCGCAGCGCCTGAACGAGGCTACCACCGGCTGTATCACTGGGGGTGATGTGGAAGATGCCCATACCAGCAAGTTAACATGATTTGCCCCCGGCATAAACCGCGCTGATATTGTCGATTATCTGCGCTAGAATAGAGGCTTATTGCTCAGTTGGCTTCGTCCGCAAAGGGGCCGGAGCTGGCGAGGAGGTAGCGTCCGCTTTCTTACGTTGATGCCCGAACGCAGACCGGCGAAAAACCACCCTGAGCCGCCATTCCGGTGGCGACCCAACCCGGACGCTCAGATCAATTTTATAGCTTCCCCAAAGCAGACCTTACGGGATGTCTATCCCGTACTGAACGTTGGCAGGATGTCGTCCGCTATCCGCACGATAGTTATCCCGCCTTCGATCATGGCAAACTTGGCGCCCGACAGGGCGCCGTCTCGGAATACCTACGCCACGGCTTCGGGGCGCGGGTCGAAGCTCCTGACCGTTCCTGGTTCTTTTACGGATTGTCGCCAAGCAACTCTGTGGTGTTGAACACGGGCCTGCGACATCTTCAGGTGAAGCTGCATCGCCCGCCGCCCTAACTCCGCGTCCTGAAGGCGCGCGGCCATGACGATGTCCTCGTGATGGTGAAGGCTCTGTAGGAGTTCCGCCGGCGTGTAGAGGTAGAAGGACCGGATCACCACGGGCATGTCGATCATCGGTTCCAGGATCATGCGGAGCCGAGGAGAACCAGCGAAGGCTAGGAGCGTGCGGTGGAAATCCCGGTTGATAGCCTGGATGGCGGTGACGGCAGCGTCGCCACCCGCAGCGATTGCAGCCGCCATCTTTCGATTGCAGTCCTCCAGTTGCTCCACCAGTGCACTGCCGCCGCGCGCCACGGCCAGCTCGGTCGCGTGGGCTTCGAGCAGGATCCGTAGTCGAAAGGTCTCCTCGACATCGGCGTCGCCCCATTCGGCCACGCGGATGCCTTGCCCAGCATCCGTCGTCGCCAAGCCATCCTCGACGAGCCTGCGAAGAGCTGCTCGGATCGGGCTCCGGCTGAGCTTGAATTCTTTCGCAAGGGGCTCTTCGCGGAGATGAAAGCCCGGCGCGTAGTGACCGCTGACCACCCTGAGACGTAGCGCGTCGTACGCGCGGTCCTGTCCCTCCGCCATGTGTGATCGTCCCTCCGGTCTGAGGCGCGAGCTTAGCGAACCACAGGAGCCATCGGCAAGCCGGGTCAGCATAATGTACGAAAAATGTACGCATTAGGAATGGGATCGCCCTGAACACCGGCCGGCTGTTGCTCAGAATGTATTTTTATTGTACGTATTGAGAATCAGCGGGAGGAGCCAATGCAGGACGGAGAGCATGCAGCCGGGATAAGCCCGGCGCAGATGTTTGCGGGCGTGGCGACGGCCGTGATCAGCGACAACTTGGAGCGGCTGCCCGGAGCTATCGGCCTGCGCCCGTTCCACAGGGGTGGCCCCATGGTCGGACCGGCCTTCACCGTCAGAACCGCGGCGGGCGACAATCGCGCGATCCATCAAGCCCTCGACGCGTTCCGGCCTGGGGATGTCCTGGTAATCGACGGGGGCGGCGACACGAGCCGGGCTCTAGTCGGCGAGATCATGGCCGAAATCGCGGAACGACGGGGCGCAGCGGGTCTAGTCATCGACGGTGCGATCCGCGACGCGGGCACCCTGGCACGCTCGGACTTCCCGGTCTTTGCCCGCGCAGCGATCCACCGCGGTCCCTACAAGAACGGTCCCGGTCAAATGGGTGTGCCGGTTGCGGTCGGAGGGATGATCGTCCAACCAGGGGATATCGTCGTGGGCGATGAGGATGGCGTGGTGGCATTTCCGCCCGCCGTCGCTGAGGAACTGCTTCGCGCCGTGAGGCAGCAGGAGGCTAAAGAAGAGGCGATCCTCCAAAGCGTGCGCGACGGGACCTACAAGGGCGCCTACGCCAAGTAGGTCCGCCTAAGAGCCCCAACATTGAAGCCGATCACGCGCTGGATCCATTTCTGTTCGGCAGAAAGACTGATTGCTTCTGAATTGGAGCGATCAAAATACCTACGACTAAGCTCGTCTAAAATCTCATCGCCTCGCAGCGAACAACAGATCCCATTCGAAGGATCCCGAGCACAGTCAACGTGCTCGAACGATGCGTGGTGCCCTTACGGAGGAAACGGATATGGCCAGAGGCGCAGCCACTGCGGGAGCGGTTCCCGTGACGGAGCGGATGACCCGATATCGCTGGGTCGTCATGGGGCTCATCTTCATCGTCTACACCCTGGCCGCGGCAGACCGCGCCAACATCGGCATCGTGCTCCCCTTCGTGAAGAAGGAGTTTTCGATGACCAATACGGAGGCCGGCGCGGTCGTCAGCCTGTTCTTCGTCGGTTACGCGGTGATGCAGATCCCCGCTGGTTTCCTCGTCAAGAAACTCGGCACGCGGATCGTCTTCCCGATCTTCATGATTTTGACTTCGTTGTTCACGGGCCTCCTGGGCACGACGGGCTCGGCTCTTGCGATGAAGCTCAACCGTCTCGCCCTCGGCATCGCCGAGGCGCCCCTGCCGGTCACCATGCTCTCGACCATGAACCGGTGGTTCCCGACCCAGGAAAAAGGCACCGCGGTCGGCCTCTTCCTCGCGGCCGCCAAGTTCGGTCCCGTCATCGTACCGCCGCTCGGCGCGCTGATCATCGCCACCCTCGGCTGGCAGTACGTCTTCTTCATCTGCGCGCTGCCGGGGTTGGTCTTTGCCGTGCTCTGGTATCTCCTCGTGGTGGACGAGCCGGCGCGCAGCCGCTTCGTGTCGCCGGCCGAGGCAGCCCATATCGGTAGCGGCCTCCCGGCCACACCCACCAACCGGACGCCTACGGTGGCCCCGACGTCGCCTGGCACGCCGCGCTTCACTCGCCTCGACCGCATCATCCGGGGTCGGTCAGTTCGACCCATCGCCACGGCGAAGGAGACATTCGCGTCCGGCAACATCTGGGGGCTGGCCATCGGCTACCTGATGATGACCGGCATCATCAACGTCATCCTCGCCTGGCTCCCGACCTACCTGACCAACGTCAAGCAGTTCTCGCTGATGAACGTCGGGTTCGTCGCCTCGGCCCCGTTCATCGGCGGCGTGCTCGGCAACATCATGGGGGGCCTGTTCTCCGACCGGGTCGTTGGCAAAAGGCGCAAGCCGACAATCCTGATCAGCACGGTCTCGACCGTGTTCATGATGTACGCGCTCATCCACGCGCCGAACGAGCCGGTGACGCTCGCGTTCCTGCTGTTCCTCACCGGCTTCCTGCTGAACGTGGGCTACTCCTCCTTCACAGTCTATCCGGCCGGTCTGACGACGAAGGACGCCTATCCGCTGGCCGTATCAGTGGTGAACACCGGCGGACAGGCCGGAGGCGCGCTGTTCCCCTTCGTGACCGGGCTGCTCCTCGACGCCTACAGCTGGGATGCCGTCTTCCTGTTCCTCGGCGCCTCGTCGCTCCTGGCGCTGGCGGTGATGCTGCTGGTCGTCGAGCCGGTCGAGCGCGACGCCAAGGTCACGACCCCCTAGGCATCGGCCATCGCAGGCCGGCACCGCCGTCCCCGCGGCGGTGCCGGCCCTGGCCCATCCCTCTCGGCATGCACCTTCGCACGAGCACGCTATGATCCCCGCCCTGACCGATCTGCCGGCCCCTGCGCCCCTCTACGCCGCCTTCCTCGCGGAGCTGCGGATCCGCGGTTTCGCGGGCGAGCTCTCCGGCGGCGGCGCGGACCGGACCGTGCTGTCCACCGACAACTCGATCTATCAGGTCCAACCGGCGGCCGTGGCCTTCCCCCGGGACCGCGACGACCTCGTGCGCATCGGCAAGCTCCTCGACGAGCCGCGCTTCGCCGCGGTGCAGGTCTCGGCGCGCGGCGGCGGCACGGGCACCAACGGCCAGTCGCTCTCGGGCGGCCTGCTGGTCGACGTCTCGCGGCACATGAACCGCATCCTGGAGATCGACCCGGAGCAGCGCACCGTGCGCGTCGAGCCGGGCGTGGTGAAGGATCAGCTCAATGCGGCTCTGAAGCCGTACGGCCTGTTCTTCGCGCCGGAACTCTCGACCTCCAACCGCGCCACCATCGGCGGGATGATCTCCACCGACGCCTGCGGCCAGGGCTCCTGCCTCTACGGCAAGACCCGGGATCACGTGCGCGCGCTGACGATGGTTCTGAGCGACGGAACCGTCTGGGGGTCGGCGCCCTTCGCGGCGAACGACCTCGCCGCCGTGGCAGCTCGGACGGACCGCGTCGGCGAGATCCATCGGGTCGTGGACGACGTCGTCACGACTGATGCCGCCCTGATCGCAGAACGCTTCCCCAAGCTCAACCGCTGCCTCACCGGCTACGATCTTGCCCATGTGCGCGACGATCAGGGTCGGTTCGACCTCAACGCGGTGCTGTGCGGCTCGGAAGGCACCCTCGGCCTGATCGCCGAGGCCGAGCTGTCCGTGCTGCCGATCCCGCGCCACGCCGCCCTCGTCAACGTCCGCTACGACAGCTTCGACGCGGCCCTCCGGGATGCTCGCGCGCTCGTCACCCTTGGCGCGGCCTCCATCGAGACCGTGGACTCGCGCGTCTTGGCCCTCGCCCGCGGGGACATCGTCTGGCCCGAGGTCAGCGCCTACTTCCCCGACGACCCCGAGGGCCCGGCCGAGGGCGTCAACCTGGTTGAGCTGCTGGCCGATACCGGGGCGGACCTCGACGCGCGGCTCGCCGCCGTCACCGACAGGCTGGCCCGTGACGGCCGGACCGGGGGCCGCCGCGGCTTCACCGTGGCGCGCGAGTCCGTGGTCGATCCGGCGTCGCAGCAGCAGGATGCGGTTCGCGCCTTCGGAGCGTGCGCCCAGGGCAGCCAGCGCCTCGCCGAGGACGGCGACGAGGCCGAGGGAGACGGCGTGCGGGTAGCTCCGCCGGAGGCGACCGACGCGGTCACCCTGATCTGGGGCATGCGCAAGAAAGCGGTCGGCCTGCTCGGCAACATGCAGGGCGACGCGCGGCCGATCCCGTTTGTCGAGGACACCGCCGTCCCGCCCGAGAACCTCGCCGATTACATCGCCGAGTTCCGCGCCGCCCTCGACCGGCGCGGTCTCGTCTACGGCATGTTCGGTCACGTCGATGCCGGTGTGCTGCACGTGCGGCCCGCCATTGACATGAAGGCAGAGGGGGCTGAGGCGCTGGTCCGGGAGATCACCGAGGAGGTCGTCGCCCTGACCCGGAAATACGGAGGGGTGCTCTGGGGCGAGCATGGCAAGGGCGTGCGCTCCGAGTTCTCGCCGCAGGTGTTCGGGCCGCTCTACCCCGCCCTGCAACGGATCAAGCTCGCCTTCGACCCGCGCAACCAGTTCAATCCCGGCAAGATCGCAGCCCCGGAAGGCGCAAAACTCCTCACCGTCGACGGGGTGCCGACCAAGGGCGGGTTCGACCGGACCATCCCGGCCGCGGTGCGGGCAGGGTTCGACGAGGCCTTGCACTGCAACGGCAACGGGGCCTGCTACAACTACGACCCGGACGACGCGATGTGTCCGTCCTGGAAGGGCACGCGCGAGCGGCGACACTCCCCGAAGGGCCGGGCGCAGCTGATGCGCGAGTGGCTGCGGCGGCTGGCCGCCGAGGGGGTCGACCCTCTCGACGAGAGCCTGCATCAGCGGCGCAGCCGAGGCTGGCTCGCGTTCCCGGCTAGGCTACGGGCCAGCCTGTCGCGAGAGCCGGACTTCTCGCACGCCGTTAAGGAGGCGATGGACGGCTGCCTGGCGTGCAAGTCCTGCGTCGGCCAATGCCCGATCAAGGTCGACGTGCCGACCTTCCGGGCGAAGTTCCTCGAACTCTATCACGGCCGCTACCTGCGTCGCCCGCGCGACCACGTCGTCGGACTGATCGAACGGCTCCTCCCGCTCGCCGCCCGCGCACCCCGTCTCGCCAACGCCTCAACCGGCTCTCGCGTCGGGACCTGGCTGGCTCATGCGTTCGGCCTGACCGCCATGCCGGCCTTGTCCGGCCTCGATATGATCACGGAGGCTCGGCGCCGAGGTGTCGAGGTGGCGAGCCCGGAAGCCCTCCGTGCGCTTTCGCGGAAGGAGCACGCGCGCAGCGTGGTGGTGGTCCAGGACGCGTTCACCACCCACTACGAGACGCCGTTGGTCCTAGCGCTGCTCGACCTGCTGAGTCGGCTCGGCTTCCGGCCATGGCTGGCCTCCTTCCTGCCCAATGGCAAGCCCCTGCACGTCCACGGCTTCCTGGGTGCCTTCGAACGCCAAGCCCATCGCAATGCCGCGATGCTGCGGTCCCTGGCCGAGACCGGGGTGGACCTCGTCGGCCTCGATCCGTCGATGACCCTGACCTACCGGGCCGAGTATGTCGGTGCGCTCGGCGTCGACGGGGCACCGCGGGTCCGGCTCGTTCAAGAATGGTTGGCCCGGCACCTTGAGCGACGGCCGGCGGCGGGCATGCCGACTGAGTTCCAACTGCTGCCCCATTGCACCGAGCGGACCACCGCGACCGCCGCCCTGCGCGACTGGCAGGCGGTGTTCACCCGTCTGGGCCACCGTCTCACCATCCTGCCGTCGGGCTGTTGCGGCATGGCCGGGACCTACGGCCACGAGAGCGAGCACCGGGCGATGTCGGAACACATCTACGGGCTCAGCTGGGCCGGCCATGTCGGCCGAGCCGGCACATCCGGCCGCTTGCTGGCCGATGGGTACTCCTGCCGGTCGCAGGTCAAGCTGATCGACGGCGTTCGGTTGGCTCATCCAGTCGAGGCCCTGCTCGACATCCTGACGATCGCCGAAATCCCCGACCGCGCAGCTGCCTGACGGGCCACGCGGTCTTGAGAACACAAGCAAAGCATCGATGAGAGGGAGGACAGAGCGATGACGACGCAAAAACAATTCCGGCTTGGCCTCGTCGGCTACGGCGAGATTGGAAGCACACTGGGGCGTGGTCTGCGTGATGCTGGCCTGCAACAGGTCACGGCCTACGACAAGTACGCCTTCGACGGCCCCTACGCCGACTTGATCCAGCGGCGGGCACAGGACGCCGGTGTATCCCTCGTTCGCTCAAATCAGGAACTGGCGGATGCGGCCGACCTGATCGTCAGCGTCACGCCGGGCTCGGCCTCGCTCGACAGCGCCGCGGCCTTTGTCGGCTGTCTCAGCGACCGGCACACCTTCATCGACTTCGCTTCGGCCACACCCAAGATCAAGGTCGGCGTCGCTGAGCAGCTGGCCGACAGCGGCGCGCTCCTGGGCGACGGCTCCATCGAGGGCACGCCGAAGAACGGCTACGCCATGCCCATCCTCGTCAGCGGCGCGGCCGGCGAGCGCGTGCGCGACTTCCTCAACCCCTTCGGCATGAACGTGACCTTCGTCGGCGAAAAGCTCGGCACCGCGTCGGGCATCAAGATCCTGCGCTCGGTCCTGATCAAGGGCATCGAGGCGCTGACCGACGAGATGCTGCTCGCCGCCCGACATTATGGGGTGGACGAGATCGTGCTGGCGTCTGCGTGCAAGACGCTGGCCCGACCCTGGATGGACACCGTCGAGGCGCTGATCCCGTCCGGCGTGATCCACGCCAAGCGCCGCGCCGAGGAATTGGAGATGTCCGCCGAGGCTGTAGCGGATGCCGGCGTCGATCCGGTGATGGCCCGCGCCGTCGTAACCCGCCTGCGCTGGAAGGACAGCCTGGGGCTCAAGGAAAAGCTCAACGGCATCGAGCCGCCGGATTACCGGGCAGCCATCGACGCAATCCAGGCTGGCGTCGTCGCTCAGTAGCTGTCCTGCCGCACGCGACCCATCCGTAACCAATCGAAGTCAAGGAACGCGACCATGTCCTCATCCTCTAGGGTCCATGTCAGCCGCCGTGACTTGCTCAAGTTTGGGGTCGGCTTGGCGCTCAGCGCGTCGATCCCAAAAGCCACCTCGGCCGCCGAGCCTTACCCGTACTCGGCGGGCTCCGAACCCCCGCGCACCCCGGTAATCGCCGGTGCCACCGACTGTCACATGCACTTCTTCGACAAGCGGGTGGCCACCGTTCCAGGCGCTCCCGTGCTGCACCCGGATGCGTTCCCCAACGACTACCGGAAGATCCAGCGCCGGCTGGGACTTCAGCGGAACGTCGTCGTCACGCCCTCGGCTTACGGTACGAACAACCAAGTCACGCTGTCCGGCATAGCCGAGATGGGCTCCAATGCACGTGGCGTCGCTGTCGTCGATACCTCTGTCACCGATGCGGAACTGCAGCGCCTGCATGGGCTCGGGATTCGAGGCATCCGCTTCAATCTCGTTCAGGCCGGCGCGACATCTCTCGAAATGGCGGAGCCGCTCGCCGCGCGCATCAAGCCGTTCGGCTGGCATATCCAGTTCCATATGCCCGGTCGGGCGATGGTGGAGGCCGAGTCTCTCCTTGCGAGGCTTCCCGTACGGATCGCCTTCGACCACATGGGCCGCGTTGCCCAGCCCGGCGGCGTCGAGGATCCGAGCTTCGTTACGCTGTCGCGTCTCCTCGGCCGCGGCAACACGTGGGTCAAGCTGTCCGGTCCCTACCTGAATACCCGACAGGGCGGCCCGGAATACCCCGACGCGTCCGCCGTGGCGCGGGAATTGGCGCGGATCGCGCCCGAGCGGATGGTCTGGGGCAGCGACTGGCCCCACGCGACCGAGACGACCAAGCCCGACGACGCACAACTATTCGATCTCCTCAGCGCGTGGGCGCCGGATGAGGGCGTGCGCAGGCGCATTCTCGTTCAGAACCCGGCTGAGCTGTACGACTTCCCCAGTGTGCCGTAGCTGCGCATGCAAGCGATGCCACGCGCCCCCATGGATCAACTTGTCGATGGCGAGGACGTCGAGCGTCCACTCACGGCGGACGAACGCACGGTGTTGGCTGTCCTGGATGACGAATTCATGAGTGCGTCGGTGATCAAGATCCGGTCCGGCCGCCCCAGTTCAGACCCCATCGACGACATTTGCGCCGTCTGCAGGGAGCTTGCGCGCCGGGGATTGGCCGAGCATTCCGGTTCGGGACGACGCTCCAAGAACCGTTGGCGACGCGCCCCGATCTCAGTCACAACGAGCATATCCTATTAAATTATTCGGCCAATCGCCTCGATCAAATAGATAAGTTTTTTTTAGCTGCGGATTTTCACGGAGCCCATGCTTCCTGGAGAATTTCTACAGATTTGAGAAATTTCGTTCTTATGGGGCCGTGGTCATCAGCGATCATGCTGATTGGAGTCCCGACCTGTCGAGCGCCAGACGTCCGCTTAGTGATTTTGTTTTCAGAAAGCGGACCAGCAGCTTTCCACCCCGAGCCGCCGTTCCGATAGCGACCCAAAAACGACCTTCGGCCGGCCACCAAGTTCGCTCGTAAGCGGACGTCAATCGAGCCTTCGGTCAGGCGCCTAAGCCGTCGGCCACGACCGCGAGGCGTATCTAACCAAAAGTTGTCATGATCCTCCATAGAAAGCTGTTCGGATTGAGGGTTTTCCGAGGCCGGTCAGCGCGTCATCAGGCAACCAGAAATAGTCGAGCTGCCGCTAACTAAATAATAGGAATAGAAGACGAAAGTGTAAAAAGCTAGGCTTTTGCCCTCGGAGCTCAGATCGTGCAATTTGGTATTCGCTCTCGACTTTACGCGGGCTTCAGCGGCTTGATGGTCGTCGTCGCAGCTCTCGGTGGGGTTGCGCATTATCAGCTCGGCCGTGTCACCGACCAGTACGAAGAGCGCGGCAGATATGAGGCCATTGCCCGCAATGTCTATACGGTGAATATCCTCGCCGCTCAGCTCAAGGGCGATGCAGAAAATTACCGGCTCGCGCCCAAGCCGGAGCAGGTCGCGCCTATGGAAGCCGCCCGGCATGAGATCGAGGAAGCCGGGTCTAAATTGGCGAGGAGTGCTATCTCGGAAGAGCGCCGTAAGATTTACTTGGGCATCAATGAGGATGCTCGAGCGATGAAGCCCGAGTTGGAGCGTCTGGCAGCCGCCGGCGTGACCCTGAAGGAAGCCAAGGACAAGCTTTTCACGGGCGGTGACGACCTCACCCGTGCGACCGCGACGTTGGTCTCCGATGTGCGCTCACAAGCCGATGAGGCGACGCTCAGCCGGGCTCAGACCGTCGAGAGCGCCATGCTGCTCGTCCGCGTCGCTAACTGGCGCTTCCTGGCGACGTTCGATCCGAAGGGACCGGCAACGTTCGCCACGAACGTCGAGAAGGCTGAGAAGGCCATGAAGGCCCTCAGGAATGCCGATGGCAGCGCGCCATTCCAGACGCAGATGAAGGCGGTCGATGTCGCACTCGCTGCCTACGCGACCAACTTCCGTGCCACGGTTGCGGCAATGGCGACTTCAAACAAGGCCTTCGACACTGGCATCAAGCCGCATACGGATGCCATCGACCAAGCCGCCATTGGCGTGCGTGGCATGATCAAACTCGCGGTCGAGGAGATCACCGATGCCACCGCAGCATCGGTTGCGGGTGCCCGACTCATCCAGATGAGCCTCCTCGGGTTGGCTCTGATCATCGGCGGCGTCCTAGCCTTCCTCCTGGCCCGCAGCATCATCAGACCAATCGCCGGTATGACCATGGCCATGAAGCGTCTGGCCGCCGGCGACAATGCCGTGGATGTGCCCTCGCGCGCGGCCACCGACGAGATGGGTGAGATGGCACAGGCCGTCGAGGTGTTCCGCCAGAACGCCATCGCGCGGGCCGAACTGGAGGCCGCACAGGTCGCCGAGCAGTCGGCGCGGCAGCGCCGGGCCGATCGCGTTGACGCCCTGATCAAGTCCTTCCAGCAGAAGGTTGCGAGCTCCCTGGAGATCGTCACCTCGGCTGCAACCGAGCTCGATGCCACTGCCCGCTCGATGACCCAGGTCGCCGATAACACCAACAGCCAAGCCGTGGCCTCAAGCGCGGCCGCGGAGGAGACCTCGGTCAACGTGCAGACGGTGGCGGCCGCCGCCGAGGAGATGGTTTCCTCGCTTCAGGAGATCGAGCGACAGGTGGTTCGCTCCAACGAGGTCGCCGCCAGCGCGGCGCACGAGGCGGAAGCAACTGGCGCGGCGATGGCCGATTTGGGGGCGGCAGCAGAGCAGATCGGCGCAGCCGTGACGACGATTTCGTCGATCGCAGGTCAGACCAACCTTCTGGCGCTGAACGCCACGATCGAGGCCGCGCGTGCGGGGGACGCGGGGCGCGGCTTCGCAGTCGTCGCCGCCGAGGTCAAGGAGTTGGCCGGCCAGACGGCGCGTGCGACCGAGGAGATCGGTGGTCAGATCGCCGCGATCCAGGGCGCGACTTGCCGTGCGACGGAGGCCATCCAGGGGATTGGCCGGACGATCGCATCAATCAACGAGATCGCCGGCATGATCGCCTCGACTGTGGTCGAGCAGACGGCAGCGACGGGTGAGATCTCGCGCAACGCCAGCGAAGCGGCGCGCGGCACGCAGGACGTATCGGCCAACGTCGCGCGTGTTCTGACCTCGACGGGTGAGACCGGCAGCGCAGCGACACAAGTGCTGAGCGCGGCGGCCGAACTCGCCACACAATCGCTGAGCGTCAAGCAGGAGGTCGATGCCTTCCTTCTCGACATCCAGGCGGCGTGAGGCGTCGATGGCAGATATCTACGTCTTGCCGAGCATCCTGGACCAGAACGGAGTCCAGCACCTCGTCGCTGCCCTGAAGGCTGAGATGACATCGGGACGCGATCTCGGTCCGCGCGGTCCCCAGATGCAGGCCATTGGTCATTCACTCGAACAGTCGAGCCTTCAGCTTCGCCGTGAGTTAGAAAGCTTCGTGCTCGAACCCCTTGCTAGCAATCCAAATTTGACGAAGGCCTATTCCGACATGATGGTCTTGCGAGAGGAGTTGCTGCAGCTCGCTGAGGCCTTCGCAGAGCTCGGTTTGGTAGCGAAGGCATACGCAGCCTAAGTCCCCCATTGCCTGCATGTCGCACCAATTAAGCCCGCCCGGATCGCCGTGGCGGGTTTTCTCTATCCGGAATAGCTCTGGGGTTGCCGTAGATGTTTACCCTCCTGGCACTACAATATAACCAGTGGCGCTTGAGCTAGCAAACGGATCGATGCGGGCGGAATCTTTTGATCAATGCGGCAAATACTATATTTCGCGTCATTATATCAGGGCTTTATCCTGCTCGGGTTCATGAGCGGGTGCTGTAGCTATGTCAGCTTTGATGCCTTTCTCCTCAGGAGCGGACGGGCAGCAAACCACCCA
>NZ_JBQEPK010000071.1:0-18131 GCF_052045615.1 Methylobacterium sp. 22177 | reverse complement strand
CGGCCGCCCTCGCGGATGGCGAAGCGCAGCTTCTCCTCCATGGCCACCGGCACGATCAGCGCCACGTCCATGGTCACGTTGTCGCCCGGCATCACCATCTCGGTGCCCTCGGGGAGCGTGCAGATCCCGGTCACGTCCGTGGTCCGGAAGTAGAACTGCGGCCGGTAGTTGGTGAAGAACGGCGTGTGGCGCCCGCCCTCCTCCTTGGTCAGGATGTACGCCTCGGCCTTGAACTTCGAGTGCGGCTTCACCGAACCCGGCTTGCACACCACCTGGCCGCGCTCCACGTCCTCGCGCTTCGTGCCGCGCAGCAGCACGCCGACGTTGTCGCCCGCCTGGCCCTGGTCGAGCAGCTTGCGGAACATCTCGACGCCGGTCACCGTCGTCTTGGTGGTCGCCCGGATGCCGACGATCTCGACTTCCTCGCCCACCTTCACGATGCCGCGCTCGACGCGACCCGTCACCACCGTGCCGCGGCCCGAGATCGAGAACACGTCCTCGATCGGCATCAGGAACGGCATGTCGATCGGACGCTCCGGCTGCGGGATGTAGGCGTCCACGGTCGCCATCAGCGCCAGGACCGCCTCCTTGCCGATCTTCGGCTCCTTGTCCTCGAGCGCCATCAGCGCCGAGCCCTTGGTGATCGGGATGTCGTCGCCGGGGAAGTCGTACTTCGACAGCAGCTCGCGCACCTCGAGCTCGACCAGCTCCAGCAGCTCCTCGTCGTCGACCATGTCGACCTTGTTGAGGAACACCACCAGCGCCGGCACGCCGACCTGGCGGGCCAGCAGGATGTGCTCGCGGGTCTGCGGCATCGGGCCGTCGGCCGCCGACACAACCAGGATCGCGCCGTCCATCTGCGCCGCGCCCGTGATCATGTTCTTCACGTAGTCGGCGTGGCCGGGGCAGTCGACGTGCGCGTAGTGACGGTTCTGCGTCTCGTACTCCACGTGCGCCGTCGAGATCGTGATCCCGCGCGCCTTCTCCTCAGGCGCCTTGTCGATCTGGTCGTAGGCCGTGAACGTCGCCCCGCCCGTCTCGGCCAGAACCTTCGTGATCGCAGCCGTCAGAGACGTCTTGCCGTGATCGACGTGGCCGATCGTGCCAATGTTGCAGTGCGGCTTGGTGCGGGAGAACTTTTCCTTGCCCATGATTCCCATTCCTGCGGCGGGGACCACGCAAGGGCCCCGAATCCTGGTCAGCCGCCCCGAAGTTCCGACAGGGGCGAAAAACGCGGTCCGCTTAGAGGGTCGGCCGCCAGGGATCAAGCTCCGCGACGCGCGGGGGCCCGCCGACGGCCCCGCTGTCAAGCCACGGCGACGAGTCTTGAACGTCGAAACATCAATCACAGGCAGTATCGGCGCCGCTTTCGCGCCACAGTGTGGCTTCGCGGGCATAGCGGGATCCGTGCGGCCGAGCTTAAGTGGCGACAACAACGCGTCACCTCGGACCCCCGCCATGATGAAGAAGCTCCTCCTCGCCACCGCCGCGACGGCCCTGGTCACGACGGCCGCCTCCGCCGCCGACCTGCCGCGTCGCGCCGCGCCGCCGCCGGTCTTCACGCCGGTGCCGGTCTTCACCTGGACGGGCTTCTACGCCGGTCTCGAGTCGGCCTACACCTTCACCGACCGTGAGCGCATCACGACCGTCGGCGTCCAGCCCGGCAACGCCACCAACGTCGCCCTCGGCCGCCGCCCGTTCGCGACCTCGACCACGCAGGACGGCTTCGCCAACATCGGCGGCACCGCCGGCTACAACTACCAGTTCACGCCGGGCGCCGGCATCGTCGTCGGTATCGCCAACAGCATCGACTGGACGGACATCACCAAGAACCGGGTCGTGCTCGGCACCGGCAACGTCGCCGGCGGCCCGCCGAACATCAGTCAGTTCCGCCAGAGCCTCGACTGGCTCGGCACCCTCACCGGCCGCGTCGGCTACGCCTTCGACCGCGTCCTGGTCTACGGGATGGGCGGCCTCGCCTACGGCAACGTGTTCCACGACGCCAACTTCTACACCCCGGGCGGCCGCCTGCAGTTCGCCGGCCGCTACGACGACTTCAAGACCGGCTTCGCCTACGGCGGCGGCATCGAGTTCGCGCTGCCCACCGACAGCTTCCTGAACACCTTCGCGCTCGGCCGCTACATCGGCATCAAGTACGACGCCATCACGGTGAAGGCCGAGTACCTGCACTACGACCTCGGCAGCCAGAACGTGCTCGTCGGCGCGGTCCCGGGCGTGGGCAACGGCGCGTACATCTCGCGCTTCCGCACCGAGGGCAGCATCGTCCGCGCCGGCTTCAACTACAAGTTCGGCGGCCTCTGAGTCAGTCGACGCCGGGGGCTCCCCGGCGGATCCGAGCGAGGGCGGGTGCCGGTGTCGGCGCCCGCCCTTTTTCGTGGCTCACGCACCAAGCGGCCGGCGCGTCCGCGCGGACCGCCGCGCGAGCCCCGTCAGCAGGCGCGCAGATGCGCGACCAGCCGCGCGGCCGCCTCGTCCGCGGCGCCGGTGTTGAGGATCGTCAGGTCCGCGGTGACGCCGCCCTCGCGGGCGAGACGCGCGGCCAGGTCGCCGTCCTGCGCGCGGCCGCGGGCGGCGATGCGCCGCGCCAGGATCTCGGGCGGCGCCGTGATCTCGACGACGCTCACCCGCCGGCCAGACTCCCGCGCGCCCGCGACGACGCGGCGCGAGACGTTGCAGACCACCACGTGGCCTTCCGCGACCCGCCGGCCGACCGCCTCCGGCAGCGCGTAGCCGAGGCCGTGGGCGCGCCAGCTCAGGGTGAAGCGCCCGGCCGCGCAGCCCTCGGCGAAGGCGGCCTCGTCGATCTCGTCGTTGTCCTCGTCGGCCGAGGGCGGCCGGGTGACGAGGCGGCGCGGGAAGACGTAGCGCGGGTCGCCGGCCAGGGCCGCACGGGCGAGCCGGAGCAGCGTATCCTTGCCGGCCCCGCTCGGGCCGACCACGAGGACGAGGCAGCCCGGCATCAGGCGACGCGCCGCCCGGCGCGCCAGACCTCGCGGACCACCGGAACCCCCTCGGCCCGCTGCACGCGCACGAGATCGGCCCGCAGCCCGGGTGCCAGGGCGCCGCGATCGGTCAGGCCGGTGGCGCGGGCGGGGTTGGCCGTGACGGTGGCGAGCGCCTCGGGCAGCGTGATCGCGGGCGCCTGCTCGGGCAGCAGGAAGGCCGCCATCAGCAGGCTCGCCGGCACGTAGTCCGAGGACAGGATGTCGAGGTGCCCGGCCTCGGCCAGCGCCAGGGCGGCGACGTTGCCGGAATGCGAGCCGCCGCGGATCAGGTTCGGCGCGCCCATCATCACGGTGAGGCCCTGCCGGTGCGCGGCCTCGGCCGCCTCCAGGGTGGTGGGGAACTCGGCCAGTCGCACACCCTCGCCGACCGCGAGGTCGACGTCGGCCAGGGTCGTGTCGTCGTGGCTCGCGAGCGGGATGCCCATCTCGCGGGCGAACTGGACCAGGGCCGGCCGGTTCTTCGCGTTGAGCGCCCGTCCGTCGCGGACCTTGCGCTCGGTGTTGGCGCGGATCTCCTCCATGGGCCGGCCGCCGCGGGTGGCGTAGGTGTAGTACTTCTCCATGTCGCGGAACTGCCGCTGGCCGGGCGTGTGGTCCATCAGCGAGATCAGCCCCACCGGGTAGCGGGCCGTGAAGGTCGCCACCGTGTCGAGCACGTCGAGGGAGGGCAGCTCGCAGCGCAGGTGCGTGAAGTGCTCGG
This sequence comes from Methylobacterium sp. 22177, assembly GCF_052045615.1. Taxonomy (NCBI): domain Bacteria; kingdom Pseudomonadati; phylum Pseudomonadota; class Alphaproteobacteria; order Hyphomicrobiales; family Methylobacteriaceae; genus Methylobacterium; species Methylobacterium sp. 22177. Next base: position 14,405 of record NZ_JBQEPK010000071.1, on the reverse strand, counting down.
CCCGGAACAGGTCCCCGGCCCGCGCGGCGGCGATGGCGCCGGCGAGCTGCTCCAGCTCGGAGCCGAGGCCGCTGCCGTCCGGGTCGCTGCCGGCGCGCAGCGAATCGAACACGGTGGTGATTCCCGAGGCGGTGATCTGCGCGTCGTAGGCCAGGACGGCGCCGAGGGGGTGCCAGCGCACCTTCGGGCGCGGCGCGAAATGACTCTCCAGATGGTCGGTGTGCAGCTCGATCAGGCCGGGAATCAGGTGGTCGCCGCCGAGGTCGAGGCCGCGCGCGGGCGGGCGCCCCTCGCCGATCTCGGCGATCGCCCCGTCCGACACGGCGAGCCAGCCGCGCTGCACCCGGTCCGGCAGGACCAGGGTCGCGTTCTCGAGGATGAAGTCGTCCATCGTGAAGATCCTCAGGCTGCCCGGGCGCGCGGCGCGAAGCGGGTGACATCGACCACCCGGGTCGCCACAGCGTCGCGCATCTCGCTGTCGTGGAAGATGCCGAGCACGCCGGCCCCCGCCCGGAGCTTCTCGCGGACGAGCTCGGCCACGACGGCGCGGTTCTCCGCGTCCAGGGAGGCGGTTGGCTCGTCGAGGAGCAGGAGCGGCCGGTCGGCGATCAGGCCCCGGGCGATGTTGACCCGCTGCTGCTCGCCCCCCGAGAAGGTCGCGGGCGGCAGGCCCCAGAGCCGCTCGGGCAGGTTGAGCCGGGCGAGCAGGGTCTCGGCCCGCGCGCGCGCCGCCTCCTCGGACAATCCGCCCTCGCGGCCGGCAGCCTCGACGACGTCGAGGGCCGGGACCCGCGGGATCACCCGCAGGAACTGCGACACGTAGGCGATGACCCGCGCCCGCAGCGCCAGGACGGCCCGCGGATCGGCCCGGACGACGTCCACGACCGTCGCGCCGTCGCGGACGAGGATCGCGCCGCCGTCGCAGCGGTAATTGCCGTAGGCCATCTTCAGCAGCGAGGATTTCCCCGCGCCGGACGGGCCGCCGAGCACCACGCACTCGCCGGGTTCCACGGACAGGCTCACGCCGCCCACCACCGGCAGCACGACGCCGCCGCGCAGGTGCAGGGTGAAGCTCTTGGCGACGTTCTCGAAGGTCAGGAGCGCGGTCATGCGGCGAGCACCGAGGCGACGAGGAGCTGGGTGTAGGCGTGCTCGGGATCGTCGAGCACCCGGTCGGTGAGGCCGGTCTCGATCACCCGGCCGGCGCGCATGACCATGATCCGGTGCGAGAGGAGCCGCGCCACCGCGAGGTCGTGGGTGACGATGATCACCGCGAGCCCCAGCTCGGTCGAGAGCCGGCGGATCAGGTCGAGGAGCCGCGCCTGGACCGAGACGTCGAGGCCGGAGGTCGGCTCGTCCATCAGCACCAGGCGGGGCCCGGTGACGAGGTTGCGGGCGATCTGCAGGCGCTGGCGCATGCCGCCGGAGAAGCGCGTCGGCGGGTCGTCGATCCGGTCGGCGGCGATCTCGACCCGGCCGAGCCAGTCGAGGGCCTGGGCGCGGATCCGCCCGTAGTGGCGCTCGCCGAGCCCCATCAACCGCTCGCCGACATTGCCGCCGGCCGAGACCGCCATGCGCAGGCCCTGGGCCGCGTCCTGGCGGACGAACCCCCACTCGGTGCGCATCAGCGCCCGGCGCCCGGCCTCGCTCAAGGTGCCGAGGTCGCGCAGCGCACCGTCGCGCATCCGGTAGGCGACCGTCCCGGAATCGGGCGCCAGCTCGGTGGCGATGAGGGAGAGCAGCGTCGACTTGCCGGACCCGGATTCGCCCACGATCGCCAGCACCTCGCCGGGCACGAGGTCGAACGACACGTCGGCGCAGGCGAGGCGGGCGCCGTAGCGCTTGGTCAGGCCGCGGACCTGCAGCAGGGATTCGCTCATCGGGTCGCCTCCGCGGCGTCGGGCAGGAAGGGGGGATCGAGGCGGAAGCTGTAGCCGTAGCGCTCGAAGCCGAGGCTCTCGTAGAAGGCGTGGGCCGGCTTGGCGTCGACGTTCGACGACAGGGCGAGCTTGTAGCAGCCCCGCGCCTCGGCGAGCCGGGCCGCCGCGCGCATCATCGCCCGGCCGAGACCGCCGCCGCGGTGCCGGGACGCGACCACGACGCTCTCGACGAGGGCCGAGGGCGTGCCCCAGTGGGCGATGTTGTCGAGGATGACGAGGCAGAAGGTGCCGACGACCGCGCCGTCGCGTTCGGCCACGTAGAGCCCGTAATCGGGATAGGCCTTCGTGAGTCGGTCGAGCAGCGCCCCGGCCCGCTCCAGGGTCGTCACCCGCCCGCCGTTCAGCTCGGCGTAGAGGTCGAGGATCGCGGGCAGGTCCGGTTTCCCGGCCCGGCGGACCGTGAAGTCGCCCGTGCCGCGCCTCACATCGCCACTCATGCCGCGTCCCCCGCGCCGACATGGCCGTCCGCGCGGCGCCCCTCGCAATGGTCGGTGTCCGAGCAGACGAACATCCGCCTTCCGGCATCGTCGAGCAGCACCTCGTCGAGATAGACGCCTTCGGCGCCGCACAGGGCGCAGGGCTGGTCGAAGTGCTGCACCCGGAACGGGTGATCCTCGAAGTCGAGGCTGCGCACCCGCGTGTGGGGCGGCACCGCGTAGATCCGCCGCTCGCGGCCCGCGCCGAAGAGCTGGAGCGCCGGGCAGTCGTCCATCTTGGGGTTGTCGAATTTCGGCGTCGGCGACGGGTCCATCACGAAGCGGCCCGCCACCTCCACCGGGTACGCGTAGGTGGTGGCGATGTGGCCGTGGCGGCTGATGTCCTCGTAGAGCTTCACGTGCATGGCGCCGTACTCGGCCAGCGCGTGGAGCTGGCGCGTCTCGGTCTCGCGGGGCTCGAGGAAGCGCAGGGGCTCGGGGATCGGCACTTGGTAGACCAGCGTCTGCCCCTCGGTGAGCGGCGTCTCGGGGATGCGGTGGCGGGTCTGGATGACCGTCGCCTCCGCGGTGCGGGTCGTGGTGGCCACCCCGGAGGTCTTGGCGAAGAAGCGGCGGATCGAGACCGCGTTGGTGGTGTCGTCGGCGCCCTGGTCGATGACCTTGAGCACGTCCGAGCGGCCGAGGATCGCGGCCGTGACCTGCACGCCGCCGGTGCCCCAGCCGTACGGCATCGGCATCTCGCGGGAGGCGAAGGGCACCTGATAGCCCGGCACCGCGATGGCCTTGAGGATGGCCCGGCGGATCATCCGCTTCGTGCCCTCGTCGAGATAGGCGAAGTTGTAGCCCGGTTCGCTCTCCGGGCGGTGCGCGATCGCGGCGCTCATTCGGCGGCCTCCTGCATCTCGACGGCGTCGGACGCGCGCTCGAACTCGGCGCGTAGCCGGCGAACAAGTTCCAGCTCGGCCTGGAAATCGACGTAGTGGGGCAGCTTCAGGTGCTCGACGAAGCCGGTCGCCTGGAGACTGTCGCAGTGGGCCAGGACGAATTCCTGGTCCTGGGCCGGGCTCGCCACCGGCTCGCCCAGCTCCTCCGCGCGCAGCGCCCGATCCACGAGCGCCATCGCCATGGCCTTGCGCTCGCTCTGCCCGAAGCTCAGCCCGTAGCCGCGGGTGAATTGCGGCGGCGCCGTCCCCGTGCCCTTGAACTGGTTGACCATCTGGCACTCGGTGAGCCGCACGCGGCCGAGCGGCACCGCGAAGCCCAGCTCCTCGGGCACGAACTCGACCGCGACCTCGCCGACCCGGATCTCGCCGACGAACGGGTGGGTGCGGCCGTAGCCGCGCTGCGTCGAGTAGGCGAGGCCGAGCACGAAGCCCTCGTCGCCCCGGGCGAGCGCCTGGAGGCGCAGGGCCCGGTCGGCGGGATAATCCACCGGCTCGCGGGTGAGGTCGCCCGCGGGGGCGCCGTCCTCCGGGGGCGAGGGCTCGATCAGGCCGTCCCGGGCCAGCAGGTCGGTGACCCGCGGGCAGGTGCCGGCATCGGGGCGCGGCTCGGCCTCGGCGGCGGGCTCGGACGCGGTCTCGGCGGCGAGCGCGAAGTCGACCAGCCGGTGGGTGTAGTCGAAGGTCGGCCCGAGCACCTGCCCGCCCGGAAGGTCCTTGAAGGTCGCGGAGATCCGGCGCTCGACCGCCATGGCCCCGGTGTCGACCGGCGCGGAGGCCCCGAAGCGCGGCAGCGTCGTCCGGTAGGCGCGGACGAGGAACACCGCCTCGACCACGTCGCCCCGCGCCTGCTTCAGCGCCAGCGCCGCGAGGTCCGGATCGTAGAGCGAGCCCTCGGTCATGACCCGGTCGACGAGCAGCGCCATCTGCTCCCGGATCTGCGCCACGGAGAGTTCGGGCAATGCGGGGTCGCCCCGGCGCGTCTCGGCGAGGAGCCGGTGGGCGTTGTCGATGGCGGCCTCGCCGCCCTTCACGGCCACGTACATGGGTCAGGCCTCCGTGACCGTCGTGGAGCGCGGGAGACCGGCCACGCGGCCGGGCGCCGTCAGGATCAGGTCGACGCCGAGGGGGAAGGCCGCCCGGTTCTCGGCGAGTTGCGCCGCGAAGCCGTCCGGCAGCGGCGCCGGCGCGATCCGGGCGGTGCCCCGGATGCCGGGACCGGACAGGTGCAGCCCCTCCCCCTCGGCGACCGCGTCGAGGGCGAGCACCAGGGTCGTGGCGGTGTCGGGATAGGCCGGCGTGCCGGGGGCGAACCGGCTCAGCGGCGGGCACCGCGCGGGCTCGCGGACCAGCGCGAAGGCGGCCGCGGCCGGGTCGCCGGTGAGCGGCGCGCCGGTGTGGAAGCGCAGGAATTCCGCGACCTCCGGCGCCGCGGCGAGGACCGGATCGAGCCAGACCGGCGTGTCGGCGTCGGTGAGCGTCAGCGCGACGGCGGCCAGTTCCGGCGTCAGCGGCGCGGGCGGCGCGAGGGCGGCGACGAGCGCCCGGACGCGTCCGGGGCGGGCGAGCGCGTCCATGACGGCGCGGAAGGTGCCCTGCGCGTCGTGGACCGGATCGGCGAAGCCGGGGGCGAGCATGCTCAATCCTCTCCGCGGGCGAGGGTCAGGAAATCGACGCGGGTGGCGGCCGTGCGCCGGGCCGCCCGCGCTCGGGACTCCGCGAGCCGCCGGGCGGCGGGCTCCAGGGCGGCCTCGACCCGGGCGCGCCGGCCCGGATCCTGCCAGAGGGCGTCGAGGATCGCGGCGAGCCGCGCCTTCGTGCGGTCGCGACCGAGATGGTAGGCGAAGCCGGCCGGGCCGTCCGCGAGGCGGATGGCGGCCCGGGTCACGCTGACCTCACCGAGGTTGAACGGCCGCCCGTCGCCGCCGATCCGGCCCGAAGCCATCACGAGACCTGTCTCCGGCACGCGCAGATCCGCGGCCGCGGGCGCATCGAGGCCCGACAGGGCCGCCTCCAGATCCGCGCGGCTCGCCTCGGCGCAGAGGGCCATGACCGCCTGGCGCGCCGCGGTCTCGCCCTCGGATCCGGCCTGTCTCGGGGTCGTCGTCATCGCGAATCCCTTCGTCGCTCGGTTGTATAGGTGTATAGACAACTGGCGTGCGCCGCACAAATGAAGTTTGGATGACAGCATGGATGCGCAGGAGCAGGCGGCCGGCCTCGTCCGGGGCGAGGGGCTGACGGCGTGGCGGCAGATCGCCGACGCGCTGACGGCCGAGATCGCGGCGGGGCGCTACGCGCCGGGGCAGCAACTGCCCGCCGAGGCCGCCCTGGCGGCGCGGTTCGCGGTGAACCGGCACACGGTGCGGCGCGCCCTCGCGGCGCTCGCGGAGGGCGGCCTCGTGCGCGCCAGCCAGGGTCGGGGCACCTTCGTGGAGGAGGCGCCCCTCGCCTACCCGATCGGGCCGCGGACGCGCTTCTCCGAGATCGTCGCCGGGGCCGGGCGCGAGGCCTGGGGCGACCTCGTCGCCTCGGCCACGGTCCCGGCCGGGCCCGAGCAGGCGGCCTCCCTGGCCCTCGCCCCCGGCGCGCCGATCCTGGAGCTGCTGACCGTTCACCGGGCGGACAGCGCCCCGCTCTCGACGGCGCTGACCTGGCTGCCGCTGCCGCGCTTCGCGGGCTTCGCCGAGGCCTACGCCGAGCGGGGCTCGATCACCCGGGCTTTCGCGACCTGCGGCGTCCACGACTACACCCGGCTCTCGACGCGGATCCGGGCCCGTCCCGCGGATTCCGCGGAGGCGCAGCGCCTCGACATCGCGCCGGGGCGGGTCGTGCTGGTGGTGTCGAGCGTCAACATCGATCCCGCCGGCGTGCCGATCCAGGCGAACCGCACCCTGTTCGCGGCCGACCGGGTGGAGCTGGTGATCGGGGGGTGATGCGGTGTCCGCGCGACGGCCTCGGCACAGCGTCCTCGCGAGCGGAGCGAAGCGATGACGACGAGGGTCCGTCACCCGGCGCGCGAACCGGACGCCGTACGATACGAGCCGTCCGGGCCATCCTGTCATCCCGAGGTGCCGGAGCGCAGCGGAGGCCTCGAAGGAGGGCTCCAGCTGGCGCGCGGTGGCTCGAGCCCTCCTTCGAGGCGGCCGCGCCGCACCTCAGGCCGCACCTCAGGATGAGGGGGTGGATGGGACGGACCGCCCGCTGCGCGGCCTCCTTCAGCGCGCCGCCGGCCCGATGATCGCCCGGCGCAGGCGGGTCGAGATCCAGTCGATCGCCGCCACGGTCACGAGGATCATCAGCACCAGGAAGGCGACCTGCTGCAGCTCCAGCACGCGGATCAGCTCGGTGAGGTACTGGCCGATGCCGCCCGCGCCGACGATGCCGATGATCGTCGCCGAGCGGGTGTTCGACTCGAAGAAGTACAGGACCTGGCTCGCCAGCACCGGCAGCACCCCGGGGATCAGCCCGAAGCGGATGCGGTGGAGCGCCGAGCCGCCCGAGGCGACGACGCCCTCGCCGGCGCGTCGGTCGCAGGTCTCGATCGCCTCGGAGAACAGCTTGCCGAGCGCCCCGACATCCGAGCACGCGATCGCGAGCGCCCCCGCGAACGGGCCGAGGCCGACGACGTTGATCCAGATCAGAGCCCAGATCAGCACGTCGACCGAGCGCATCACGTCGAGGCCGCGGCGGACCGCGAACCGCGCGAACGGGTTGGGCACGACGTTCCGCGCCGCCAGGAACGCCACCGGGAAGGCGAGGATCGCCGCCGTCAGCGTGCCCAGGAAGGCGATGCCGAGGGTCTCGCCCAGCGCGTGCAGGAAGGTCCAGAACTGGCCCTCCGGCGACGGCGGCAGCATCAGCACCGCGAAGGTGCCGAGCCGCCCGAGACCGTGGAGGATCCGCGCCACCGAGAAGTCGAGGCGCCAGGCGCCGAGCGCCGCGAGCCCCACCAGGACGACGAGCAGGGCGGCGAGCCGCGCCCGCCCCGGCCAGTCGGTGCGGAACTGCGCGGGGTAGCGCGCGCGCAGGCGGGCGAGGTCGGCCCGGGCCGCCGCCCGCAGGGCCTCGGGACGCGCGCTCATCGGGCCTGCTCCGCGCCGATCAGGCGGTGGCGGACCCGCTCGGTGACGAGGTCGATGCAGAAGACGGTCAGGATGATCAGCACGAGGATCGCGCTCACGTCAGCGTAGTAGAAGTTGCGGATCGCCACGAGGAATTCCTGGCCGATGCCGCCGGCGCCGACGAAGCCCATCACCCCGGCCCCGCGCACGTTGATCTCGAAGCGCAGCAACGCGTAGGAGGCGAAGTTCGACAGGACCTGCGGCAGCACCGCGAAGCGCACCGTCTGGACCCAGGTCGCGCCCGAGGCCGACAGGCCCTCGACGGGGCGCATGTCGATGTTCTCGACCACCTCGGAGAACAGCTTGCCCAGCGCCCCCGTGGTGTGGATCGCGATGGCGAGCACGCCCACCATCGGGCCGAGGCCGAAGGCGATCACGAAGATCAGCGCGAACACCACCTCGGGGACGGTGCGGCACAGTTCCAGGAGGCGCTTGGCGCCGACGCGCAGCGCGCGCGACCGCACGAGGTTGGCGGCGGCCACGAAGCTGAGGGCGAAGCCCCCGAGCCCCCCGAGCAGCGTCCCGAGATAGGCCATGAGCAGGGTCTCGCCCAGCAGGCCCAGCCATTTGGGCAGGCCCCAGTACCAGGCGCGGACGTCCTCCAGCGGGTGATCGAGGCCGATCGGCGGCAGGATCTGCTGGATGTAGGCGGTGAACTTGCCGATGTTCTCGGCGAGGACCAGCGGCCGCACCTCGGCGATCAGCCCGGCGACCACGGCGAGCGCCGCCACCAGGGCGAAGCCCGCCAGCGTGCGGCGGCGGGCTTCCCCGGTCGCCGCCGCGTAGAGGCCGGAGAGGGCGGCTGCCCGCTCCGGCGACAGGGGTGTCAGACCGCGCAAGGCGGGCGGCTCCGGATCAGGACTTCCGGCGCTGCTCGTCGTTGAAGCGCAGCATGTCGATGATCGGCTGGTAATCCTTGAGGGTCACCGGCGTGAGATCCTGGTCCTTGCCGTCGGAGAGCCGGTCGAACGCGGCCTTGTCGGCCTTCGGCAGGGCCACGAAGGCGTCGCGGATCTTGGCCTTCAGGTCGTCCGGCAGGCTCGCCAGCACGGCGAATGGCCCCTCCGGCAGGAAGTCGGACTTGAACACGACGCGGAAGTCCGACTGCTGCATCGGGGTGCCGTCGGGCTTCTTGAGCATGCCCTTGGCGGCCATGCGGGTGACCATCGTGTCGGTCTCGGAATTCCACAGGTTGGCGGCGGCGTCGGCGGTGCCCTGGGTGAGCGCCAGCACGGCGTTCTCGTGGCTGCCGGCGTAGAAGGTCTTGCCGAAGAACTTCTCCACGTCGTAGCCGGCCCGCTTCAGGAAGAAGCGCGGCGCCTGGTTGCCCGAGGTCGAGTTCGGATCGACCAGGGCGAGGTTCTTGCCCTTCAGATCCTCGACGGTCTTGTAGGGGCTGGAGGCCAGCACGTAGACCACCGAATAGTAGCCCGAGGCGCCGGTCTCGTGCTTCTGGTTGACGATCGGCTCGATCTTCACGCCGGTCATCACGGCCCGCGCGAAGGAGGCCGGCCCGTACCACGCGATCTGGATGTTGCCGGCCCGCTGGCCCTCGATCACGGCGGCGTAGTCGCTCGCCACCCGCAGCTTCACCGGCACGCCGAGCGTCTTGGTCAGGTAGGCGGTGAGCGGCGCCCACCGGTCGGCGGTGCCCGAGGCGTTCTCCGCCGGGATCACGCCGAGCGTCAGCTCCGGATACTGGGCCTTCCAGTCCTGGGCGGCGGCCGGCAGGCCGAGGAGGGCGAGGGCCGCGGCGGCGGCGAGGGTGCGTCGGGTGATCATCGGGTCGTCCTTCGTGGCGGCGTCGGCGAGGTTCGGCCGGCCAAGGGCCGGTCGGGCGTTTCCAGAGCGGTGCTCGTTGGCAGTGCTCGTTGGCAGTGCTCGTTGGCGGTGTTCGCTGGGGCCCGGGGCCCGGATCAGGCGCCGAGAGCGGCCTCGCGGACCGGCCGGGCCGGCACGAGACCGGGCCGGCCCGGCATCGCGGCCCGCTGCTCCGCCTCGCGCTGCGCGGAATCGTCCAGCACCTCGCCGGCCTCCAGGCCGTAGAGGCGGCGCGCCACGTCCTCGGTCAGGTCGAAGGGGCCGCCCTCGAACACGACCCGCCCGGCCGCGAGGCCGACGAGGCGGTCGCAGTAGGCGCGGGCGAGGTCGAGGGAGTGCAGGTTGCACAGCACGGTGATGCCGTAGCGCCGGTTCACCTCGGCCAGCGCGTCCATCACCAGGCGGGTGTTGCGCGGGTCGAGGGAGGCGACCGGCTCGTCGGCGAGCAGGATCTCGGGCTCCTGCACGAGGGCGCGGGCGATGGCGACGCGCTGCTGCTGCCCGCCCGACAGGCCGTCGGCCCGCTGGCCGGCGAACTCGCCCATGTCGAAGCTCTCCAGGGCGGCGAGGGCCATGGCCCGGTCCTCGGCGGACCATTGCCGGAGCAGGGAGCGATAGGTCGGCACGTGGCTGAGGCGCCCCATCAGCACGTTCGTCATCACGTCGAGGCGGCCGACGAGGTTGAACTGCTGGAAGATCATGGCGCAGCGGGTGCGCCATTCCCGCAGGGGACGGCCGCGCAGGGTCGTCACCTCGCGGCCCTCGTGGAGGATGCGCCCCGAACTCGGGTCCGCCAGCCGATTGATGAGGCGCAGGAGCGTCGACTTGCCGGCGCCCGACCGGCCGATCACCCCGACGAAGCTGCCGGGCTCGATCCGGAGCGACACGCCGTCGACGGCGCGCCGGTCGCCGTACTGGCGCGTGAGATCCTCGATAACCAGCATGCAACCATCCGCCGCGGAGTGGCCGCACGTAAACGCCGGTTTCACGACGATTGGATGACGTATTCGGAACGATTATATTTGCCGGCGCAACATCTCGGTTATTTCGATAGCCGACTTAATCTTCGCAGCGCTCCAGGAACGCCTCAATCGGCAGGCCGCGGAAATCCGGCAGCGCCCGGCGCAGGCGCTCGTGGTCCCAGTCCCACCAGGCGAGGCGCATCAGGCGGGCGGCGATCGCCTCGGGGAAGCGGCGCCGGACCGGCCGGGCGGGATTGCCGACGACGATCGTGTAGGGCTCGACGTCGCGGGTGACGATGGCGCCCGCTCCCACCACCGCGCCGGTGCCGATCGTGCGCCCCGGCAGGACGACCGCGCCGTGGCCGATCCAGACATCGTGGCCGATCGCCACCGGGCTCGCCCGGCGCCGGTCGAAGAAGGCGGGCTCGTCCGATTCGTCCGGCCAGTAGGCCCGCGCCCGGTAGGTGAAGTGCGCCTGGGAGGCGCGCTCCATCGGGTGATTGCCGGGATTGATCCGCACGCTGGCGGCGATCGAGCAGAACTTGCCGATCGCGGTGTAGATCACCTCGCCGTCCTCACCGATGTAGGAATAGTCGTCGAGGATTGTCTCGGTGAGCCGGGTGCGGGCGCCGACCTCGGTGTAGCGGCCGAGGCGGCTGTCGACGACCCGGGCGCTCGGATCGAGCGCGGGTTCGAGGCCGAGGGGGCGGTCAACCACGGGCTTCTCCGAAGGGCAGGCGCGCCAGGAGCCGGAACGGCTCCGACCCGTCCTGGATCAGGAGGCTGACGGCGTCGATCCGCAGGGGCTCCGGCCCCGCGGCGCCGTAGGCTTCGGACAGGCGCCGGTGCCAGGAATCGCGATCCGCCTCCGGCAGGGCGTCGGTCAGGGTCATGTGGAAGCGGAAGGCCTCGAACACGTACGGGTAGCCCCAGCGCGCGAGGAGCGCGCGGCCGCGCGCGTCGAGGCGCTCCGGGCGGCGCTTGGCGCGCTCGGCCTCCGTGAGCGGCGCCCGGAACGGGTCCAGGGCGGCGACGCATTCGGCCGCCAGCAGCCCCAGCTCCGGCGGCGGGGCCTCCGGCACCAGGGCGAGGAACGGCCCGAGGGCGGCGACCCGGAGCGGGCCCACCGCCACCGGCGGGTGCGCGGCCGCGAGGTCGCGGGCGGCGGCGACGAGGTCGGCCTCCGCGGCGCCCGGGGCGAGGCGCATCGGCGCCTTGAGGGTGGCGTGGAACCCGTAGACCCGCGCGCCCGCCGTGACCGCCGCGAGATCACCGAGCCCCTCCGGGTGCGCGACCGGCAGCCCGGAGACGTTGTCGGTGCCGAGGACCGCGCGCCCGAAGGCTTCGAGGCGGGATCCCGGGGCGGGCAGCCAGTAGAGGGCGTAGCGGCGCGACACGTCAGGGCCTCCGATCGCCGGGCGGTCAGGCCGTCGGCGCGTAGGAGCGCGCGCCGGCGGCCCGCCGGGGGCGCACGTCCATGGCGTTGCCCCGCCACACGATGGCGCTCCGCATCCAGGCGCCGAGCCAGATCGCCGGGATCAGGGCGTCGCGCGCCAGGAAGGCCGCCAGCGTGCGGGGCGAACGGTGCCAACCCGCGCGGACCGCGAGCCGGTGCTCGGCGGCATAGCACAGGGCGGCGAGGCCGGCAGCGCCGGCGAGGCCCGCGAGGCTGCCGGCCCAGAGGGCGACGAGGAGCGCCGGCAGCAGGACGCCGCTGCCGATCTCGGGGGCGAAGAACAGCGGGAAGGTCACGCGGCGCAGGCGCGCCCAGCGCAGCTGCCGCGCCCAGACCTCCCGGAAGCCGCGCGGGCCGAGCGGCTGCTCGAACGGGCTCGCCACGAGGTGGACGCGCTTGCCGGCGGCGCGCACGAGCTTGGTGGCGGCCGCGTCCTCGGCGATCTCGGCGGCGAGCGCCTGGAGCCCGCCCTGCGCCTCCAGGAAGGGCTTGTGCCAGAGCATGCTCTTGCCCTGCGCGAAGCCCAGGCCGAAGGCCTCGGCGGCGTATTGCCAGCGCGCCTGGAGGGTGTTCAGGAAGGCGCACTCCACCTCCGCCATGAAGCTGCCCGGGCGGGCGCCGGCCGGGGTGGAGCAGACGAGGCCGGTATCGTCGCGCCACGCCGCCTGGAGCCGCTGGAGGTAGTCCGGCGGCATGGCCACGTTGGAATCGGCGAGCACCACCCAGTCGTGGGCGGCGGCGCGCCAGCCGCGCAGGCAGTTGTTGAGCTTCGGGTTCGCGCTGACGCGCTCGTCGCCGCGGATCAGGCGGGCCGGCACCTGCGGGTGGGCCTCGATCAGGCGCTCCACCATCGGCACGATCGGGTCGGCCGGGTCGGCCACGCAGAAGATCAGCTCGTAGGCCGGGTAGTCGAGGCGGAAGCTGCGGACGAGCATCTCCTCGCTGTACGCCTCGACCCCGCGCAGCGGCCGGACCAGGGAGACGGGCGCGCCGTCGGGGAATTGCGACGGGCCGTGGTTCCGGCCGAGGCGCCGGGCCGCGACGGCGATGCTGCCGACCTGGACGAGGGCCAGGAGCGCGCCGAGGGACAGGGCCGGCACCGTGGCGTCAATCATGCGGATCCCTCGTGCGATCGGGCGAGCGGTCCGGTCCGCTAGCGGCTCGACCGCGTCAGGCGTGTGACAGCGCCGCCCGGCGCTCCCGGTCCCGGTCACCGACGCGGCGCGTCGCGTCGCGGGCCGTCACGGGCCGTCACGGGCCGTCACGGGCCGTCACGGGCCTGCCGTCGCCCGTCACCCAACCGTCACCGCTCCATCTTAATCCCGGCTCACCACCACGTAGAATTCCGCGAGGGTTCATGTCCGATTCCGCCGTGATGCCGTCGGGGGCGGTGGGAGGCCGGCGGGCGGGCGGTCCGCGCCTCGACCACGGGACGCATCTCGGCGGGGTGGTCGCGTTCCTCCTCGTCCTGGTGGCGGGCCTCGGCTACGCGGTGGTGAGCCTCGTCGCCGACATGAACGCGGTCGGCGAGGCGCCCCTGGCCTACGGCGCCTTCGCGCTGCTCGGCCTCGCCCTGCTGATCGCCCTCGCCTTCGAGTTCGTGAACGGCTTCCACGACACCGCCAACGCGGTCGCCACGGTGATCTACACCCACTCGATGCCGCCGCTCGTCGCGGTGATCTGGTCGGGTGCCTTCAACTTCCTGGGCGTGATGCTGTCCTCGGGCGCGGTGGCCTACGCGATCGTGACGCTGCTGCCCGTCGAGCTGATCCTCAACGTCGGCTCGCACGCGGGCTACGCGATGATCTTCGCGCTCCTGCTGGCGGCCATCATCTGGAACCTCGGGACCTGGGCCTTCGGGCTGCCGAACTCGTCGTCCCACGCGCTGATCGGCTCGGTGCTCGGCGTCGGCCTCGCCAACCAGCTGATGAACGGCGGCGACGGTACCGCGGGCGTCGACTGGACCCAGGCGCTCAACGTCTTCAAGGCGCTGCTGTTCTCGCCGGTCTGCGGCTTCGTGCTCGCGGCGCTGCTGCTGCTCGCCCTGAAATTCACGGTGCGCCGCAGGGACCTCTACGAGGCGCCCGAGGGCGACGCGCCCCCGCCCCTGTGGATCCGCGGCCTGCTGATCCTCACCTGCACGCTGGTCTCGTTCTTCCACGGCGGCAATGACGGGCAGAAGGGCATGGGCCTGATCATGCTGATCCTGATCGGCGCCGCCCCCACCGCCTACGCGCTCAACCGCACCATGGCGGACGACACGACGCCCGCCTTCGTGCAGGCCTCGACGGCGGCGAGCGCGGTGTTCTCCGCCCGCGCCCCCGGCGCGGCGGTTCCGGACGCCGCCGCCGCGCGCCGGACGGTGACGGAGGCGCTCAAGACCAAGGCGCTGAACACGCCGCCCGTCTACGCGGCCCTGGCGGCGCTCTCCGACGACATCGCCGCCAGCGTCAAGAATTACGGGGCGATCCGGACGGTGCCGGCCGCCCAGACCCAGAACCTGCGCAGCGACATGTATCTCGCCGCCGACGCGGTGCGCGTGCTGCCGAGCGCCGGGGCCGACTTCTCGGAGACCGACAAGGCGGACCTGAAACGCTACGCGGGCCTGCTGAACGACGGCACGCGCTACATCCCGGGCTGGGTGAAGGTCTGCGTCGCCCTGGCGCTGGGTCTCGGCACCATGGTCGGATGGAAGCGCATCGTCGTCACGGTGGGCGAGAAGATCGG
>NZ_JBQEPK010000070.1:0-18700 GCF_052045615.1 Methylobacterium sp. 22177 | reverse complement strand
CGGCCTCGCGGATCTCCGCGTCGACCTCGCCCCGGGCCATCCGCTGCAGCACGCCGACGAGGTTGCCGAGCGGGCGGGCGACCTGCAGGACGATCACGTAGACGCCGTAGGCGATGCTGAGCGCGGCGAGGACGAGCGCGGCCAGGAGCGCGAGGCGCGACCAGCCGGCGGTCGTCTCGGAGCGGCGGTATTCCGCCTCGGCTTCCCGGACCTGCAGCGCGGTCAGCTTGCTCAGCGTCGCGTTGGTGGCCTGCATGCTCTTCAGCAGATCCGCATGCGTGGCCTCGAAATCCGAGCCGGCACCGGCGGCGACGCGTTTGAGGATCTCGGCGGCGATCGTGTCGTTCCGATCGATGCGCCCCTGCAGGTCCTTGGCGAGGACATCCTCCTCCGGAGTCAGGTAGGTCGCCAGGTAGGCCGACCACTCGGTGTGGAGCTTCGAGAGATCGCGCTCGATCTTGTCCCTGGCCCGGGCGGGCTCGATCTGCTTGTTGCGCAGCAGGCGCGAGGCATCGATCAGGTCATCATAGGCGTCACGAATGGTGCTGAATTGCCGAAGACAGACGACCCGGTCATCGAATACGGTTTTGAGGCTTTGATGACTCCAATATAGCGCGAAATTTCCCAGCGCGGCTGTCGCGAGCAGGACCAGGCCGAGGCCGCCGAGCAGCGCCACGAGCCGCAGTTGGATCGTCATTTTCATGGGCGGACTTTCAGGCTCCGGTATCCAGGGCCCGGACGGGCAAGTCTGGATGCGCAGTCATGAGCAAGTCGCGCAAAATATAGGCGAATTGATTAAAATTTATCCCACCCAGTTTCCTGCTGAGTGTCCGTTCAGTGGTCTCAAATTTGTGATATCGAGCATGAAGAAGTGTGCCTTCAACCTGCGGATGATGGGATCGCCCGAATCCGACGGCGCAGGAACTCTACTTTAGACGAGATTGTGACCGCAGGTTGCAATCGTGCGGGGGCAGCGGTTCTCAGCGGCAGGGGCGCGCCGCGGGATTCGACGGGCATGGGTTGAAAAGGGCCCGCCGGATCCCAGGACCTGGTCAGTCCGAGACATCCCGACCGATCCTGGCGACCGCGGCCGGCAGGTGGTGCGCGGGAGCCGCGGGATCTCCCGGCACCGGAGCTTTCTCGGCCGTTGGATCGGCCGGAGGGAGCGGCTACCGGCCGCATCGGCGTCGCCTCGTCCGTGGCGAGCAGATACGGGACGCCCCGCGCGGAGCGCGTCGGCGGCGCAAAGGACCGCGATCCGACTGCGCGCGGGCATCCGGGCCGTCTCACGGGCTAAGACACGGGCATCTCGATGCGGCAGCGCACGCCGTCGCGGTCGAGCGCGTAATCGACCTTGGCACCCAGGGCGTAGGCCAGCGCTTCCTGGATCAGCTCGGTCCCGTAGCCGCGACGGGTCACGCGCGCCCGCTGCTCGGGCAGGCCGGTCTCGATCCAGCTCAGGGCCAGTCGGCGGCGCTCGCGCCGGTCGCGCACGATCTCCCAGGTGACGCTGAGATGGCCGATCCCGGTCTTGAGCGCCCCGTGCTTGACCGCGTTCGTGGTCAGTTCGTGGACGGCCAGGGCGAAGTTCTGCACCTGCCGCGCGCTCAGATGCACCTCGGGGCCGGCGACGGTCATGCGCCCGGCCGCGCCGTCGACGTAGGCGGCCAGCTCGGCCCGCACCAGTGCGCCCACCTCGACCGTGTCGCTGCCGTACTGGCTGAGCAGGCCCTGCGCGCGGCTGAGCGCCTGCAGCCGCGCCTCGAACGCCTCGACCGGGCTGCCCTCCCGCAGCGTCCTGCCAGCCACGGCACTCACGACACCGAGCAGGTTGCGCGTGCGGTGCTGCAACTCGTTGATCAGAACCTCCTGCCGCGCCAGCAATCTGTGGTGATCCGTGACGTCGATGTTCACGCCCGACCACTTGCGGATCGACCCGTCCGGGTTCGTGATCGGCACCGCGCGGACGTTCGACCACCGCCACGACGCGCTCGCGGCGTGCCACAGGCGGTACTCGTGATCGACCGCCGTCCGCGTCGCGACCGCCTGCCGCCACTTCGCTTCCGTGAGCGCCCGGTCGTCGGCGTGGATCGCGTGGACCCAGCCGCGCCCGAGCCACTCGTCCAGGCGCTGCCCGGTGAACGCGCGCCAGCCCGCACTGTCGGCCTCGATGAGGCCCTCGGCCGAGGCCTCCCAGCTGAACTGACCGAACCCCTCGACAAGCCCGCGGAACCGCTCCTCGCTCGCGCGCAGGTCGTCCTCCGCCCGCTTGCGCGCGGTCACGTCGCTGGCGGCGCCGAACCATTCGCGGATCTCGCCGTCATCGTCGAGCAGCGGCACGGCCCGGGACAGCGCCCAGCCCAGGCTCCCGTCCGCCTGCCGGACGGGATGCTCCAGCTCGAACATCGTCTTGGATCGGATCGCCCGCTGGATCGCCTCGCGCAGGCGCGGCTGGTCGGCCGGGTCGATGTAGGCGCTCAGCCAGTCGTCGTTCGGGGTGACGGTATCGACCAGGAAGCCGCGGCCCTCCAGGACGCGCAGCTCGCTCCAGTCCGGGCTCATGCGGTAGATGACGTCCGAACTGGCGGTGACGAGGGCGCGGAACCGCTCCTCGCTCGCGCGCAGCCGGTCTTCGGCGCGCTTGCGCTGGAGGATGTCCTTGAACAGCACCCCGACCTGCCGCCGTTCCGGCGCCCCGATCGGGAAGGCGTAGACCTCGTACCAGCGCCCGAGCGCGTCGGCGCGGTCCTCGAAGCGCTCGGCTTTGCCGGTGCGCACGATCCGGCCGTAGGTCTCGAACCAGTGTCGCTCGAGGTCGGGCGCCAGCGCCCGGACCGTCCGGCCGACCGCGTCGCTGAGCCCGGTCTGCTGCTCGAAGGCCGCGTTCACGGATAGGAATCGGTAGTCGACCGCCTGCCCGGCCGCGTCGACCAGGACCTCGATGGTGCAGAAGCCCTCGTCGATGGCGTCGAAGAGGTGGCGGTACCGGGCCTCGCTCATCCGCAACTTGGCCTCGGTGCGCAGCCGCCCACCGATCTCGAAGCCGGTCATGTGGACGGCCATCACCTGCCCGTCGGCGTCGCGCACCGGCACCAGGAGCGCGTCGAAGACGTCCTCCGCGGCGCCGGCGCCGCGGGTGTCCAGCGGTTGCCCGGCCACCTGTACGGCCTCGCCCGCGAAGGCGCGCGCGTAGAAGGCCGCCACCGTCCCCCACCCCTCCGGGAACGTGCGCCCGAGCGGCCGGCCGAGGCCCTCCGGGTGCCGGGCGCCGTAGAGTCGGGCGGCGGCATCGTTGTAGATCAGGAGGCGCTCGGGCCCGCAGACGAGGGACGCGACCAGCGGGCTGGCGAGCACCTGCTCGACCATCACCTTGAGGCGCTCCGGCCAGCGGGCGGACGGCCCCAGCGGGGTCCGCTCCCAAGCGAAGTCGCGGATGCGCGCGGCCATCTCGCCGCCGCCCTGTGGCCATGCCGACACTGATACGCCGCCTCGATGATGTCGCGCGCCAGCATGTCCGCTCGCGGCGCTCGCAGCAACGACCGCGCTCCACCGGAGGTCGAATCCATCACGTCGCCGACCGGCGGCAGCATGCGCGGGATCCGGGCGATCGTCAGGACGCGCGCACCGCCTGCTCCGACGAGGTCTCACCGTCGCGCAGCCTGATCCAGGCGCACAGCTCCGCCCCGAATATCGAGTCGGGGACCCCGAAGACGGACATCCTGGATCCGCGGATGCCGGAAGACGACCTCCGCGATCTCGCGCGGATGGACACGCTCGCCGCCGCGTATGACCATGTCCCGGCTGGTCTATCGTCCGGCTACGCGGCGATGACCCTGGGCTTTCCGCCGAGGCCGGGATCCAGGCGGCCTCGCTCGACGATCATATCCCGCAGCAAGCAGGATCTGCTGTCAGACACCGTCCGGAGCGCGTGGGGACGTTGCTGGCGCGGGCCGACGCGGCGCCGGCGACGGCGTCCGGCGGGCCGACGATCCGTCTCGGCACCTTCGTGGCCCACCCCGTCACGTACCATCTCGAGGAGAAGCAGGACGTTCTCATCGCGAACTTCGAGCTGCGGTCCCTCGACCCGCCGCGTGACGCGGCGATCGTCGCGCCGCGACATGGCGTTGCAGGGTTGCGTCAGGCGTCACCGATCGACCCTGATCGCGCCGGGGAACGGCATTCGCCTCAGAGCAGGCCGCCCGGCGGCGCTGCGGTCAGGGTCCTGCCGGCCCGCGTCACGAGTTTGGCGAACGCCAGCGCGGCCGCCGAGGCCTGCGCCTCGGAAGGGAAGGTCCGGTCCGATGTCAGGACCGGCATCTGCGTCGCATCGAGGAGCACCCAGGTCCACAGACGGGTGTCGGTCGCGCGGATCTCGAAGTGCATGGCGGGCTCGTCGGGCACTGGGACATGCCCGCACCATGCGCCTGAAAAAGGCCAGCCGCGTTAAGAGCTTGACCGGCGCAACAACCTGCGTCGGCCCGCCCGGGGCTTGCCCCCGACATCCCCGCAGATCACAGGCAGGAACACGTGCCGGCTCGGACGGACTCCGCCCCGGTCGGCGCCGACTTGGCATGCCAGCTTGGCTTTATCCGACCATTCGATGTTACCCTCGCGTTGTCGGAGTGCTGTGCCGACGGTGTGAGCAGGAGCGACATGGTAGAGCGGTACCATTTCCGCCTGAGGGGACCGAGCGAGGTCATCGAGGACGAGGAGGGCGTGCTGGCAAGCTCGATCGAGGTCGCCGTGGCCGAGGCGACGCAGCTGATCGCCGAGATGCACGCGCGGGGCGAATTGCCCGATCCTGACGAACGCTGGTGCGTGGAGATCCACACCGCCGACGGCGTCGTGCTCCGCTCCCTTCAGCTGTACTGAGCACTGGCCGCGGGGCGCGGAAGCTTGCGCAGGATCCGGCGGATGTGCTCGCGGAGGATGAGGGCCTCAGGCGTCGGACCGACATCCGGAGGCTCAACCGATATCTCCGGATCACCCAGAACCGAGGCGTACATCGAGCTCTCCACGCTTTTCGCGAGCAGTAACCATCAACCTTAGCAAACCGTTGCAACCATCATAAGTCAGGTTTCGCCCTACAGGATACGGCCGTCTCTACGCGGGCTGAGACGCCTCGTCCGACAACGGATCCGGCGGAATAACCTGGATTTCAGTCCTGGAATCTCCGCGGGCGCGCAGGCGGCAGGAAGCACGACGCATCCACTGGGAGGAACCGATGCAACAGCGGAGATGCGTGCTCGACTCTTCGGGAGAGAAGCCTCGTCTCATCCATTTCTGATCTCGCCGACAGCGCTCCAGGGCCGGACCGACCGCGGCGACGATTGGCCGGATCTCGGAGCGCGGCGTTCCGCCGGAGCCGCGCGGTCGGAGCGCTGAGCCGACGCGGTGGGCGGCGGACGGCCCGCCCCGCCGGTGGCGCCGGGCCCGTCGCATCGGTCGCGGGATGCGATCGCGAGGAGCCGCGACCGGCCGTCCCGCGGTCCGGTCCGGCGGACCGGGACCCGGTCGAACAGGGTGTGGTCGGGCTCCGCGCCGGTCATTCCTCCACTCGCGACGCGCCGCGTTCCGGGTGAGCGCTCACGCGCCGCGACGGCGTCCGGACGGCGCGCTCCGATCCCGGACGACGACCCGCACTTACCGGGCCTCGCCCGTTCCGAGCGCGCCCGTCCCGCGTGCCCACCGTCCGGCCGCGCCGGTCTGAAAATCTGCGGCAACGCTGAAACAGGCGCCCGTCGGTGCAGTTTCTGATGTATGTCAGGACCTCGCCCCATCGCCGTCCTCGCCGAGGACGAAGAGTTCAGCCGCCGCGTCGCAGCCGACATGCTGACGACGCTGGGATTCGAGGTGCTGGAGGCGGAACATGCCCACGGCGCGCTCCAGCATCTGGAGGCTTACGACGGGGCCGTCCTGCTCTACACCGACATCAACATGCCCGGCGCCATGGACGGCTGCGATCTGGCGCACGCCGTCCGGGCACGCTGGCCGGAGACCCGCATCATCGTCTGCTCGGGCTGCGATCCGCGCGAGGCGACGCTGCTGCCCGAGGAGGCCCATTTCATCGCCAAGCCCTGCGGGGAGAAACGGGTGCGGCAGGCGCTCAAGGCCCTGCACCTGCACTGAGTGCGCCGTCGGGGCCACCTCAGTTGGCGAGGAAGGCGGCGAGCCCGGCCAGTCCCGACAGGGAAGCGCGACTGTCCTCCAGGCAGCGCGCGTTCAGGTCCGCGGCCAGGCCGTCGAGCTTGGCCTGGAGCAGGCCGATGCTCGTCGGAGACAGGTTGCCGGGGAGCAGGACGATCACGTCGCCTTCGTCGAGGCGTATCGTCTCGCGGATCGCAGCAGCATCAGCCATGGGAGCCTCTACGGGAATATTGATCTCTCGACGTGCCGGTAAATTCTCACGGCCCAAGATCGTCGACCGTGCTCCGGCACACGCGCGCGAACACTGATCCGCGCGCGTCGCAATCCGGAGAGATCCGCGCCGGCCGACTCTGCGGCCGCGCCGGTTCAGGAGCGCGCACCCGCGACGTCGATCATTCCAGGAATAGGCCCCGGTCCGCGGTGCCGGCGGACGCGAGGACGCGGATCTTGCCTCCCGCGGCCCGGCCATCGATGCTGCGCCGCCGCGCGCGACTCGCGATGGGGACGATCCATGGAATCGATCGGTCGTGACCTGGGGGAGATGCAGCGCATCCCGCTCGCCGCATCGCATGTCGCGGCGCTTCGGGGCCTCGGGGTCGTGAGGCACTACCCGGCCGGCACCTTCCTGGTGCGCGCCGGCGACCTGGCCGACCGCTTCTACTATGTCGAGGCCGGCGAGATCGAAGTGGTCAACCCGTTCACCGACGAGCGGCATCTGCCCTCGACGCTCGGGCCGACCCAGTTCATGGGCGAGATCTCGTTCCTGAACGGCGGCGTCTGGTCGATGCCGATGCGGGCGAGCGCCGATACCGCCGTCACCGAGGTGCCGCGTCCGGCGATGCTGCGCCTGATGTCCGAGATCCCGGAGATGTCGGACATCATCATCACGGTCCTCGCCGCACGGCGACGGCGGCAGCTCGACTCGCATGACGGCACGCTGGTGCTCATCGGCGAGGACGGGGACCGGAGCGTGCGGCGGATCGCGGAGTTCGCGAGCCGCAACCGCCTTCCCTACAGGTCCTATCCGCTGGGCAGCCCGGAGGCGGCGAGCGTGGCCGAGAGCTGCGCGATCGCGGCCGAGCGGCCGGCCGTCATCTTCGGTCGGGGCGTCGTCGTGGCCGATCCGACCCCCGCCAAGGTCGCGCGGTTGCTCGGCCTGGACTACAGCCTCGTGGACGACGAGGCCTTCGACGTCCTGATCGTGGGCGGTGGCCCGGCCGGGGTGGCCGCCGGCGTCTACGCCGGCGCGGAGGGGCTCCGCGCACTGGTGATCGAGGACGTGGCGATCGGCGGTCAGGCCGGCACCTCGAGCCGGATCGAGAACTACATGGGATTCCCGACCGGCATCTCGGGAGCCGATCTCGTCTGGCGCGGGGAGGTCCAGGCGATGAAATTCGGCACGCGGTTCGCGATGCCGCGGCGCGTTGCGAAGCTGGAGCGGCTCGCGGACGGCGCCTTCTGCGCGACCTTCGACAACGGTCGGCGGGTGCGCGGTCAGGCCGTGGTCGTCGCGACCGGCGTTCAGTACCGGAGACTGCCGATCCCGCGCCTGGAGTCGTTCGAGGGGGCCGGCATCTACTACGCGGCGACCGAGATCGAGGCCCGCTACTGCAGGAATGCCGAGGCGATCATCGTCGGCGGCGGCAACTCGGCGGGGCAGGCGGCGATGTATCTCAGCCGATCCGCCCGGCACGTGCGCCTGCTCGTGCGCGGGCCGTCGCTCGCGACCTCCATGTCGAGCTACCTGTCGAGCCGGCTGGAAGCGGAGCCGTCGATCACCATCGAGTACGGCGCCGAACTCACGGCCCTGCACGGCGACACCCACCTCGAGGCGGTCACGATCCGCACCCTCGCCGATCGAACGACGCGCGAGGTCCCGACCTGTGCCGTGTTCGTCATGGTCGGCGCCGCGCCCAATACGGGCTGGCTGTCCGGGCTCGTCGACCTCGATAGCCACGGGTTCGTCCTGACGGGAGACGCGATCGGCGCCCAGTCTCCCTACGCGACGTCGCATCCCGGCATCTTCGCGGTCGGCGATGTGCGGGCCGGCTCCGTCAAGCGCGTCGCGGCCTCGGTCGGCGAGGGCTCGGTCGTCATCTCGAAGGTGTGGGAGCACATCCGGACCTGAGTCACGCCGTCCGCGCCCCGGATCTGGCAGCCGCCGAGGCCGCCGACACGTCGATACGGATCCGCAGACCGACCTTCGATGTATCGATCTCTATTCGGCGGTTCTCCTGCGGGATCGAGAGCGCTGTTTCCGTTCGGCAATCCGGATTGTCCGGACCTCAACAGCCTCGCATTAACCGCCCGCGTGCGACGATCGGGCGTCCCGGGCCCGATGCATCATGCGGCTGCGCACCCTCCTCGCCCTCGTCTTCGCCGCCGGAGCGCTGCTCCTGACGGCTGCCGCCACGACCCTGGTCTCGCAATTCGTCGCCGCGCGCGTGCAGATCCGCGCCGAGGCGCACATCGCCGAACTCGCGGAGCATCTGCGCCAGATCATCGACGCCAACATCGCCGAGCGGCTCGGCGACATGGCCGTGCTGTCGGCGGTCGCCCGGACGAACGCCACGAGGCCCGAAGCGCAGCGCGCGTGGGTCGATGCCCTGCGCGAGAGTTTCCCCGCCTATGCCTGGATCGGTTTCGCGGACCGGTCCGGCACCGTCGTGGCCAGTACCGGCGGCATGCTGGAGGGGGAGAGCGTGGCCGCGCGCCCGTGGTTCCAGAGGGGCATCGAGGCCCCGGCCGTCATCGACGTCCACGACGCGAAGCTCCTCGCGAAACGCCTGCCGGCGCTCCCCTACGGGGAGCCCTGGCGCTTCATCGACGTCGCGATGCCGCTCCGCGACGCGTCCGGAGACCGGATCGGCGTGGTCGGCGGCCATCTCAGCATCACGTGGATGCGCGAGATGAGCCGGGCGGCCATCGCCAAGGCTCTGAGGCGCGAGCCGAGCGTCGAGGTGCTCATCCTCGCCGGCGACGGCACCGTCATCCTCGGCCCCGGCGATCAGGCCGGCCGGCGCATCGACGCCGTCCTGCCCGCTCTGCCGGCGCTGACGACCGGCGCCGAACTCGCGAGCGCGCGCGGAACGTGGCCCGACGGTGGTGACTACTTCACCGGCGCGAGCCGCGGCCGCCCCTCGATCGATCAGCCGACCCTGCCCTGGACGGTCCTGGTGCGGCAGCCCGTCGAGGTGGCGAAGGCGATCTCCGATCCGATCATCAACCGGCTGATGCTCGGTGGGGTGGCCTTCACGCTCCTGTTCGCGCTGCTGGGCTGGTCGGCGGCGGAGCGCCTCGCCCATCCGCTTCGCGCGCTGGCCAAGGCGGCCAGCGGCATCGACACGTCCACCGGCGATGCCCGCCTGCCGAAGCCGCGCGGCTACCGGGAGATCGCCGAGCTGACGGACGCGCTGACCTCGCTGCTGGCGCGCCTGGGTGAACGCGACCAAGCCCTGGCACTCGCCAATGTCGATCTCGAGCGTCGCGTGTCCGACCGGACCGCGGAACTCGCCGATGCCTGCGACCGGGCCGAAGCGGCACAGGCGCGTGCCGAGGCCGGTGAGCGGGCCAAGAGCGACTTCCTGGCCACGATGAGCCACGAGGTTCGCACCCCGCTGAACGCCATCGTGGGCTTCGGTGACCTGCTCCGCGACGACCCTACCCTGACCCCGAGCCAGCAGCGCTGCGTCGACCAGATGCGGGTCGGATGCGAGGTCCTGACGACGGTGGTCAACGACATCCTCGACTACGCGCGCATCGAGGCGGATGGCGTCGCGCTGGAGGCTGCGCCCTTCTCGCCGCGCGCGCTCGTGGAGGAGACCGTGGCCCTCGTCGCCGGAACCGCCGAGCGCAAGGGCCTCGACCTGCGCTGGGACAGCGACGCGGGCACGGATCAGCCCCTCATCGGGGACAAGACGCGGCTGAGGCAGGTGCTGCTGAACCTCGTCAACAACGCGGTCAAGTTCACGCAGCGCGGCTCCGTGACGGTCGCGCTCACGCAGACGCCGAGCCCGGATGGCGTCGCTCTGCGGGTCGCCGTCCGCGACACCGGGATCGGGATCCCGGTCGACGCGCAGGCGCGGCTCTTCACCCGCTTCGCCCAGGCTGACAGCTCCACGACCCGGCGCTTCGGCGGCACGGGACTGGGGCTCGCGATCGCCAAGGGCCTGATCGAAACGATGGGCGGCACCATGGGGCTGGACAGCCGCGACGGCGCGGGCTCGACCTTCTGGTTCGACGTGGTCCTCCCGCGCGCGGCGACGGACGCCCCGGCGCTCGAACGGTCGATCCTGGCGGCTCCGCCGCACGCGGTCGCGGCGGACGGGGCGCAGCGCGCGCACCTGCTCCTCGTCGAGGACGGGGCGATCAACCGCGAGATCGCCCAGATGGTTCTGGAGGCGATGGGGTATCGCGTCTCCGTCGCCTGCAACGGCCAGGAGGCCGTGGCCCTGGTCCGGGCGCAGGCCTACGATCTCGTGCTGATGGACGTTGAGATGCCGGTCATGGACGGCATCACGGCGACGCGCTCGATCCGCGGCCTCGACGGTGCGCTCGGCGCGGTGCCGATCATCGCGATGACGGCCCATGTCCTGCCCGAGCAGGTCCGGGCGCTCCGGGCGGCCGGTGCCGATGACCACGTCGGCAAGCCCTTCGACCGCACCCATCTGCGCGCCGTCATCGAGCGCAACCTCGCGGGGGCGGCCGGCCGGTCGCGACCGGCGGCATGACCGGCACGGCCTAGCCTCGATCCTCCAGGCCGGCGCCGGGCGGGCGCGTCATCCGCGCGTGCGGTTCGCGGCCTGGACGGACGGCGTTACGCCCGAGCGCGCTGCGCCAGCGCTCGCCCGACCTCGGACAGCGCCAGATCCGACACCTGTCGCAGCCGCAGGTGGCCGATCGCGCCGATCGCCGCGCGCCAACACTCCGGAGCCGGCCGCCGTGTCGATCATGACCGTCATCGAACGAGGCCGGTCGCAGGGATCCCGCTCTGCCGTGTCCGCGGGACAGGCGATCCCGCGCTCGCCGGCAGCGTTCGCCGCGGTCGAGGATGCGCGGGCTCGCCGGGGCCGCGGCGCCCGCCCGACGACGATGGGCCGTCTTATCGACCCCGTTCTCGAGGCAGGCGGCCGTCCGGCCGTCCGCTGCCACTCCCGGCCGGGCCCCGGTGAGACGTTCGGGGGGAGGGGGCAGCGACGGTGTGGCGGGCGCGGTGAAGGCGATCGGGTCGGCCTGTCCGGGCGACGCGCCCACGGGTCTCCTTGTGGCAATGCCTGAAGTTCGACAAACCCGCTCGGACGATGCCGAGGACGGGCGCCTATGATCATCCGCCATACCCGTAGGCTGCAGCGATCGGGGGACGCGGTCACGAGCCGCGACGGGCGACTCGTGGCGCATTGTCCGGCCGAGTCCGGCTGGTCCGCGCTCGGCCTGATCGATCTCGGCGGGCGCGCCACGGTGGTCGCGCTCGTGGGTCCCGACGACGCGCGCGCGTTCCGGTTCCTGAACCCGGACGGCGCGCCGCTGGCATCCTGCGCGGCGGAGTTCCTCGCCGCGCCACGGGACGGGGCGGGGCCTCTCGACTGGCAGGCGGAGGCGCTTCTCACCGACGACGATGGCGCGGCGGGCTCGCGGGCCATGATCGAGGATATCCATCTCCTGATCGAAGCCCTCGCGCGCGCGGCTGCCGCCAACCCGGAGCAGGCTGTCCGGGTCGTGACGGGCGGCGGTTCCGATCCGCGGGCACAGGCGATGCACGCGGCGCTGGCGCGGCTCAACGGCGCGCCGGCGGGGTCTCCGCCCCATCTGCCCGAACTGGTGACGAAGGAGATCGTCGCGCGCGGCGGGCAGGAGACGCGCCATCCGGACGGCGGCGATCTCCGCTTCTCGATCTACCTGCCCATGCCGGGCTTCCGGTTTGTCGGCTACTCGGCGGACCGGAACGAGACGCTGTGCACGCTGATCGGCAAGAACTCCCGCCTCGCATCGGCCCTGCTGGACGTTCGAACCAACACGGCCTACGCCCGGCCCAACCTGGCGAGCGTCGGGTTCGACGCCGCGACCCTCGTGCAGGTCCGGCTGTGGCGGCAGTACCTTCTCCCGGCCCTGATCGACGGCGCGGCCCGGTCGACACGCGTCGGGATCGTCTTCGAACACGCGCACATCAGTCACGCCATCTGGAACGAGCTGGCCGCGGTCGACGACGTGCTGTCGCTCGGTCGCTCGCCGGCGGTGTTCCTGTTCGCCAGCTGCAACGAGCCGATCTTTCCGGTCGACGCCGTCTTTCCGGAAGTCGCCGGACGTGTGTATCGCGGGATCGAAGGCCCGCTGCCCCTGTTGCAGGCTGCCGTCACCGGCGCGGCGACCTTCCTGCCGTTCCGCTCCTACCGCGTGAGCCAGCGCTTGGCCGATCGTCTCGCGGCCCTGGCGCGGAGCGCCGAGCCCGCGCTCGATGCCCGCCTGGCGGACGCGGCGCGCCGGGCCACGATCGTCCTCATCGGCCTGCGGCTGGAGAATCGCCAGTGGGTCCGGCAGCTCGACGGGTATGTTGGCCTGATCCGACGCCTCGGCCGGAGGCGGGGGGAGCGGTTTCTGGTCCTCGTCGACGGGCACAACACGCTCGCGCGCGCGAAGGGCGGCTTCGTCGAGAGCTACTGCGAGAGCCTCGTCCCCGCGACGGGGACCGTGCCCTCCATCGTCCAGATGGAGATCGACCTGATCGACGCGCTCCGCCGGCGGGTGGCGGATATCGCCAACGTCGACCTGCTGCCGCTCGTGCCCTGCTCGATGGGCGCGAGCCTCGTGGCCGCGCTCCACACCGACCTGTTCGTGACGCATTTCGGAGCCGGTCTCGCCAAGTACAAATGGGTCGCCAACGCGCCCGGATGCGTCATATCGAGCCGATCCGTGCTCAGCGGAAAGGACGATCTGCGCATCTACGACACCGAGATCTTTCGCGAGAACGTGTCGGCCTGTTTCTACTTTCCCGCCGAGCGGGTGACGGATCTCGACACCTCGAGCAACGCCCTGCACGTCCCCGGCAGCAGGGAGCGCGAGGATTTCGATCTCGACCTCGAGGAGTTTGCCCGCTTCGTCGAGGAATGCCTGCCGAAGAAGCGCGCGGCGCGCGCGCGCTGGCTCGGACGGCTGAACTTCTTCAGAAACCGCGCCACGCCGACACGGCAAGGCCCTGATTGCTGGGACCGTCACAGATGAGCGACCGGATCCTGATCACCGGCGGCGGCGGCTTCATCGGCTCGCACCTCAGCGAGCGCCTGCTGGAGCAGGGCCACGAGGTCCTCTGCGTCGACAATTTCTTCACGGGCAGGAAGAGCAACATCGCTCACCTGTTCGACAACCCGCGCTTCGAGCTCGTACGGCACGATGTCACGCATCCGCTCTTCGTCGAAGTGGACCGGATCTACAATCTCGCCTGCCCGGCCTCCCCGATCCATTACCAGTTCGATCCTGTCCAGACGACCAAGACCAGCGTGATGGGGGCCATCAACATGCTGGGGCTGGCGAAGCGGCTCCGCGTGCCGATCCTCCAGGCCTCGACCTCGGAGGTCTACGGGGATCCGCTCGTGCACCCGCAGCCCGAGGGGTACTGGGGCAACGTCAATCCGCTCGGGCCCCGCTCCTGCTACGACGAGGGCAAGCGCTGCGCCGAGACCCTGTTCTTCGACTATCACAGGCAGCATCGCGTCCCGATCAAGGTCGTGCGGATCTTCAACACCTACGGCCCGCGCATGCATCCCAGCGACGGGCGGGTCGTCTCCAACTTCGTCGTTCAGGCCCTGCGCGGCGCGCCGATCACGGTCTTCGGCGAAGGGCATCAAACCCGTTCGTTCTGCTACGTCGACGACCTGGTCCTGGGCCTCCAGGCGATGATGGCCACCGGGGCGGCGATCACCGGTCCCGTCAATCTGGGCAATGCGGACGAGTTCACCATCCGACAGCTGGCCGACCTCGTCGTCGACTTGTCGGGCTCGCGCTCGAAGCTCGTTCACGCCCCGCTCCCGGTGGACGATCCGCGACAGCGGCGGCCCGACATCGCCCTGGCCGAGCAGCTCCTCGACTGGCGCCCGACGGTGCCGCTGCGGGAAGGGCTCATGAAAACCATCGCCTACTTCGAGAGGTTGCTGGCCTCGGAGCAGATCCGGCCGGCATGACCTTACTCGGACGCCGCCCGCGTCGAGGGGACGCCGCGTGTTGAAGTCGGGGCGTCACGAACCCGCCTGCCTGTCCGGCGGATCCACCTCGAAGCCCGATGGCCTCACCATCATCGACGGGGCGTCGGCCGTCCCGTCGATGAGGCGTGCTAGGCGGCGAACCGATCGCACGCGGTGCGATCAGAGGCGTCGCTCACCGGACTGCGGTCTCGACGATGCGGACTGTCCGGCACCTCGTCGTCCGACACCCATCTGCACGCCAGGCGCCCGCTGGCGGGATCGATCGACCAGCGTGCCCGCAGAGGAGCGCGGAGGCCGCGCTCGACCGGCCTCGGAACACGGACGCGGTGCGCGTCGAACGGGGCTTGCCGGCGCTCGGCGAACGGCGCGACGCGCGCGCCTGCGCTGTGGGGGATGATCGTCTTCATACGGCACCTCGGAGGCGTCCGGCCGCTCGCGCGACCGTGTCCCGAGGCGCGCCGATCAGGCGTCCATGCGAGCGGCGGCCGGCGCGAACGGCGCGGACAATCGACTGTGACTGTCGCTGGGCATGGGGTTCAGGAGTCCTGACGGTGACGCGCGGAGCCGTGACCGGCCGTTCGCGCAGTCGCCAGAAGCCACGGGGGCCCTGTCCGGTCAAGCGCTCCGGCCGCGCATCCCCGGCGGCTCGCCGCTTCGTGACGCCTGTTCGAGATCCCGTTCCCGCGACCACAGGCGCGCGTCTCGGCGCCTCTTCGGGCGGAGGCGCCGCCCGACGGTCGCGCGCCGCTCTGCGTGTCACGACGAGGCGCGCGATGCGTCCCGATCCGCCGTCGGGAGCACGCGCCGGAGGGCCGGGATCACCGACAACAGCGTCACCGGGCCGACGATCCTCCGACCACGACCACGGTCGTCAGCGGCTGCTGGACCTGCGAGCCGATGCCACGGCAACGACTTCCGCGTCGAGCAGGACTGCCGGCAGTCCGGCGGGCCCCGTCTCGGTCGTGCCGTCGAGCGCCACGCCGTCCGCATCGACGGGCCGGACCGCTTCACGGACGCGACCGGGGACGCGGCGGGCAGCATCCGGCTCTGCCCCGGTCTCGCGCCGTCAGCCGCCCTGGGCGGGTCCCCGGTCTGTCCGGGCCTCCCTGCCGGGTCCGGGGATTGGGGCTCCGCGGGGCCGAGCGTTTCGCCTGCCGCGGTGAGGCTCTGCCCGGCCGGTCCTCAGATCTTCCTTCCGGGCGCGGGATAGCCGTCCGATGCGGGTTCGCAGACCTTGCGGGCGACGCCCCGGATCCGTTGAGTGGAGAGCCCGGGAGGACATCCCGTTCGCGGTGTGCCGAATGAGCAGTGCAGTCGTCTTCGGGGCTTCGGGCGGGATCGGTCAGGCGCTCGTCGCAGCCCTGGCGGAGACCGGAACGTACGCGCGCATCTTCGCCCTCTCGCGGTCGCAGGCGTCCCAGCCCGAATCCGTGCAGTCCCTGTCCGTCGACATCACGGACGAGGCCTCGATCGCGGCGGCGGCCGAGGCTGTCGGCGCCGCCGGACCGGTCGGGCTGGTCCTCGTCGCCAGCGGTCTGCTGCACGGGGCGGGCATCGCACCGGAGAAGGCGATCCGCGCGCTCGATCCGGCCGCGATGACCGCGGTGTTCGCCGTCAACACCGTCGGTCCCGCCCTCGTGGCCAAGCACTTCATCCCGCTGATGCCGCGCGCCGGGCACGGCGTTTTCGCCGCGCTCTCGGCGCGCGTCGGATCGATCGGCGACAATCGCCTGGGCGGATGGTACGCCTACAGGGCCTCGAAGGCGGCGCTCAACCAGATCCTCCGCACGCTCGCCGTCGAGACGGCGCGCACCCATCCGGAGCTGATCGTCGTCGGTCTCCATCCCGGAACCGTGCGGACGGCACTGTCCCGGCCGTTCCGCCCGGATGCCGGGACGCCCGGCGTCTTCGCGCCGGACGAGTGTGCGGCCCGGCTGCTGCAGGTGGTGTCCGGGCTGCAGGCCGAAGATTCCGGTCACACCCTGGCGTGGGACGGGCAGCGGATCCCGCCGTGATGCCGGCCCGCCCCGGACATCGGAGCGCACATGGGAGCCTGCCTTTGAGCCGGCATGGTCCGTGACCGTCTGCGTTTGCGCCCCGTTCCTGTGCGGCCCCGGAGCGGCCCCGCCGCCGCCGCTCTGCTCGGGTCCAGACGCCGGCACGACCGGCGGCCGGAACCCGCCATGGTGTGGAATCGCACCCGGCGGGCCGAACAGTGCCGCTTATGCACGCGATCCCACCTGCCCTCGGTTGTCCGCGGCACGGCCGGTGCCCAGATCGACCGTGCCGGGTCGCGATGGCGTCGCGATCCTGCAGCCCTCTCCGAGGGCGTTTCCTCCCAAGACTTCGGGCCGCTCCGACGGGGCGGCCTTTTTTCTGCCCGCGCCAGCGATACCACGGCCGCTCCTGCCGGCCCGAGGGAGCCGCGAGGCCGCGCGGGGCGGACGCGCGTGGGGCGCGGCGCGAGCGTGCCTGCCCTCCGGATCGGGCCGTTCGACGCGGGCCGCCGCACCGTGTCGCGCTCAGTCGCCGGGCTCGGACGGCGGCTCCTGACCGGGCGGCACGCCTTCCCCAGCCATGCTCAGCAGCATGACGACGGTCACGTAGGTGTAGGTCAGCGCGGTCAGGTCAACGACGTCCGGCTCACCGAGCACGTCCTCGGCGCGGACGAAGGTTGGATCCGAGACCGCGCGCTGCGCGGAGAGCTCCGTGCGGCTCCTGGCTGACGATGGTCCGGACGGCGACGGAGTTGCGTGACTGCGCGGGTCAGATCGGCTCCGTCTTCACCGCTGCTGTCGCGACCAAGCGGCGTATGACGGAGGATGAGATCAGGCAACACAGGCGATCGAGCGGCTATATCGGTGCGCAGACGCGGCAGATCCTGCCGTCCCGCGGGAAAATCGGCGATGACACGCGGGCCGATGCGCTCAGACGGATCATGCCGTCTCACTATATCGAGGGCGGCCTGAAACCGGCCGCCGCCGGGGTCACGGCGCTCGCCGCGCAGACGGCCAGGGCCACCGCGGAGATCTCGGTTCAGACTGCGCGCGGGCAGGGCGTGACCGCCGGGGCGGTCGGTGCCGTCGGAGTGATCGCCGGGCGGATCCGGGAGGTCAACGGCGCGGCGGTCGAGGAGCGGGCCGCCGCCACGCAGGAGATCCTGCGCGACGTCGCTCGGGCGGCGACGGGCACGGGCGAGGTGACGCGCAACGTCGCCGGCGCGGCAGCGGCCTCCGAGGAGATGGGCGCGGCCCAGGCGCTCGACGCGGCAAACGGGCTGTCCCGCCCGTCCGAGCATCTTGTGCGGAGGTGGCTCGCTTCGTCGCGACCGTCCGGGCGGCCTGAGACTTGCTCGAACTCCGACGCGGACCGCAGGCCCCGGCCGCGCGCGTGCCGCCGGTTCGGATGAGAGGAAGGGTCGGCCGCCGGAGCGTCCATCGCCAGCGCCGGTCAGCCTGAGGAATGCGTCACGGCCTAAGCCGTTCGTCCCGAGGCAGAGCAAGGTTGCCATGACCGGAACGATCATCCCACCGCGCTCCGAGGAGGATGGGACCGCCAGCGGCGCACGGACGGACGCGCTCACCGCGGATCTGGTCGCGGCTCGGATCGAGGCGCTCCTGAAGGTGCTGCATCGGAGACGGACCGAGCTGGCGGCCCAGATCGCCAACCTCCAGAGCGTGCAGCCGAGTGCCGACACCCGGCTGACCGTGCTCACCGCGGAGCTGGCCGGCCGAATGAGCAGCAGCGTGGCCGATCTGAACCTGCTCATCGACCAGGCGGAGATGTTCGTCCGTGAGCTGGCCCGCGAGGCCCCGACGGCGTGAGCGCGGGCCGGAGCGGATCCCTCAGGCGGCCTGCGAGGGTGCGGCCAGCGCCGGGCCGTCGCCGTCCATGAGCGCGACGAGGTCGAACACGACCACGAACGCCTCGCCCCGGCGGCCGATGCCCGCGATGTAGCGCGCGTTCCAGCGCCCGCCGACCTCGGGCGCGGCCTCCATCTCGGCGCTGTCGAGTTCCGTCACCTCGATCACCCGGTCGGCCACGAACCCGACCCGCAGCGCCCGGCCCGGCACCGGGACGTTGAGCAGGATGATCCGCGTCGCCGGCGTGCGCGCGACCGGCGGCAGGCCGAGCTTGGTCCGCAGGTCGACCACCGGGTAGCTCTGCCCGCGCACGTCGATCATCCCCAGCAGGAAGGCCGGCGCCTGCGGCAGCGCCGCCGGCACCCGGTAATCGAGGATCTCGTGGACGTGCTCGACGTCGATCCCGAAGGTCTCGGCCCCGAGGCCGAGGGTCAGGTACTGCCACACACTGGACATGCGGGATCTCCGGATGGATCGGGGCGCGGCTGCGGCTGCGGC
>NZ_JBQEPK010000069.1:0-20424 GCF_052045615.1 Methylobacterium sp. 22177 | reverse complement strand
CGGAAAGGCCGGTCAGTACTTCCTGGAACACGCGATCGAGAGCGCCAACGCCCAGGAGCTCGACCGGCCGGCGACGATCCACTTCTTCGTCGGGACCGATCCGGAGACCGAGATCCCGGCGCGGCTCGCCGCGCACCCGCAGGTCACCTTCGCGCGCGGCGCGCGCAAGGGGCAGATCCCCGCGCTGAACGCGGCCATCGGCGCCGTCGACGACAGCTGGGACCTCGTCGGCTTCCTCGAGGACGACGATCGCTGGCTGCCGCCCTATCTGGGCGTCGCCGTCCGAGCCCTGGACAGCTTCGATTTCGTCTCCTCGACGCAGCTCGAGGTGGACGAGGCCGGCGAGGTGGTCCGGATCAACGACTTCGCGACGCCGTCGGGCTGGCTGATGCGGCGGGCCACCTTCGCGCAGGTCGGCGCGATCAGCCCGGCCTCGAAGTGGCACTACGACAACGAGTGGCTCGGCCGCCTCGCCGAGACCGGCCTGCGCCGCGCCCACCTCGTCGAGGCGACGGCGCCGGTCACGCTGCAGGACGCGATCCAAGTCCGTCCGTGGCTCGCCAACGTCCTGCGCAACGGCGGGCCCAACGTGCAGCTCGTGCGCCACGGCTTCGTCCTGCCGCTGGTGTGCCGCCTCGTGCATCCGGGCTCCGGGACCTCGGATGTCGGCCAGGGCGGCACGTCCAAGGCCGAGAGCAACGCCGAGTACCAGCGGCTGGTCGACCGCTTCGGCCGCATCCCCTGGTGAGGCGCCGGGCGGATAACCCGGCGCCGGCACCCTGATGCCCCGGAGGCGCGCGCCCTAGGCGGCCCGCCCGCGAGCGCGCCCGCGCAAGGCGTCCTGGAACGCCGCGAAGACCCGGCGCATCTGCGGCGCCTTGTAGGGAAACAGGTCCACCGGATCCATGTCGTGGACGACCATTCCGGTATCCGCCTCGAAGATCAGCAGCCGGCCGTCCGCGCTCTCGGCGCAGTCGATGACCAGGTAATCGAGACCGATCCTGCGGTGGATCTCGGCGAACGCGGCGCGGTGGCGCTCGGCGAAGTCGGTGTCGAACGCGGCCATGGCCGCGGCCTCGACCTGCCGCTTCACCGGATCCTCCAGCATGCCGGCGTTGAGGTAGTGGATCATCCAGTGATCGCGGATGGCCATGTGGCAGAGGTAAGGCACACCGTCGATCAGGACGACGCGGAGCTTCCGGAAGAGGCCGTCGGGACCGCGATAGTCGCAGTACTGCGTGACGTAGAACGCCTCGGCGGCCGTGTGCGCGAGGTAGAGTTGCAGGTCCTCCGCCCGATCGACCTTCTGGAGCTCGTTGCCGGCATGCGTGTCGAGGGGGCGCACCAGCAGCGGGTAGGTCGGGCCCTCCGTCTGGCGGGACGCGGCCGCGCTCAGAACGGACCGGCTCACGCGGACGACGTCGGGTGCCAGGATCCCCTCCGCACCGCGCAGCGCGTCCGCGATGCCGTGCCGAGAGGTCTTGAGCACGTGGCGCGGGTGATTGACGATCGGCCGCGTCCAGTGGTCGGCCGCCGCCGCGAGGGCTTCCAGCAGCGGCTCGGCGGTCCGCGCGTAGGCGATGCCGGTGACGATCACGTCGTGCGCGGGCAGATCGCGCGGCACCGGCTCACCGGGCCGAAGATAGAGGTAGGTGAGGCCGAAATCGCCGTCGTTGAGCAGGAAGTCGATCGGCGTGTTGGCCATCAGATCGCCGGCGGTCACCAGGACGAGGACGCGGACCCGCGCCTGATCCGGGTTCGAGCGCAGCGAGAAGAGCCGCTGCCCGTCCAAGACCTCGTTCTGGAGCGCGAGGCCTTCCGTGAAGCGGTGCTTCAGCAGCAGGATCGTCGCCATGTCCAGCGCCGTTCCCGCGTCGAGAGCGGAGTCGCCGCCTTCCGCGAGGATCTCGGCGGCCAGGGCGGCCATGTCGGCCCCCTCGAAGGCGGCCCGGATGAGGCGTGCCGGGCCGATCATCGGGTTCGGGTTGTCGATCCCCGCAACGTGCGCTTGCATCAGAGCCTCCGAGCCGTGGGGCCGCCGCGGCGATCCCGGAATCGCGATCAGGTGTTTGGAATCGCGCACCGCGGCACGACGCCCACACTCTGACGGCACGGAGGTTTACGAAGCGCTAACCATGTTCCCGGTCCGCGGGGCGGTCGCCGCTCAGTCGCGCCGCGGCGCCGCGCCCGCGCGCCGGAGCGCCTCGGCCAGCGCCCCGCCCGGAGCGGGATCCGGCACCGGGCTCGGTCGGCTCCGCGGCGCGTCCTGCTTCGGCTCGCCCGTCCGCCGCGCCGGCTGGCCCGGCTCGACGGGATCGTCGAGCCGCATCGACAGCGCGATGCGCTTGCGCGGGACGTCGACGTTGAGGACCAGCACCCGGACGACCTCACCGATCCGGACCACCTCGGTGGGCGAGGCGATCCGTCGCCGGGCCATCGCCGAGATGTGGACGAGGCCGTCCTGATGGACGCCGATATCCACGAAAGCCCCGAAGGCGGCGACGTTGGTGACGACACCCTCCAGCTGCATGCCGGGCTTGAGGTCGCCGATCGTCTCGACGCCTTCTTGGAAGCGCGCCGTCTTGAACTCCGGCCGCGGGTCCCGCCCCGGCTTCTCGAGCTCGGCGATGATGTCGCGCACGGTCGGCAGGCCGAAGCGCGCGTCGACGAACGGCTCCGGCACGAGGCGGCCGAGCAGGGCGGCGTTGCCGAGCAGGACGTGGATGTCGCTCTTCAACGCCTGGAGGATGCGGCGGACCACCGGGTAGGCTTCCGGGTGGACTCCCGACCCGTCGAGCGGGTCGTCGCCGCCCTGGATGCGGAGGAAGCCCGCGGCCAGCTCGAAGGTCTTCGGGCCGAGCCCCGGGACCTTCTTGAGCGCCGCGCGCGTCCGGAACGGGCCCTGGGCGTCGCGATGGGCGACGATCCGCGCCGCCATCGCGCCGCCGAGACCCGAGACCTGCGCGAGGAGGGCCGGGGAGGCCGTGTTGACGTCCACCCCCACGGCGTTGACCGCGTCCTCCACCACCGCCGCGAGCGACCGCGACAGCTTCGCCTCGCTCACGTCGTGCTGGTACTGCCCGACGCCGATCGACTTGGGGTCGATCTTGACCAGTTCCGCCAGGGGATCCTGGAGACGGCGGGCGATCGACGCCGCGCCGCGATGGGACACGTCGAGGTCGGGCAATTCCTTGGCGGCGATCTCAGAGGCCGAGTAGACCGAGGCGCCGGCCTCGGAGACCATCACCTTCGCGAGCGGCAGGTCCGGGTTGGCCGCGATGATCTCCGCGGCGAGGCGCTCGGTCTCGCGGGAAGCGGTGCCGTTGCCGACGGCGAGAAGCTCCACGCCGTGCAGCCGGCACAGCCGGCCGAGCGTCGCGACGGCCTCGCGCCAGCGCCGTTGCGGCTCGTGCGGGTAGGTCGTCTCCACCGCGACGACCCGCCCGGTTCGATCCGCCACGGCGACCTTCACGCCGTTCCGGTAGCCCGGATCGAGCCCCATCGTCGCCCGCCCGCCCGCCGGGGCAGCGAGCAGCAGGTCCTTCAGGTTCCCGGCGAAGACTGTCACGGCCTCGTCCTCGGCCCGCTCGAACAGACGGCCGCGCAGGTCCTGCTTGATTCCGGTCCGGATCTTCATCCGCCACGCCGTGCGGACCGTGTCGAGGAGCCAGGCATCGCCGGGGCGCCCCCGCGACGCGATCTCGAAGCGGCGGCAGATCGCCGTCTCGAACGGCCCGGGTAGACCCGGCGGCGAATCCTCGCCCTCCGCGTCGAAGCCGACGTCGAGCACCTCTTCCCGCTCACCGCGAAAGATTGCCAGGATCCGGTGCGAGGGCATCCGCTCCAGCCGCTCGCTCCAGTCGAAGTAGTCCGAGAACTTCGCCCCCTCGCTCGCCTTGCCCTTGCGCACCCGCGAGACAAGCTGCCCGGACCGCCAGTAATCCGCCCGCAATCGTCCCACGAGGTCGGCGTCCTCAGCGAAGCGTTCGATCAGGATGGCGCGGGCGCCGTCGAGCGCGGCCTCGACGTCCGGCACGCCGCGCGCGTCCGACACGTAATCGGCCGCGACCGACGCGGGCGCGCGGTCGGGCCGGCTCAGCAGGGTCTGGGCGAGCGGTTCGAGGCCGGCTTCGCGGGCGGATTGCGCCTTCGAGCGCCGCTTGGGCCGGAAGGGCAGGTACAGGTCTTCCAGCCGCGCCTTGGTGTCGGCGGTGTCGAGGGCCGCCGCCAGGGATGGGGACATCTTGCCCTGCGCCGTGATGCTCGCGACGATCGCGGCGCGCCGCTCGTTGAGATCGCGCAGGTAGGACAGCCGCTCCTCCAGCCTGCGCAACTGCGTGTCGTCGAGGCCGCCAGTATTCTCCTTCCGGTAGCGCGCGATGAACGGCACGGTCGAGCCGCCGTCGAGGAGCGCGACGGTGGCGGCAACCTGCGCCTCCCCGACACCGAGCTCCTCGGCGATCAGAGCGTTCACGGCTTTCATGGCTTCTCCGACTGGGGTCGCGGCGACGGACGGGCTGCCTGCGTGGAGCGCCAAGCCGCCGGAAACAAGGCACCGGTCAGGCGTGCGGCTGAGCCTCCGCCTTCTGGGCCCGGGCACAGTCCAGGATGCGGTGCCGGGCTGCTGGATCCTCGATGGAGAACCACAGGTTCAGCAGCTCTTCGGTCATCGACAAGTCGTCGTTCTGGCTCGGATCGAAGAAGACGTCGACCGAACATCCGAGTGTCTCGGCCAGATCGCCGAGGATGCGGCGCGACCGCGCGTTCGGGACTCTGCTGTGATCTGTCATCACGTCGATCCGCGTCGCAGCGCCACCGGGTGCTGGCGCCAGAATGCCCTCGACCCCGCCCGCAACGGGCCAGAGCATCGAGATCCAGACAATCCAGTCAAGTCCGCGCGCCGCAATCCTGTTGCAGTCCCGATGCAGCTTGAGGTCGGCGGAGCTGAGCCGGACCCAGCCGGACCAGCACAGATTCTCGGGATAGCTGGCCGGCCGCTGGGTTATTCTGGCACGGGATTCGCAGATGCCTGGGTCGATCAGATCACGATGGATAGCTGGCGCGATGCCGAACTATCGATCTCCCGGCGATCCGTTCACAGAAACAGAGGTCTTCGCACGGATTCCTGGACGGTCGGCACGTCTCGCTGATCGAGACGCACCGTCATCGGGATGTCACCCGTCGATGCAAAACTTCCGCTTCGCATGTCCCGCAAAGGGAGGCGCTCGTGCAATTCGAGATCCGAGAGCGTAGCCGGTCGCTCTGGTCCTGGGTCCTCGTCAACGAGACTGACGAGCCCGTTGTCGAGTCGCGGCGCAGCTTCCCGTCCCGCGCCCAGGCCACGGCGGCGGCCCTGGCCTTCTCCCAGCTCGTCGCCCGCGCCGGGCGAAGCCTCGGCGGCGGCCCGCGACAGGTCGGGTTTCTCTGACGCCGCTCGCCGCGCCGGCGTCAGGTCGTCCGGATCCGGTGGCGCACGAGGCTGACCACGCTCGTGGCGGCGATAACGCAGCCCACACCCATCGCGCCGAGGCAGCTGATGGTGCGGATCGGCTCGCCGCGGGCGAGCACGATGGCGACCGCGAGCGGCAGGAGCAGGAACACGAACAGCAGGGTCATGACCGGATCCGAGTGACGATGATCGAGACTAGGATCCGAATGGTTAATCACTTGTCACGATCCAACCCTGTCCGCGGCCTCGGTGCGCCCTCCTGTCGGACCGGGACGGCACGTCTCCGTGAGCCGCTCGGAGCGATCCCGAGCTCGGCGCCCGGCGCGGGCGCGCCGTCACCCGGCAGGCTGCCGGACCGCGATCACCGTCCGCTCGCGTCGAGGCGGACGAGGCGATCGACGAGCGCGCGATCGTGCAGGAGCGCCATGCGCTCCTTCGGCGACAGCCAAGCCTGGGCCTCCGCGACGGTCTCGGCCTCGCAGATCTTGGCGGTGGCCAGCGTGTGGTCCGGGTCGATCGCGCCCCTTGGGCGGCGATGTCCCGGGGGGAGCATCTGGCCGTGGGCGCGCGCGAGGTCGGGGTCGGCGTGGACGGCCGCGAGGGCTTCCGCATCGTCGAACCCGCGCTCCGCGTTGCGCGCCGCGAGGGCGGCGGCGCGGACGGCGATCTCAGGCGGCGCCGCCTCTTCGGGAGTGGCGAGGAGCAGGCGGCGCTTGAGCGCCAGGCCGAGCCCGAGCTGGCCGCTCGCCCAGGAGATCGGGATCGCGAGCACCAGACCCAAGATCGTCGGGCTCATCCAGAGGAACAGCGAGGTGGCGATCGCGAAGGCGGCGACGCCCGCCACCAGCCCCAGCAGCGTGTGCCACCGATGGCGGACGACGATGTCGCGCAGCGGTATCGAGCCGTCGTCCCGCCGCTGCGGATTCCAACCCGTGTCCCGTCCGAGCAGGATGCCCATCACGGAGCCCGACTGGATCACCATCGCCACCGGCGCCACGAGGGCGGACAGCAGGATCTCGACGAGGCTGGACAGGACCAGCCGCCCGGCGCCCCCGCAGGCGCGCCGCACCGGGCCGTCCAGCAGGGCCAGGATCAGGCCGAGGAGCTTGGGTGCCAGCAGGACCGCCATGGTGAGGCCGAACAGCTGGAGCGCGCGGACCGGATCGAAGCGCGGGAAGACCGGCGAGAAGCCGGCGCCGCCGAAATAGTCCGGCCGCTCCGTGGCCGTCTGCAGAACCAGCAGGATACCGACCACCAGCTGCAGCAGCCAGAGCGGCGAGGCCAGGTAGCCGGCGATGCCGGTGGCGAAGTGCTGCCGGGTGGCCGGATGCAGCCCCGCGGCGCCGATGACGCGCGCGTGCTGGAGATTGCCCTGCGCCCAGCGCCGGTCGCGCACCGCCACGTCGATCAGCGACGGCGGGCTCTCCTCGTACGAGCCCGGCAGGCGATGGAGCATGTACACCGCCCAGCCGGCGCGACGGATCAGGGCCGCCTCGACGAAGTCGTGGGACAGGATGTGTCCACCGAAGGGCGGCTTCCCGGGCAGGTCGGGCAGGCCGCAGGAATCCGCGAAGGCGCGGGTCCGGATGATCGCGTTGTGCCCCCAGTAGTTGCCGTCCCGACCGGACCACGCGGCGAGGCCGGCCGCGATCACCGGACCGTAGATCCGGGCGGCGAATTGCTGGAGGCGGGCGAACAGGGTGTTGCGGTTGATGATCAGCGGCAGCGTCTGGATGATGCCGGCATCCGGGTCCGCCTCCATGGCGGCGGCGAGCGCCACGACCGCCGATCCGCTCATCAGACTGTCGGCGTCCAGGACGAGCATGTGGTCGTAGCGGCCGCCCCAGCGGGTGACGAAATCGCCGATGTTGCCTGCTTTGCGGTGATGATTCTTCGGCCGGTGCCGGTAGTAGAGCCGGGCCTCGGGACCGAGCCGGCCGCGCAGGTCGAGATAGGCGCGCTCCTCGGCGATCCAGGCGTCGGGCTGGGTCGAATCCGACAGCACGAACCAGTCGAAATGGTCTCCGAGCCCGGTGGCCTCGACCGCCTCGCGCATGGCCTCGATCCCCGCGAAGGTGCGGGCCGTGGCCTCGTTGTAGACCGGCATCAGGACCGCGGTCCGCGTGCGCAGCGCCGTCGGGTCCGGCGTCGGCCGCGGTCGGCGCAGGAGCGTCCCGAAACCCAGCACCGCGCTGGTGAAGGCGAGCGCGATCCACGAGAAGGTCAGGCAGAACAGGACGACCAAGACGAGCTGGAGCGCGGTCGGGCTGCCGGAGACCGACACGGTCTCGACCATCTGCCAGCCGCCGTAGGCCGTCAGGGCCACGGCGCCACCGAACACCAGGAGCCGCTCCGGCCAGGGCGTCCGGGCCCGGCGCACCCATCGGTGCCCGAGCCCCGGATCCCAGCGCGCCAGGTCCTGAACCGGCATGGACAGGGGCGCCTCGGGCGGCAGGTGACGGCCGCCGTCGGTCGCGGTGTCGCGCCCGGACCCGGCGTCCGTCGCTGGCGGCAGGGTCATCGTCTCGTCCAATCGCACGGGGCAGGCCGGTCCTCAGCTGTCGTGATGACGGATCAGGGCGTCCAGCGAAACAGCCATGTCTCGCTCGCCCGGGCCTGACCGCGCCGGAGCGCGAGGCGCAACTCGCTCGCGCGCTCGCTTCCCGGATCGAGTTCGAACAGGATCCGCAGGGTCTTACGATCGGAATACCGAAACCGTTCCTGGCGCGTGATCGTCCCGGCCGAGGCCGCGAGGTCGACGTCGATGTCGCCGGGCTGGAACAGCGCGTCGCCCTCGAAATCCACCGCGAAGAGCCGGCGATTGCCCGAGCTGCCGCGGCCGCAGCGGCTGTCGCGCACCCGGGCGATCTCCGGCGGCAGCGGGTCCGGCCAGCCCTTCGACCAGTGCTGACGGCACTGGAATCGCATCTCCGCGCCCTTCGCCAGCTTCGCCTTGGGCCGCCAATAGGCGAAGACATTCTCGTTCAACTCGGAATCGCTCGGGATCTCCAGCAAGGTGACCGCGCCCTCGTTCCAGTCGTCGAGCGGCTCCAGCCAGAGGGACGGGCGCTGCTCCCAGTGGCGGCGGTCGTCCTCGAAATCGTCGTAGGCGCGGGCCCGCTGCATGAGGCCGAAGCCCTTGGGCCCGCGATCCACGAACGCCGAGACCTGCAGCGCCTCGGGATTGTGAACGGGGCGCCAGATCGGCTCGCCGTAGCCGTTGTGGATCGCCAAGCCCTCCACCGAGAAGGCCGCGGCGCGCAGGTCGTCCACGCGGTTCCGGTCGAGGGCGCCGAACAGGTAGCTGCCCTGCATGCCGCCGAGCCCGATATGGTCCAGCTCGGTGCGGGCGAAGACCGTTCCGTCGATCTGCGCCGTAGAGACGTCGCGGCCCGGCGTCAGCGTGATCCTGAACGCCGCGGTCGCGGATTCCGATTCCGCGAGGGCGTGGACGACGACCGGCTGACCCGCGCGCGGCGTCTCGATGAACAGGGCCCGGAACAGCGGGAACTCCTCGCCGCGGGAATCGGCCGGACGCAGGGCGAGGGCCCGGGCGTTGATGCCGAAATCCTGGCCCTCGGCGACGAGGCGGAAGAACGAGCCGCCCTGGAACAGGGCGAAGTTCGAGAGCCCGTCGGCGCCGTCGAACCGGGCGCGCAGGCGGAAGCCCGAGAAGGCCGTGTCGGCGGCCAGGTCGGGCAGGTCGAGGCCAGGCGCCGCGATGGCGGACTTGTCGTACCCGACCGGCTGAACGAGGCCGTTCTCCACGACGAACAGCGAGACCGGCGTCTCGAAGATCGAGCCCCGCAGCAGCGGCTCCAGGACGTAGCCGGCGTTCCGGTCGGCCCAGACCGCGCGGCCCTCCGCGGGCCGGATGGCCTCGTAGGCCTCGCGGGAGAGGTTCTTGAGAACGGCCGGCACGTCGCCGGTCTTCGGCGCCGCGTAGGGGGCGGCGGCGCGGGCGCGAGCGAGGTCGGTCAGCGTGTTCGCCTCGAACGCCTCACCGCTTCCGGGCAGAGCCGGGACCTTCTCCGGGTCGGCTGCCCGCGCGGCCGCCGGGAGCAGTCCCGCGGCAGCACCGAGCGCGCCGCCCAGGACGGCGCGGCGTGTCGCGGTGGCGGAGAATCCGGGGTCGATCGTCATGCAGGCGGTGGTCTCACGTCGCGGGCCGGGGTTCGGGCGGCCCCGTCTATACGGACAGGCCAGCTGAACCCAGGGTTAAGCAACTGCTTGAACCGCAAGGGGCTCCGTTGACTTAACCCGAGCCGGCTCTCTAATTCGGCCGACTGCATCAGAACGGGGGAGGCAGCATGGGATCGTTGCGGGTGACTGGCCACGGCGTGGATCTCGGCGAGAGTCTGCGCGGCCGCGTCGAGGAGCGGATGTCCGCGATCCAGGCCAAGTATCTCGACTCGCACATGCACGATTCCTGCAACGGCCACGTCACGCTCCGGCGCGACGGCACCGCCTTCCGGACGGATTGCGTGCTGCATCTCGTCTCCGGTCTGACCATCGAGGCGAACGGCTTCGCGCACGACGCGCGCTCGAGCTTCGAGCAGACCGCCGAGCGCCTGGAGACCCGACTGCGGCGCTACAAGCACAAGCTGAAGCAGCACGCGACCGGCCCGGGCGACGCCGCGGCCATCGAGGCTGCCTACGCGGTGTTCGCCGCCCCGGAGGTGGAGGAGGACGACGCCGCCGAGGGCGACGCCCACCCGCCGATCGTCGCCGAGAGCACCAAGACCCTCCAGCGCCGCACCATCGGCGAGGCGGTGACCGCCCTCGATATGACGGGATCCCCAGTGGTTGTGTTCGTCCACGCTGGCACCGGCCGCGTCAACGTCGTATACCGGCGGAGCGACGGAGCGATCGGCTGGGTGGACCCGCCGAACGCCACCGAGTGACGCTGCGGGTCGGGTGGAACGGAGCCGGAACCGGCTGGTTTCCCCGCCCATTGAATCCAGCGGGGGCGCGGCCGGAACGGTCGTCGACGCCCCTGCGACGAGGCCCGCTTCCTCGCGAGCGGGCGACGGGGCAACGGTCGTTCGATGCCAGTTCTGGAATTCCTCGACCCCGAGTCGGTCGTGCCGGCCCTGCGCGCCCGCGCCAAGAAGCAGGTGCTGCAGGATCTCGCCGCGCAGGCGGCGCGGCGCCTGCCCGCCCTCGGCGAGCGCCCCGTCTTCGACACCCTTCTCCAGCGCGAGCGGCTCGGCTCGACCGGCATCGGCGACGGGGTGGCGATCCCGCACGGCAAGCTCCCCGGCCTGGACCGTCTCTTCGGGCTGTTCGCGCGCTTCGACCGCCCGGTGGATTTCGAGGCCCTGGACGGCCAGCCCGTGGACATCGCCTTCCTGCTGCTCGCGCCCGAGGGTGCCGGCGCCGACCACCTGAAGGCCCTGGCGCAGGTGGCCCGTATCCTGCGCGAGCCGGGCATGCTCGCGCATATCCGCGCCGCCCGGGACGCCGGGGCGCTCTACGCGCTCCTGACGCGCTCGACGGCACCGCAGGCCGCCTGATGATCCCGAGCTTCCGCATCGCCGCCCTGATCCTCGCGGCCGGCGTCTCCGGCGCCGCCGCCCAGGGCGAGACCACCTGCGCCCGCGACGTCCTGGTGGCGCAGTCGATGCAGCGCCAGGCCCTCGAGCAGCTGGAGCAGGCCGACGGCGACGATGCCAAGAACTGCCGCGTCTGGCGGCGACACGTGGAGACGATGCGGCGCGTGGCGAGCGTCTACGGGCGCTGCCTGTCCGGCTCGGAGCGCAGCGAGCGCCTCGCCCAGGTCCAGGGATCGGACCGCGAGTTCTCGGCGGCGATCAAGGCCCGCTGCAAGGGGCAGTAGGGCGGGGGCGGAGGGCGCGCCGCGCCCTCAATCGACGCCGCGCAGCATCAGCGGCTCGGCCACCATCTTCACGGGCTTGCCGCGGCCGATCAGGATCGCGGCGCGGGAGCGCTCGGGATCGGCCTCGAAGCGCGTGCGCACCCAGCTGACCAGGAACTTCATGTACTCGGAGGCCAGGAGTCGCGCGGCCGGCGGGTTCTG
Source organism: Methylobacterium sp. 22177 (assembly GCF_052045615.1). Taxonomy (NCBI): domain Bacteria; kingdom Pseudomonadati; phylum Pseudomonadota; class Alphaproteobacteria; order Hyphomicrobiales; family Methylobacteriaceae; genus Methylobacterium; species Methylobacterium sp. 22177. The sequence goes on along the minus strand of NZ_JBQEPK010000069.1, from coordinate 8,935 downwards.
CCACCAGCGGTCGGCGTCGAACGCCTCGGTCACGACGGGATGCGGCAGCACGCGGTCGCTGTCCTGCAGGGCGTGGTCGAGTTCCACCAGCGTCCGCGGCATGTGGTAGTTCGAGGTCACGACCGCGACCGTGCTGAACCGGTGCGCGCGCATCCAGCGGCGCGTCTCGATGGCGTTGCCGATCGTGTTGCGCGCGCGGTAGTCGAGGTCCACGCAGCAGGCGATCAGGGCGCGCTGGGTCGGGTTCAGCCGGGCGATCTCGTCGCGGCTGGTCCGCTCGTTGACGCCGGTGATGAGCAGGCGCCGGCCGTAGCCGCCCGCGAGGAGGTCGATCGCGTCACCGATCCGCTGGGCGCCGCCGGTCAGCGCGACGATCCCGTCGGCCCGGTCGGTGGGCGTCCGCTCGTGGCGGGCGAGGGCGCTCACGAACACCAGAAACCCGGCGAACAGGGCCAGCATCCCGAGTCCGGCGCCGAGGCTGCAGGTCCAGAGAGCGATCCGCCGCCGTTCGCGCGGGCGCACGACGGCGCGGCGCGGGAGACCCCACTCGTGCCAGGCCCAGCCGACGGCGTCGGTCGAGGGCGGATCCGATGCGCGCAGCATACGCGTGGTCATCCTCCGGAGAATCAGCGCCGATTGCGGCGGCTCGGAGGCCGGCGCTGTCGGCTGTTTCCACACCGCAACCATAAAGTTTCCAGATGGTAAACGTGCCGGCTAGACCCCCTATTTCCACGTCTTCGTGACGCAGCCGGGCGTTAAGCCAGGAAGCGCCGCACGGTCACGCGCGAGACGACGCCCGTGACGAGGGACGCGATCACGCCGATCAGGATCACGCTGGCGTAGCCGCGCAGGCCGATCTGGAACGCGCCGAACAGCGCCTCGACCTCCTGACCGGCCGGTCCGGAGCGCGCGGCCCGCGCGAGGACACCGGCGATCACGAAGGCGACGAGCGCCAGACCGGCCCCGATCGCGCCGCCGCGGAGACCCAGGCCGAAGAAGCGCCGCTGGAACGCCCGGGCGATGTAGTCGTCGTCGGCGCCGACGAAATGCAGCACCTCCACGACCTCGCGGTTGCTCGCCATGGCGCCACGGGTCGCGAAGGTCACGGCGAGGCCGGTGGCGATCAGGACGAGCAGCACCAGCCCGATCCCGATCCCCACGAAGGCGTTGGCGGCGGTCGAGAGCCGCTGGAGCCAGAGGGCGTGGTCGTCGAGACTGGCGACGCCCGGCAGCGCCTCGACGAGGCGTGATCGCAGACGCTTCAGGTCCGCCGCCTGGCCGCTGGAGAGCTTGAGGGCGATCAGGCGCGGCACCGGGAGGTCGGAGAGGTCGAGCCCGGTGCCGAGCCACGGCTCGAGCAGGCGCTCGGCCTCGGCCTTGCTGAACACCCGCGTCTCCGCGATCCCCGGTTCGGCCTTGGCGATGGCGTCGGCGCGGCCGACGTCGGCGTCGACGTCCCGGCCGGGTCCGGGCCGGACCTGGATCGTGACCTCGCGGGCCACGTCGCCCTGCCACTGAGCGGCGTTCGTCGCGACCATCTCGGCCGCGCCCGCGCAGAGGCCGGCGAGGAAGGTCAGGATCGCGATGACCGCGGCCAGGGAGCGGCCGGCGGCCGTGTCGGTGGGCACCAGCGGCGCGTTGCGGCGCAGGTTGGCCGGCACCGACGGGTCGGGCGGCACGGCCGGTCCACCGGCCTTCGTCCGCGGCATCGCCTGAGTGCTCATTCCTCGATCCGCAGCCGGCCTTCGCCCAGGACCATCCGGCGGGCATCGACGGCGTCCATGATGCCGAAATCGTGGGTGGCGATGATGACCGAGGTCCCGAGTTTGTTCAGCTCCAGGAACAGGCGGAGCAGCCGCCGCCCCAGGCCCGGATCGACGTTGCCGGTGGGCTCGTCCGCGAGCAGCAGGTCGGGCCGCGCGATCAGGGCGCGGGCGATGGCGGCGCGCTGCTTCTCGCCGCCCGAGAGCAGCGGGGGCAGGGCGTGCATGCGCTCGCCGAGGCCGACCCAGCGCAGCAGCTCTACCACCTCGGCCCGGTAGCTCGCCTCGGCCCGGCCCTGGACGCGCAGGGGCAGGGCGACGTTCTCGTAGGTGGTCAGGTGGTCGAGGAGCCGGAAGTCCTGGAACACCACGCCCATCCGGCGCCGGAGCCCGGTCAGCGCCTTCGCGGAGATGTCGCTCACCTCCTCGCCGAAGATCGAGACGAGCCCGCGGGTCGGCCGCACCGACAGCAGGATCAGGCGCAGCAGCGTCGTCTTCCCGGCCCCGGACGGGCCGGTCAGGAACTGGAAGGAGCGCGGCGCGATGCGGAAGCTCACGTCGGACAGCACCTCCGGCCCAAGGCCGTAGCGCATGCCGACATTCTCGAACTGCACCACCGGCCGCTCCGCGCCGGGCAGCAGGCTCTTCATGCTCGCCTGTAGGTTCAAGGCCGTGCCGTATCTCGTCTGTCCATCCCTCGGGAATCGCCGGAGCGGCGGGCGTTTTCAAGGCCTCGGGGATTTCACGGCCCCTTAACCCTGTTCGGCGACACTTCTTCAAGCAATTCACTGTCCGGCCCGGTTGCGGCCGATCGATGCGAGTATGGCGCGGATGCTGATCGCCTGCCCGAGCTGCGCGAGCGAATATCGCATCGACGCCAGCAAGGTCGGCATGGAGGGCCGCTCGGTCCGCTGTGCCGCCTGCCGCGAGACGTGGTTCATCTCGCCGGCCGACGTCCTCGCCGGCCACGAGGCCGAACTCGCCGCGCAGACCGAGACCGATCCCGTCGCGGACGCGGCCTGGGAGGAGGCGACCGCCTCGGTGCGGAACGCGACCGAGGTCCCGGCTCCCAAGGCCCGACGGTCAGCCAAGCCCAGGAAGGCCGCCGGACAGCCCCGCCGCGCGATCCCGGGCCTGACACCCTCGCTGGCGTTCGGCCTGACGCTCCTGGCGGCGATCCCGCTGGTCTGCCTCGCCCGCACCGCCGTGGTCCGGGCCGTCCCGCAGACCGCCTCCCTGTTCGCCCGCATCGGCCTGCCGGTGAACGTGCGCGGCATCGAGATCCGCGACGTCGTCGCCTTCAACAACCCGGCGGAGGACGACAGTCCCGCCGAACTCGTCATCGAGGGCGACCTGGTCGGCGTCGCCCGCTCCGACGCGCCCGTGGGGCCGCTGAGCGTCGAGATCCGCGACGCCGGCGGTCGGACGATCAAGACAGTGTCGGTCCCGCCGCCCCGGACGGTCCTCGCCGCGACCGAGACCGCGCGGTTCCGCGCGAGCCTGCTCGCGCCGCCGGCCGCAGGGCGCGCCGTGATCGTGCATTTCGCCGACGCGGCCGCGACCCGCCCCGAGCCGCGGGTTGCGGCCGCGGAGCGTTGAGGCGGGGCCGCCTCAGCACTTCGTTCAGGTTGCGGCTGATGGTCGGATCTGCAACCTTCCCAACAGGCCCGCGGCGCGGATGTGAGCGGCGCCCGTCGTCGGCGCCCGGGACCGCCATGCTGTGAGTGTTCGCGAGACCGTTCCCATCCTCGTCGAGACGACCGACGCGGTCGAGCAGAAGCACGCCTTCGACTACTGGCGCAGTACGGTGCTGGCGCGCGTCCACGCGACGCCGCTGGCGCCCGACGTGCCGTTCGCGGCGGGCCGCCGCCTCGCGATCACCCGTCACGGCGCGGTCCTCCACACCCTCAGCAACCCGATCGGCGTGGAGCGCACGGCGCAGCACGTGCGGCGCGACGGGCGGGACGACATCGCGATCGTGCTCCTTCTGCAGGGCAGCGGCTACGTCGAGCAGGGCAATGGCGGTGCCTTACTGAGCGCCGGCGACGTCACCGTCCACGCCATGGACCAGCCCTTCGCGATCGGGAGCCGCGATTCCTACGAGGAGATCCGCCTCCAGGTGCCGCGCGCCGCCTTCCTGAGCCAGGTCGGCAGCGTGCAGGCCTTCGCCGGGCGCAGGCTCCGCGCGACGCCGCTCAGCGGCCTGTTCGCGACCTATCTCCGCTCCTTCTCCGAGACGATCGGCGGCCTGTCGGAGGCGGAGGCCGGCATCGCTCTCGAGGGCGTCCTGCATCTGCTGCGGGCTCTCGCGGACGGGCAGGGCGAGAAGGCCGGCGATGACCTGTCCGGCGACGCCGTGCGGGCCCTGGCGCTCGCCCATATCGAGCGCCGGCTGCACGATCCCGCCTTCGGGCCGGAATCGCTGCCGGCCGCCCTGCGGGTCTCGCGGAGCCGGCTCTACGCGGCCTTCACGGGCGACGAGGGGGTGGCGGCGAAGATCCGCGACGCCCGGCTCGACCGGGCCTACCGGCGGCTCCGCGGCGGTACCCGCATCGCGTCGGTGATGACCAGCTGCGGATTCACCGACGCGGCCACCTTCAGCCGCGCCTTCCGCCGCCGGTTCGGCGTGGCGCCCCGGGACGTGCTGGAACGCCGCCCCTGACGAGATCAGACCCGGCTGCCGCGCGGGTCGGTGACCGGCCGCTCGGGCGCGGCCGCACCCGCGATCCGCTGCGCCGCGCCGGCGAGCCCCAGGCCGAGGCGGATCGCGACCACGCCTACTCGCGCGATCCGGATCTGCGCCGGGAGCTGGCGCGGGCCGATCGGGCGGTAGGCCAGGCGCGGGCTGGCGCGCTCCGCCTCCGCGATGGCCTGCCCGAGGGGGAGGGCCGCGATGCGCCGCGCCTCCGTCGGGGCGATCCCGATCGCCCGCGCCCAACCGTCGCCCCGCGCGAGCGCCCCGCGCCCGTGCATCTGGCGGAAGCGCCGGCGCCAGAGGTAGCGCCGCACGGCGCGCGGGAAGGTCTCCATGCGGGCGTCGCAGAGCGCGTCGGGCTCCTCGCAGCGAGAGCGGATCGTGTCGGCGACGCCGCCCGGAGCGCGCCCGGCGAGGCGGGCCGAGATGGTCACGCACACGTCGGTGGCGTGCCGGACCCGCAGACCGTGCTCCAGCAGCCGCGCGACGAAGGCGCCGTCCTCGCCCAGCGGGATCTCGGGCATGCCGCCGACCGCGAGGTAGGCGCGGCGGGTCACCGCGAGGGTCGCGCCGATCGCGGTCCGGTGGCAGGGCCAGGGGTCGTTCGGATCGGGGTCGATCCGCGCCTCGGCCTCGGTGATCAGGGCGTCGTAAGCGTCCTCCAGACGGCCGCGGGCGGGGAGCGAGGGCGGCAGCAGCGCCGCCTCGGCCGCGTCGAGCTCGACCCGGCCGGCCACCGCGTCGGCGCCCGCCTCGATCGCCGCGCGGTTGCGCGCCACCCAGTCGGGCGGGACGCGGCTGTCGGCGTCGGTCGACAGGATGATCCCCGCATTCCCCGCATCACCCAGCCACGCGGCGGCGGCGTCCATCGCCCGCCGGCGGGCCCATCCGGCATGGGCGCCGGCGAAATTCTCGACCAGCACGCGGACCGGGATCGACAGCGTCGGCACCAGCGCGGCCACGAGCGCCTCGGTGCCGTCCGTGCAGTTGTTCAGGAACAGCACGAGCCCGACCCGCCCCGGTTCGGCACCGGCCTGGGCGTCGATCGCCCGCAGGCAGGCGGCGATCCGCTCCTCCTCGTTGCGCACGGGCACGGCCACGATCGCGTCGGGACCCGGGACGTCTGACAAAGGGGGGCTCGACACCGGTGACATTCTCCGCCGGACCCGTCGCGCGGGCCTGGTCCGGGCTTATGCCGGAGCTTCCCTGAACGGGACCGGACAGGGGGAACGGGCGAAGCGTCCCCTTTCACAGCGTCTTCTCGACGAGCCCCTCGATCCATTCCGGCTGCGTCTCACCGACCGAGCGGCCGACCTCGGTCGCGCCCTTGTAGGCGATCAGCGTGCTCTGCATCCGCACGTTCAGGCGCCGCAGCAGGTCCTTCTGGCTGTCGAAATCGATATCGAAGATCTGGAGGTCCTTGAAGCGCGGCTCGGCCGAGAGCCTCGCGAGGATCGGCTTCTGCGTCCGGCAGATCGGGCACCAGGGTGCGCTGACCGCGATCAGCACGGGCTTCCCGCTCCTCTGCGCGGCCTCGAAGGCGGCGTCCGAGAACGGTCGGGTCTCGCCCGCCCGGGCAGAAGCCTCGAGCAGGCTCGAACCGGCGAGGGCGAGGCCGACGAGCGCGAGGACGTGGCGGCGGCTCTTCATGGCGTGCGTTCCTCCCGCGGCCCCGTCCGAGCGGGGCGCGCTGCTGTTGGAGGGATGCTACGTCGCGCGCGCGGGCCCGTCCCTGTGACCTGAGCGCCGCGGAGACCGATTGCCCCCGCGCGGGATCACATTGTTGAGACGTCGCCCGGCCGCGCTTCGGATGACCGGTCTTCCGCCACGACCGCCGCGATGTCGTCGGGGTCGACGGCGTCGATCGGGCGCCTGATTCGCAGGGCTCGCGTGGGCGCGCCGGCGCGCATCACCAGCACGATGGTCTCCATGTCGGGGCAGCCCGGATCGGCGCAGGCGATCTCGTTGACCGCCAGCGTGTCGGCCTCGCCGAGGCCGAGGGCCGCCCGCAGGTCCTGCTTCAGGCGCGCCGCGATCGCGGCGCGCTCCGCCGAGCGGGCCCGCCACGCCTTGAGGCTCACGAAGGCCATGCGCGATGCTCGTCGTCCTGCGATGGAATCCCCAGCGGCCCGCGTGTAATAGTGTTACGCCGGCCCGGGGGCGGTCAAGCGTCGCCCCATGCGCCCGAAACAACCGTCGTCTTCGGCTGTCATGTAGAGGCCGACCTCGAAAATCCGCGGTCGTTGGTCTTCGGACTCGACAGCGGTGCAGACGTTCGGTGAGGTGTAATAGGCGCGTGAAGGATATGAGATCTTGCGACCCTGGCGGGACGGGCCGGACGACCGGCGGAGCTACCATCACGGCAATCTGAAGGAGGCCCTCCTGGAGGCCGCGCGCCGGTTCATCGCCGAGCGCGGGATCGGCGGCTTCACCCTTGTCGACGCTGCGCGCCTCGTGGGCGTGACGCCGGCCGCGCTGTACCGCCATTTCCGGGGCCGCGAGGCGCTTCTCGAGGAACTCGCCGGGCGCGGCTTCGCCGAGCTCGCCGCGCGCCTGGCGCGGGCCCTGACGTCGCGCGGGACGCCCCTGGAGCGGTTCACCCGGATGGGTGAGACCTACCTCGCCTTCGCCGAGGAGGAGCCGGCCTACTACGCGGCGATCTTCGAGACCCGCGGTGCGCCCGCGGGCGGGGCCGAACCGGATACGCCCGCCGGAGCCGCCGGCGCGGAGGCGCGGCCGAGCCCCTTCGATCTCCTGGTGGAAGCGCTGCAGTCGACCTTCGCGGACGGATTCGGTGGCGTGGCGCCGCGCTTCATCGCCCTGGAAGTCTGGGCCCTGGCCCACGGCCTCGCGACCCTCTCGGCCGCCGGACATCTGCCGCGCGGCCCCGGCTTCCCCGACAAGTACGAGCTCCTGCGGGCCGGAGTGCTCGCCCTCGTCCACGGGGCTGGGCGCCCCGGCGAGCGCGACGACGGCGCCGGTCGGCCTTGAAAGGCCCGCGCCGGACCCGCATGTTAACCGCGTTCACATGAACAGCGGAGCACAGCCGTGACCTCTCAATCCTCCTCTCCCTGGGCGACCGGCAGGCTCTGCCGGTCCGGCCCGTTCCCGCGTCGGTCGCTCGAGATCGGCGCGATCGTGGTCGGCTTCATCTACTGGTGGCCGATTGGCCTCGCGCTGGTCGCCTGGAAGTTCGCCGGCTACCCGGCCTTCGCCGAGCTGCGGGACGCCGCGCGCCGGACGGTCTCCGAGTTCGACGGTGGGCGTCCCGCGTCCCGCTTCGCCCGCGCCTTCGAGGCCGCCAACCGCCGCGGCGGCACCGGGAACGCCGCGTTCGACGAGTATCGCCGGGCCGAGCTCGACCGCCTGGAAGCGCAGCGCCGCGCTCTCGAGGAAGAGAGCCGCGCCTTCTCGGACTTCGTCGAGGAGCTGAAGCGCGCCCGGGATCGCGAGCAGTTCGACGCGTTCATGGCCAAGCGCCGGAACGAGGGCGGCAGCCGCTCGGTCTGAGTCCTCGAGACGACGGCGTCCGGGCGAAACGGCCCGGACGCCGTCGGGAGCGCGTCGGGGGCCCGCGTCAGGCCGCGCGAACCCGGTCCAGGAAGCGCGCCACTTCGGCGTTCAGGTGCTCGGACTGCTCCGAGAGCCGCGACGCCTCGGCCAGGACCAGCCCGGCGGCGCCCCCGGTCTTCTCGGCGGCGCTCGCGACGCTGACGATGTTGCTGGTGACCTCGCCGGTGCCGGCCGCCGCCTGCCCGACGTTGCGGACGATCTCGTGGGTGGCCGCGCCCTGCTGCTCGACCGCCGCCGCGATGGAGGTCGCGACGCCGTCGATGTCGCGGATCCGCGCCGTGATCGTCCCGATCGCCGCCACGGCCTGACCGGTCGAGGCCTGGACCCGCCCGATCTGGCCGGCGATCTCCTCGGTCGCCCGGGCGGTCTGCTCGGCCAGCGCCTTCACCTCGGTGGCCACGACGGCGAAACCGCGACCGGCCGCACCGGCACGCGCGGCCTCGATCGTGGCGTTGAGCGCCAGCAGGTTGGTCTGGCCCGCGATGGTCGAGATCAGCCCGACCACGTCGCCGATCCGCGTCACCGCCTCGCTCAGCTCCTGGACCAGCGCGCCGGTCTGATCGGCCTCGGCGACGGCCGCGCGCGCGAGGCTGGCCGAGCCGTCGACCTGCCGGCCGATCTCCTGGACCGAGGTGCCGAGCTCCTCGGCCGCCGCCGCCACGGTGCCGACATTGCTGGCCGCCTGCTCGGCCGCGGCCGCGACGGTGCTCGACTGCTCGGCGGTCTGCGCGGCGGTCTCGGTCATGCTCCGGGCCGTCGCCTGCAGGCCGGTCGCCGCGGCCGAGACCTGCGCGACGATCCCGCCGACGGTGTCGGCGAACCGATCGGCGATCTGCCGCATGACGAGGCTGCGCTGGCGCTCCGCGTCCTGCCGGGCCGCCTCGGCCTCGGCCTCGAGCTGCCG
>NZ_JBQEPK010000068.1:0-20972 GCF_052045615.1 Methylobacterium sp. 22177 | reverse complement strand
CAGGCCGGGGCTGAGGTCGCCACGGCCGACGGAGGCCTGCTCGCCCGCTACGAGATCATCGACGTCACTCCCTCCGTGGTCGAGGCCCTGCGCGGCCGGCCGCTGGACAGCCTGCTCGCCTCCTTCGGCGACCACCGCCCCTCCTCCGAGCCGGTCATCGGCATCGGCGACATGGTCTCGGTCTCCGTCTGGGAAGCCGGGTCCGGCGGCCTGTTCTCCGGGCCCCTCGTCGCCGACCGCTTCTCCGCAGGTTCCAAGTCCGCCCTCATCCCGGAGCAGCCCGTCGGGCGCGACGGCGCCATCTCGGTGCCCTACGCCGGCCGCATCAAGGTCGCCGGCCGCCGCACCCAGGACGTCCAGGCGCTCATCGAGAACGAGCTCGCCGGCAAGGCCATCCAGCCGCAGGTGCTGGTCTCGGTCACACGCCCGATCTCCCAGGCCGTCACCGTCACCGGCGAGGGCGCCGCCGGCGCCCGCCTGCCGCTCTCGGGCCACGGCGACCGCATCCTCGACGTCATCGCCGCCGCCGGCGGCAACCGCGCGCCGGTCAACGAGACCTTCGTGCGGCTCTCGCGCGGGCCGGTGACCGCGACCGTGCCGCTGACCACGGTGGTGTCGAACCCGCGTGAGAACATCTACCTGCGGCCCAACGACGTGCTGACCCTGGTGCGCGACCCGCAGACCTTCATCGCGGTGGGCGCGCTGGGCAACAGCACCGAGCTGCCGTTCCAGGCCGACGGGATCACGCTGGCGCAGGCGCTGGCCAAGGCGCGCGGCCTGTCGGACTTCGCCGCCGACCCGGCCGGCACCTTCATCTTCCGGTTCGAGCCGGCCAGCGTCGTGCGTCGTCTCAGCCCCGGCTCGAAGCTGCTCGGCACGCCTCTGGTGCCGGTGGTCTACCGGATCGACATGCGCGACCCCAACAGCCTGTTTGTGTCGCAGGCGTTCCGGATGCGCAACCGCGACCTGATCTACGTGTCGAACGCGCCCTTCACCGAGGTCCAGAAGGTCCTCACCGCCTTCAACGGCGTCACCGGACCGGTCGCCTCCGCGGCGACGGCCTACGCCTACGCCAAGTAGGCACCGGAATCAGGCACCGGGTCGCCCAGAGGACCGCCGCGGAAAAAAATCGCGTTTCGGCGCGTCCTCGCGTATGGGCACTGGGTGCGGGGCGGGATCGAGGCTACGGAGCCGCATCCGCCGTCGCGCCGACGTGTCGCGCAAGGATGCCCAGAAGAGCCCGATGAAGATCGGACGTTTCGTCCCCGCCCGCGGGCCGCTCCGGCCCGCGCTGATCGCCCTGAGCCTGTGTCTCGCGCTCCTGCCGGCCTCCCGCGCGGCGGCCGACGTGGTGATCGGCGTGGCGGTTCCGCGGTCTGGCCCCTACGTGGCGGTCGGCGAGCAGGTCCTGCGCGGCGTTGAGGCCGCGGCCCGGGACGCCAACGCCATGGGCGGCCTCGACGGCCAGCCCGTGACCCTGGACGTGCAGGACGATGCCTGCGACTCGAACACCGCGATGGCGGTGGCCAACCACTTCGTCCGGTCCAACGTCCGGCTCGTCGTCGGCCATGTCTGCTCGAACGCCTCCATCGCGGCCTCCGACATCTACGCGCAGAACGGGGTGGTGATGATCACCGCGGCCTCGGTGGCGGCGCGGCTCACCGACCGGGGATTGCCGAACATCTTCCGGGTCTGCGGCCGCGACGACGATCAGGCCCGCCTGTCCGCCGCCGTGCTGGCCGAGCGGTTCCGCGACCGGAAGATCGCGCTGATCCAGGACCAGACGCCGGCGGCCCGCAGCCTCGCCGCCGCCACCAAGGACAACCTCAACCGCATCGGCGTGAACGAGGCGCTGTTCCTGTCGTTCTCGCCGAGCGACGCCGACGACGCCGCCCTGGCCGACCGCCTCAAGAGCGCGGGGATCGAGGTCGTCTACTACGGCGGCGACGCCGCCGAGATGGGCCGCCTCGTGAAGATCGCGGCGGACCGGGGCTTCCGCCCCCAATGGTTCGGCACCTCGGCGATCGCCACGCCGGACTTCGCCAAGATCGCCGGGTCCGCGAGCAACGGCGTTCTGATGACCTTCTACCTCGACCCGAGCCGGCAGCCCGCCGCCGCGGCCGTCGTGAAGGCCTTCAAGGCCGAGGGCGTCGATCCCACCGGCTCCACGATCTACGGGTACGCGGCCATGCAGGCCCTGGTGGCGGCCGGCAACTTCGCCCACTCCACCGAGCCGAGGCCCATCGCGCAGGCGCTGCACACCGAGCGCTTCGATCTCGTGCTCGGCACCGTCGGCTTCGACGCCAAGGGCGACGTCACCGCGCAGGGCTACGTGCTCTACGTGTGGAAGGACGGGAGCTTCACGCCGGCCGGCAAGTGAGGGGCGGGCTCCTCATCACAGGGCCTGCGCGGCGTCGACCTCCGCGCCGCGGCCGAGCCCGCGCAGCAGCTCGGCGAGATGCGGGCGAACCCGCAACTGCAGGGCGTGCAGCCGTCGCACCGCCGCGCTGAGTTCCCCGTCCCGCTCCAGCATCGCGTCGGCGAAGCCGATCATGCGCGCGTTCGGCCAGGCCGGCTCGCGCAGGGCGTGGAGGCGCTCCACCAGGGCGGCGGCGGGCGCGTCCGGTTCGGCCTGCGCGAACAGGGTCAGCAGCGCCGCGGTGGAGCGCGACAGGCCGTAATGGCAGTGGACCAGGAGATGGCCGGCGCCATCGAGGGACCGCCCGAAATCGAGGATCGCCGCGACGTGCTCCGGTTCCGGCGGGACGAGGCCCTCGCCCGGACCGAGGCAGTCGTGGAACCGGAGGGTCGTGCGGGCGTGGGCGCCGTAGGCGGTGAAGGCCGCGGGCTCCGACGTGCCGGGATCGAGCAGCGACAGGACGTGGCTCACGCCGCGCGCGCCGTGGCCGGCCAGCTCCTCCAGGCCGCAGACGGTGTGCAGGGTGACGGCGGGCTCGGTGCGCATCCCGGGCGCCTAGCACGGGCGCGGGCCGGTTTCGAGGCGCGACGGAACTGCCCCGGCCGCCCGCGGCTTTCGAGAACCGGCACGCACGTGCTACCTGCGACCCCCGATCCGGCCCGGCCGGGCCGGACCTGCTCGGACGAGATGCCGTTGGACGAACCTCACCTCGCGCGATCCCCCGCGGCCGGGACGCGGCGCCGCAGCGTGCTGACCGCCGGCCTCGGCGCGGCCGCGGCGCTCACCGGTCCGCTCGCCGCGCCGGCCCGGGCCGAATCCGCCCCGGAGCTGCGCTGGCGGCTGTCCTCCGCCTACGCCAAGACCCTCGACATCCTGTACGGCGCGCCCGAGGCGCTCAGCCGGATCGTCGCGGAGGCCACCGACGGGCGCTTCCAGATCCAGGTTCAGGGGCCCGGCGAGCCGGTCCCGGCCGAGGGCCTGCTCGACGCCGTGGCCGCCGGCACCGTCGAGATGGGGCACGGGCCGGCGACCCTCGGCATGGCCAAGGATCCGACCTTCGCGCTGGCGACCGCGGTGCCCTTCGGCCTCAATGCCCGGGGCGCCGCCGCGTGGTGGCAGGCGGGCGGCGCCGCCGAACTGTTCGCCGAGGTCTTCGCCAAGGCCGGGCTGGTCTGCCTGCCGGGCGGCAACACCGGCGCCCAGATGGGCGGCTGGTTCCGCCGCGAGATCAAGAGCCTCTCCGACCTGCAGGGGCTGAAGTTCCGGATCGGCGGCATGGGCGGGCAAGTGCTCGCCAAGTTCGGCGTGCAGCCGCAGGCGGTCCCGGGTCCCGAGATCTACGCGGCCCTGGAGAGCAAGAAGCTCGACGCCGCCGAGTGGATCGGCCCCTACGACGACGAGCGGCTCGGCCTGCAGAAGGTCGCGCCGATCTACCACTATCCCGGCTTCTGGGAGGGTGGCGCCATGCTGCACTTCTGGTTCAACGCCGAGAAGTGGAAGGCGCTGCCGAAATCCTACCAGGGGATCCTCCGGGCCGCGGCCGCCGAGGTCGGCGCCGACGTCCAGGCGAAGTACGACGCCCGCAACCCGCAGGCCCTGCGCCGGCTGGTGGCCGGCGGCGCGCAGCTGCGGCCGTTCCCCCAGGACGTCATGGAGGCCGCCCTCAAGAACGCCAACGACGTCTACGCGGAGATGGCCGCCAAGAACGCCGATTTCCGCCGCGTCTACGAGGCGATGCGGACCTTCCGCAACGAGGAGTACCTCTGGTTCCAGGTGGCGGAGTACACCTACGACAACTTCATGATCCGCGCCCGGGCGCGGGGCTGAGGCGCGCGCCGCCGCGGGAGGCCGGCGCGGCGCCGCGGGCCCGTCAAAGATGGGGACGTCGGGGGCGCGCCCGATTGCAACGCGATCGGGAACGGCCTTAGCGTCCGGCACGGCATCCGCGAGGGGAGGGCTGCATGTTCGGGACGCTGCGGGTCGGATTGGCGCTGCTCGGGGCGGCCCTGCCGCTCCAGGCCTTCGCACAGTCGGCCGCCAACCTGTCGGCCCTGCGCGGGCTGGTCCCGGTGGCCCGGCTGCAGGCCACGCCCAACGGCAAGGCGGCGCTGGACGCGAACCTGCGGGTCACCGGCGACATCCAGACCGGCGAGCTCAAGCAGCCGACGCTCCTGCCGTTCCCCGAGCAGCAGCAGCTCGCCCTGCGGGACTGCTTCATCACCGACGGCAACGCCGCCAACCTCGCCGACGGCCTCGGCACCACGCTCGCCCAGGCCTACCACGCCAAGGCGACCTACAGCGACTACAAGACCTTCACGAGCATCGCGCCGGCGGTCGCCAACCTGATCGGCTACACCAACAACGTGACCAAGTCGGATTCGAATTCCGGCAAGTACTTCTTCGCCAACGCCACCACGAACGGCAAGCATCCGGTCTCCGAGGAGGCCGCCGCGATCCTGTCGAACGGCGCGGTCACCGACGTGTTCGGCAAGGCCTATGACCGGCCGGCCGGGAGCCCCGGCGCCGACCGCTACGGCAATTCGCGGCCGTTCCAGACCCTGCCGCGCCTCCTCACTTATCGTGGCAAGGACTATTTCGGCGATGCGTCCGACAGCCTCGACTGGCTGCGCGGCCCCTCGCAGGACCTCGTGAACAGCCCGTCCTACCCGAGCGGTCACACCACCTACGGCTACACCGAGTCCATGGTGCTCGCGCTCCTCGTGCCCGAGCGCTACCAGCAGATGGTCGCCCGCGCCGCCGAGTACGGCAACGACCGGATCATCGTCGGCGCCCACTACGCCATGGACGTGCTGGGCGGCCGGGCGACCTCGCTGCACGCCCTCGCGCACCTGCTCGCCAACGATCCGGCCTATGTCGGCCAGATCCGGAAGAATCCGGCCGTCCTCGACAAGGCGTCCGCCGAGGCCGACAAGACGGTCGGCGTGACGGATTACCGGGCGCTCCTGACGGAGGCGCGCGCGGCGATGACGGAGGCGCTGAAGGCCGGCTGCGGCGACACGGTGGCGGCCTGCGCGGCGAAGGATACGGGCCGGTTCAAGGACGCGGCCGCCAACGCGGCCTTCTACGCGGCGACCCAGACCTACGGCCTGCCGGTGGTCCATCCGGACACCGCCGGCCGGCGGGAGGATGTGGGCAAGGTCGCGCCGGAGGCCGGCCACCTGCTGACCGCGGCGTTCCCGGCGCTGACGCTGGACGAGGCCAACGCGATCCTCACCGAGACGCAGGGCCCGGGCGGCGGCTTCCTCGACGACGGCTCGGAATTCGGCGTCTACGCGCGCCTCGACCTCTACACGGCGGCCGGCAAGGCCGCCGCGCTGGCGGCCAGCCGAGCGGGGGCCGGCGCGACGCGCTGACGCGCCCCCACGCGGCGACCGACGGCCCCCGCGCGGCGGCTCGCAGGCGGGAAGGATTGCCCGCCGAGGCGGCCGGACGGGGCGGCGTCGCCCGATCCCGCGCGGGCCGAGGCGCCCAACGTGCGGATCGGCGCGCGCCCTCGCGCCGTCTGAGAGGGGGGCGGGCCTCCGCATCCTCCGGACAGAAAAAAGGCCACTCCCGAAGGAGCGGCCCGAAGTCTAGGGAGGAAACGCCCAAGAAGGGCTGCGAGAGGGCGACGCCATCGCCTTCCCGCGCTGCACAATCTGCGCTCCCGGATGGAAAATTCAAGAGCATCAGGACAGCAGGGCTGTCCTTTCGTGCGTCCGCGCACGCATCCCCGCCGGCCTGTGTTGAAAATGTCGCAGACTGTCGCGCGCCAGCGAAACCTGCATTGCCCCGGCAGGGCGCGATCGATCCTCCCGCAAGTCCCTGATGAGACGGTGTTCTGGCGGATCGAGCCGGAGTTCGGCCCGCATTCTCGACTGCGGCTTTTCATCCGCCCCGTCCGGACGGACGAAATTCCCGCCCGCTCTACCTTCTCCAGCCAAGGTTCGGCGCGACGCGCCAAGCAAGGGGCAGGTGAGTATGGCGATCCAGGGTGAGCGGGTCCGGATCCTCAACGATGTCGAGCCGGGCGGAGACGGCGCCTACGTCCTGTATCTCCTGCAGCAGGCCAATCGGGCGACGTTCAATCCGGCCCTTGAACTCGCCATCGAGGAGGCGAACCGCCTCGACCTGCCGGTCGTCGCCTGCTTCGGCCTGCTCGACGGCGCCAGCGGCTTTCCCGAAGCCAATGCCCGCCACTACGCCTTCCTGCTCCAGGGTCTCGCGGATGCGAAGGCGGGCCTGGAGAAGCGCGGGGTCGGCTTCGTCATGCGCAAGTGCTCGCCCGCCGAGATCGCCATCGCCCTCGCCGAGGACGCCGCGCTCCTCGTGCTCGACCGCGGCTACCTCGCGATCCAGAAGGGCTGGTACCGGGAGATCGCCGCGGCGGTGAAGACGCGGATCGTCCAGGTCGAGGGCGACGTCGTCGTGCCGGTCGAGACGGCCTCGCCGAAGCACGAGTACGCCGCCCGGACGCTGCGGCCGAAGCTGAACCGGCTGTGGGACCCGTTCCTCGCGCCGCTGAAGCCCCGCAGGGTGAAGCACTCCGCCGATCGGCTGACGCTGAAGAGCGCGATCGACGTCTCCGATCCGGAGGCGGTACTCGCCGGGATGACCCTCGACCGGGAGGTCGGCCCGGTGAGGCGCTTCACCGGCGGCGAGACGCAGGCCCGCAAGCGCCTGAAGGCGTTCCTGAAAGACGGGTTCTCGGGCTACGGCGCGGGGCGCAACATGCCGGAGGCGGCCGCCGCCTCGCACATGAGCCCGTACCTGCATTTCGGGCAGATCTCGCCGGTGGAGATCGCCCTGGCGGTGCGGGAAGCCAAGGTCGGCGATTCCGACGACCGCGGCGCCTACCTGGAGGAGCTGATCGTCCGGCGCGAGCTCGCCATGAACCACGTCTACTACACGGAGGGCTACGACGATTACGACAGGGCGGTGCCGGACTGGGCGCGCAAGACCCTGGCGGAGCACGCGAGGGACGAGCGCCCCCACGCCTACTCGGAAGCGCAGCTCGCCGCCGGCGAGACCCACGACCGCTACTGGAACGCCGCGATGCGCGAGATGCGCGAGACCGGCTACATGCACAACCAGCTGCGGATGTACTGGGGCAAGAAGATCCTCGAATGGTCCCCGTCCCCCCGGGAGGGCTTCGCCCGGACGCTCCGGCTGAACAACCGCTACTTCCTCGACGGGCGCGATCCGAATTCCTTCACCAACGTCGCCTGGGTGTACGGTCTGCACGACCGGCCCTGGCAGAAGCGCAAGATCTTCGGCACGGTCCGCTATCAGAGCGAGAACTCGCTCAAGAAGTTCGACGCCAAGGCGTATGTGCGGGCGGTTGAGAGGCTCTGCGCCGCGGAGGTCTGAGGCGGGACCGACGCGTCCGTGCGCTGCCGCACGGGCGCCGCGACGCGCTCGAAATCGTTACGGGATGACCGAAGCCGTCGGCAAGGTATCGCGACGCTCGCGGGTGCGGAGGCGAAGTCGTTCCGCGCGCACAGGTTTGTGAAGAAACGCTTTCCGGGCTTCGGATGTTTCGAGCGCACTTCCGGCTCATCGCAAACGGCCGGATCGGATCCGGTGAGAACTCGGTCGGACCGGGGCCGGATCATCGCTCTGCTCGCGACTGAAAGGAGGACGACGATGCGGATGAAGCTGGCAGGCGCAGCACTCCTCGCACTCGGAACCTTGACCGCCACGGCCGGAACGGCGGAAGCCGCCCAGGGCTGCGGCCCGGGCTTCCACCGGGGCTGGTATGGCTGGTGCAAGCCGAACTGGCGCCCCTACGCGTACCGCCCGGTCTACTACGCCCGGCCGGTGGTCTACGGCTGGCACCGGCCCTGGGGTTGGCACCACCGGTGGGGCTGGCGCCACGCGGGCTGGCACCGCCCCTGGGGCTGGCACCACCACGGCGGCTGGCATCGGGCCGCTTGGCACCACAGGTGGTGATCGGGTGAGCGGCGGGGCCGGCACGCGGGTGCCGGCCTCCGGCCGTCCCGCGAAGGGGGTCTTTCCTTGACCGTTGCGCTATAGCGTCCGCTCCGACTGCGCGGACGAGGTGCTCTTTCATGGTCGAGAAGCGGGACGAGGTGCGGGAAACGACGGATGCCCCGCCCCCGCAACGGTCGCGCTACCGACGCTCGATCATGCGCCTGCGGTCGGCCTCGATGGAGGCTTACCCGCTCTGGCGCGGGCGGCTGCTCTTCCTCGTGGGCGGGATCGGCGTCGGCCTCGCCGCCGTGCTGATGGCCAAGGGTGCCGACCTCGCGCAGGATGGGTTCCGGCGGCTCACGGCGCCGTCGCCGCTGATCGCCCTGGTGCTGACGCCCGCGGGCTTCGCCCTCGCGGCGCTCCTCGCCCTCACGGTCTTCCCGAACTCGCAGGGCTCGGGCATCCCGCAGGTGATCGCCGCCCGCCACGCCCGGGATGCCGGCTTCCGCTACTCGCTGATCTCGCCGCGCGTGGCCTTCGGCAAGGTGCTGGTCCTGTTCCTGGGCCTGTTCTGCGGTGCCTCGGCGGGCCGCGAGGGGCCGACCGTGCAGGTCGGCGCCGCGATCATGGCCGCCTTCGGCCGCCTGACCCCCGAGCGCCTGCCCGGGCTCCTCCTCGCGGGCGGCGCCGCCGGCGTCGCGGCGGCCTTCAACACGCCGCTCGCCGGCATCGTGTTCGGCATCGAGGAACTGGGACGCGCCTACGAGGCGCGCTCCTCCGGCCTGATCGTGGCCGGGATCGTGGCCGCGGGCCTGACCTCGCTCGGGCTCCTCGGCAACTATACCTATTTCGGGACGACCGACGCCGCCCTGCCGCTGGCGGCCGGCTGGATCGTCCCGCTCGTCGCCGTCGTCGGCGGCCTCGCGGGCGGCCTGTTCAGCCGCTTGGTGATCCTGTTCGCCCGCGGCCTGCCCGGCGCGGCCGGACGGGCGATCCGGAAGCGGCCCGTGATCTTCGCGGCGGCCTGCGGGCTGTGCGTCGCCCTGTGCGGCCTCGCCTCCGGGGGCGCGGCCTACGGGACCGGCTACGAGGAGGCCAAGGCCATCCTCCACGGCGACGCGGCGGCCGGCTGGACCTACGCGCCCCTGAAATTCGCCGCCACCGTGCTGAGCTCGATCAGCGGCATCCCGGGCGGCCTGTTCGCGCCGTCCCTGGCGGTCGGGGCCGGCCTCGGCGGCACGGTCCACGGCCTCCTGCCGGGCATGCCCGTGGGCGCCGTCGTGCTGATCGGGATGGTGGCCTACCTGACCGGCGTGCTGCAGGCGCCGATCACCAGCTTCGTCATCGTCACCGAGATGACCCAGAACCACGCGATGGTAATCCCCCTGATGGTCGCGGCCCTGCTGGCCGACGCGGCCTCGAAGGCGATCTGCCGGGGCGGCCTCTACCACACCCTGGCGGAGATCATGCTCGAGCGCGCCGACGTGCCGGCGCAGCCCGTGGCGAAGACCGGCTGACCGCGCCGCGACCCGCGCGACCGAGCGCGGGTAAGAATAAAAGCGGACCGGGCCGGAATCCGCGGAACGGTCTCGCTTGGCGCCGGTTGAGGCAGCAGCATCAGGCCCCGCGCCGGGGCGCAGCCGGAGTGACGCCATGACCCTTCTGAAATGGGCCCTCATCTGCTTCGTGATCTCGCTGATCGCCGGCGGTCTCGGCTTCACCGGCATCGCCTCCGGCGCCGGCTCGCTGGCCCGCATCCTGTTCGGCCTGTTCCTGCTCATCGCCATCGTGATCGTGGTCATCGCTTTCGCGGTCGGCCAGGCGGTGTTCTGAGGCCGGCGCGGTGCGCGGCACGGTCTGCCTCGTCACCGGGGCGACCGGCGGCATCGGCTACGAGACGGCCCTCGGCCTCGCGCGCCTCGGCGCGCGGGTCGCCATCGTAGGGCGGGACCCCGGGAAGCTGCAGGCCTGCGCCGACCGAATCCGCGCCGCGGTGCCCGGCGCCGCCGTGGAGCCGCACCGCGCGGATCTGTCCGCGCAGGCCGAGATCCGCCGGCTCGCCGGGGCCCTGCGGTCGGCCTATCCGCGCCTCGACGTTCTAGTGAACAATGCCGGCGCGATCTTCGACCGGCGCACCCTGACCGTCGACGGGATCGAGCGCACTTGGGCGCTCGACCATCTCGGCTACGTGCTCCTGACCCTCGAACTGCTCGACACGCTGAAGGAGTCGGCGGCGACGGGCGGGAAGCCGCGGATCGTCAACGTCGCCTCCGCGGCCCACTACCGGGGGCACATCGACTTCGACGACGTCGAGGGCGCCCGGCGGTACCGGGCGATGGGCGCGTATGCCCAGGCCAAGCTCGGGAACGTGCTGTTCACCTACGCGCTGGCCCGACGGCTGCGGGGCAGCGGCATCACGGTGAACGCCGTCCATCCGGGGGTGGTCAATACCGGCTTCGCCAAGAACACCGGCGGGCTGCTCGGCGCGGCCTGGGCGCTGATGCGGCCGTTCCTGATCACGCCCGAGAAGGGCGCACGGACCTCCCTCCGCGTGGCCAGCGATCCGGGCCTGGACGGGGTCACCGGCCGGTACTTCTCCCACGGGCGACCGAAGGTCTCCTCGGCCGGGAGCCGCGACGAGGCCGTCCAAGAGCGGCTCTGGGCGCTGAGCCTCCGGCAGGTGGGCCGGAGCGACTGACGCCCGACCGTTTCGCGGCGCCGGTCTCAGGCGACCGGCGGGTCGAGCAGCACCCAGAGCCGTCCGATCCTGCCGTCCACGATCTCGGCGACGTCCGTCCCGGTGACCGCGATCGGCCCGCCCTCCGGGCCGGCTTCCCAGCGCAGCGATCCCATTCCGTGGTGCCCGACAGCCCTGCCGACGGGCCTGAAGCGGAAGGTCGGCCCGAACCGGTCCAGGAGCGCCCCGGCGACCGCGCCGATGGCTGCCCGCCCGCGCACGACATTGTCCGGCTCGAACAGGATCGGCTCGGCCACGTAGAGCAGGTCCAGGGCGGCCGCCCGCACGACGGCGTCCCGCTCGTTGAAGACCCGTTCCAGGTTGGCACGCAGCAGCCGGTCGTGGTCGGGCTCCGCCGCCGGTACGGCCGCCGTGATGTCGGACATCGCGCTTCTCCTTCGACGTGGGCGATCGGCCGCTCAGATCAGGCGGCCGCCGCCGTCGATGTGGAGGGTCTCGCCGTTCATGAAGCCGTTGCCCATCAGGAAGACGACGGCTGCGCCGGCCTCCTCGGCGGTGCCGAGGCGTCGCTGCGGCAGCCTCTCGGTGAGCCCGGCCACGTAGGCGTCGCGGTGGGCGCCGAGCGTGCGGGCCAGGAGCGGGGTGTCGGTGGTGCCCGGCGAGAGCGCGTTCACCCGCACCGGTGCGAGTTCGAGGGCAAGGCCGCGGGCGAAGGCCTCCATCGCGGCCGACGCCGCCGCCAGCACGGCGGTCCCCTGGGCGCTCGGGCGGTCCGCCAGGGCGCCGGAGATGAGCGTGACCGATCCGTCGCCGGCCAGCCGGTCGCCGAGGGCGCGCAGGGCGTGAACCGCGGCCCAGATCCGCTCGTCGAAGGCCCGCTTCAAGTGGTCGACCTCGGCCTCGCGGATCTTGCCGGCCACGAAGGTGCCGGCCAGGAGCGCGAGGTGATCGACGCGGGGAATATCGGCCAGGGCGGCCGCGACTGCGTCGGGCCGCGTCACGTCCGCGGCGCGCCAGCCGGCGAAGCCGTTCTCCGCCGCGACGCGCTCGGCGCCCGCCGCGTCGCGGCCGACCACGATGACCGCCGCACCCGCGGCCTTGGCCTGGCGGGCGGCCGCCAGGCCGATGCCCGATGTGCCGCCGAAGACCACGACGCTGCGGTCCTGGAGGGTGCTGCTCAGGGCGGGAAACATGGCGGGAAACCTTGCCGCTCGGCGCCAGGGTGGCGGCGAGGGACACAAGATTGGAGCGGCGCCTTCGCCTTGATAATCGGGCCGCAATTCGTTTCAGTCATGCCGTCATGGAACAGATCGGCCTCGACCGGCTGACGGGCATCGTCGCTTTCGCCCGCTCCGCCTCCCTCGGCAGCTACTCGGCGGCCGCCCGGTCCCTCGGCATCTCGCCCTCGGCGGTGAGCAAGAGCGTGCAGCGGCTGGAGGCGCGGCTCGGCGTGAGCCTCTTCACCCGCACGACGCGCTCGCTGACACTGACGCCCGAGGGGCGCGACCTGCAGGAGCGGGCGCTGCGACTCCTGCGCGAGGCCGAGGCGATCGAGCAGGCCGCGGTCGCGGCGCGCTCCGAGCCTGCCGGCACCCTGAAGGTGGCGGCATCGATCCCGGTCGGTGTGCACCTGCTCGGGCCGGCCCTGCCGCGGTTCCGCGCCCGCCATCCGAAGCTGTCGGTCGACCTGCGCCTGAGCGACCGCTTCGTGGACCTGATCGAGGAGGGCATCGACGTCGCGATCCGAGTCGGCGAACTCGCGGATTCCCGGCTGCTCTCGCGGCGCCTCGCCCCGCACCGGCTCGGCGCCTTCGCCGCGCCCGTCTACCTGGCGCGGCGCGGCACGCCGCGGCACCCGGACGACCTCGCCCACCACGACTGCGTGAACTTCCGCTTCCAGAGCACGGGCCAGGCTCTGCGCTGGCCGTTCCAGGTCGGCGGCCGCCGGATCGAGTTCACGCCGCATGCCGGCATCGTCGCGGATTTCAGCGACGCCGTCGCGGCGGTGCTGGTGGCCGGCGGCGGCATCGGCATCTCGCCGACCTACATCGCCGCGCCGCACGTCGCCCGGGGGGCGCTCGTGCCGGTCCTGCAGGATTTCGCGGTCGACCGCTCGGTCTTCACGGCGCTGTGGCCGGAGAGCCGGCGCGGCAATCCGAACGTGAAGGCGTTCCTCGCCTTCCTCGACGAGGTGTTCCCGTCGCCGGCCCCCTGGGACGGCGTGCGCCCGCCGCCGCCGATGCGCGGGGAGGATGCCTGACAGAGATCCGCACTCGCCGGCGAGGCGGGCGTGCTCAGGCCGCCGCCCGCACCGTGTGATCGCCCTGCTGCTGGATCTCGATGAACACTCGGGTCACGTCGGGGCTGCGCGCCTTCAGCGCCCGGTCGAGGCGCGTGACGAGGCTCTCGACCTCGCCGGCGCTGAGATCGTCGGTCATGTCGATGCTGAGATTGACCAGGATGTCGGAGGGGCCGAGGTGCTGGGTCAGCACCTCGTTGACGTGGAGAACGCCCGGCTCGGCGCGGACCAGCTCCGAGATGGCCGCGACGACCTCGGGATCGGCCGCCTCGCCGATCAGCAACCCGTGGGTCTCGACCATCAGGAACGCCGCCATGCCGATGAGCACGAGGCCGATGCCGACCGACGCCCAGCCGTCCAGGCTCGGCATCTCCAGAAGGTGGGACAGGGCCACACCGGCGAGCGCGATCAGCAGGCCGATCAGGGCGGCGGTGTCCTCCGCGAGCACCGTGAACAGGGTCGGATCCTTGCTGCGCCGGATCGCCCGCACGGCCGAGTGCTTGCCCTTCTCGGCCCAGAACTGGCGCATCGCCACGAAGAAGGACGTGCCTTCCGCCGCGATGGCGAAGCCCAGGATCGCGACGTTCACCCAGAGGCCGGGCAGCCGGTAGCCGAACAGCTCGGCATCCACGTCCGGCTCGGGATGGCGGACCCGCTCGATTCCCTCGTAGACGGCGAACAGGCCGCCGCCGAGGAAGATCATCAGCGCCACCACGAAAGCGTAGAAGTAGATCTCGCGTCCGTAGCCGAACGGGTGGCGGGCATCGGCCGGGCGCTTGGCCCGCTTCATGCCGACGAGGAGCAGCACCTGGTTCGCCGTGTCGACCACCGAGTGCACGCCCTCGGCGAGCATGGCGGTCGAGCCTGTCAGCGCCCCGCCCACGAACTTCGCCGCCGCGATGGCGAGGTTGGCGCCCGCCGCCGCGTAGATCGCTCCCGTGCTCTCGTGCGCCATCCGGAACTCCCTGCGCGGTCTGTGGGACGCCGGGCCATCGGACCCCGGCACGGCGCCGCCGCCGCGGCGATGCAAGCGTCGCGGCGGGTCGGTTGTTCCCGTGTGGACGCGGGCGGGTACCCCGTGCAACCTGCGGCCGCTCAAGGAGTCCCGGAGGCAGCATGGCCGACGCCCGCTACGATCCCGACAACATCTTCGCCAAGATCCTGCGCGGCGAGATCCCCTGCCACCGCGTCTACGAGGACGCCCACACCCTGGCCTTCATGGACGTGATGCCCCAGGG
The DNA here is from genome assembly GCF_052045615.1 of Methylobacterium sp. 22177. Classification (NCBI taxonomy): domain Bacteria; kingdom Pseudomonadati; phylum Pseudomonadota; class Alphaproteobacteria; order Hyphomicrobiales; family Methylobacteriaceae; genus Methylobacterium; species Methylobacterium sp. 22177. The sequence continues at coordinate 6,384 of NZ_JBQEPK010000068.1, read as the reverse complement.
CGAGGGCCACACGCTGGTGATCCCGAAGGCGCCGGCCCGCGGCCTGCTCGACGCCGACCCGGACTCGCTCGCCGCGCTGATGGCGAGCGTCCAGAAGGTCGCCCGCGCCGTGAAGGCCGCCTTCCAAGCCGAGGGTCTGACCCTGTTCCAGTTCAACGAGCCGGCCGGCGGCCAGACCGTGTTCCACCTGCACGTCCACGTCATCCCGCGGCGCGAGGGCGTGCCGCTGAAGCGCCACGAGGGCGGGATGGCCGACAACGCGGTCCTCGCCGAGCACGCCGCGCGCATCCGCGCGGCGCTCGAGTCTCAGGCCTGACGCTCAGGCCCGGGACTCAGGCCGCGCTCGCCGAATCGCCCGACTGGGCCATGCTGGCGAGCAGCCGGCGCAGGGCGGCGTTCTCGGTCTCGAGCTCGCTGATGCGCTTCAGCAACAGGGTCACGGAGGCGTCCGTCGCAGCCGGATCGGGCGAGGCCGGCGCGGTGCCGGCCAGGGCCGGCACCTCGAAGGTCACGCCGATGCCATCCTCACGGCGCCAGCGCAGGGTGGCCCGGTAGGTCCGGTCCTTCTGGGGGATGTAGAGATCGAACGCGTCCGGGAGCGTGGTGGCCTCGCTCATCACGAGGCGCGCGCCGGTGGGGGACATGTCGCGCACCAGGCAGTCGAGGCTCGACGACCCGTTGTTGAAGACGACGCGCCCCTTGAGGAAGACCCTCTGGCGCGTCTCTCGGCGGTGCTCCGACATGCGGGCGGCTCCGGACAGCTGACGGTTCCGCGAAACCTGCACGCCAGCCCTTAAGGAATCTTGGTCGCGATCGCCGAGTCGAGGCCCGCTACAGGGCTCGAGACCGATGACGGGCCGCCGCCACGATTCCGGGAAAGGGAGTCCGCGTCCCGGGCCGGTCCGACTTACGCCCGATGACTTCAGTGATGTCGTCTCCGCGCCGATCATCCCGCCGGCCTCCCGCGCGCCGTGACGGGCGGGGTGGGGGCCTGTCGGGGCTCCCGGGAGCGGAGGCCGTCGGATCGCGCGTGATCGGTCCGGATGCGCGGCTCCGCCCGCGCGCCAGGGTTGAGCCCCGGCGCGTCCCGCCGGAGACGACGCGCGACGGCCGCATCCTGCTCAGGCGATGAAGCGCCGGTCCACGGTCTGGAACAGGTAGAAGCCGTTGAAGCGCACCGCGGTGTCGGCGGCCCGCCCGTCGAAGTCGAGGGGCTGCCGGCTGCCGTCGCAGAGCTTGCCGCCGAAGGTCCAGCGACCCGCGCCGATGAAGGGCGGGACCGTGCTGGCTTCCGGCACCGCGCAGCAGAGGCCCTCCTCGCCCTTGAGCTGGAACAGGTTGTAGCTTCGCATCCGAAGTCCTCCGCCTGGCCGCCCTCGAAGCCAATTTTCCCAATACAAGATCTCGCATTGCGAAGAATCGGCTTGACCGTGCTCATAATGGCACAATCGGTCGAGTTTGTGACGGTCAAGTTTCAGGGACGTTTCGGTTCAACTCGTCGATCCAGATCCGCGCCGACCCGTCGGAGGGCGCGCGCCAGTCGCCCCGGGGCGACAGGGAGCCGCCGGCCGAGACCTTCGGCCCGTTCGGGAGCGCCGAGCGCTTGAACTGGCTGAAGCCGAAGTAGCGGGTCAGGAACACCCCGAGCCAGCGGCGGATCTCCGGGAGATCGTAGGCGACCCGCTTGGTCTCCGGGAAGTCCGGCGCCCAGGTGCCGCGCTCCCGGTCGCCCCAGGCGTGGAGCGCCAGGAAGGCGATCTTCGAGGGCCGGAACCCGTAGCGCAGCGTGTAGAACAGGTTGAAATCCTGCAGCGCGTAGGGGCCGATCGTGCCCTCCGTGCTCTGCGGGCTGTCGTCCTGGTCCACCGGCACGAGCTCGGGGGAGATCTCGGTGTCGAGGACGGCCTGGAGGGTGCGGGCCTCGTCCGCGCCGACCTCGCCGTTGCCGATCACCCAGCGGATCAGGTGCTGGATCAGCGTCTTGGGCACGCCGGCATTGACGGCGTAGTGGCTCATCTGGTCGCCGACGCCGTAGGTGCACCAGCCGAGTGCCAGCTCCGACAGGTCGCCAGTGCCGACCACGATGCCGCCCGCGTGGTTGGCGAGCCGGAACAGGTAGTCGGTGCGCAGGCCCGCCTGCACGTTCTCGAAGGTGACGTCGTAGACCGCCTCGCCCCTGGCGAATGGGTGGTTCATGTCGGCGAGCATCTGCTTGGCGGCCGGGCGGATGTCGATCTCGGCCGCCGTGCAGCCCAGCGCCTTCATGAGCGCGTGGGCGTTGGTCTTGGTCGCGTTCGAGGTGGCGAAGCCCGGCAGCGTGTAGGCCAGGATGTCCGAGCGCGGGTAGCCGAGGCGGTCGAACGCCTTGGCGATCACGATCAGCGCGTGGGTCGAATCGAGGCCGCCCGAGACGCCGATGATGGCCTTGCGGGTGCCGGTGGCCTCCAGGCGCTTGGCGAGGCCGGCGACCTGGATGTTGTAGGCCTCGTAGCAATCCTGCGCGAGGCGCGACGGGTCGGCCGGCACGAACGGAAAGCGCTCGATCCGCCGGATCAGGCCGAGATCGGCCTCCGGCGGGCCGACCCGGAACGGCACCCGGCGATAGGGCAGGGTGTGGCCGCGCGCGTCGTCGTCGAAGCTGCCCGCCTGCAGGCGCTCCTGGGCGATCAGGTCGAGGTCGATGTCGGCCAGCGTCGTCACCGGCTTCTCGGGGAAGCGCTCGCCCTCCGCGAGGCGCACGCCCAGCTCGTCGATGCTGGTCTGGCCGTCCCAGGACAGGTCGGTGGTCGATTCGCCCTGGCCGGCCGCCGCGTAGACGTACGCGCAGGCGCCCCGCATCGAGGCCGCCCGGGAGAGGAGCGCCCGCGACTCGGCCCGGCCGACGGTGATCGGGCTGCCCGAGAGATTCGCCAGCACGGTGGCGCCGGCGAGCGCCGCGCGCATGCCGGGGGGCTCCGGCACCCACAGATCCTCGCAGATCTCCACCCCGACCACGAGGCCCGGCAGGTCCTCGGCGGGGAACAGCAGGTCGGTGCCGAACGGCGCGTCCCGACCGGCGACCCGGACGGTCTCGCCGGCGATCCCGGCGCCCGAGGCGAAGTGGCGCTTCTCGTAGAATTCCCGGTAGTTCGGCAGGAATGTCTTCGGGACGACGCCGAGCAGGCCGCCGCCCTGGATGGCGAGCGCGCAATTGTAGACGCGGTGTCGCCAGCGCAGGGGCGCGCCGACGAGCAGCAGCGGCCGGAGATTGGCCGATTCGGCGATCACCCGGGCTGCGGCGGCCTCGACCGCGTCGAGCAGCGTCTGCTGCAAGAGCAGGTCCTCGATCGCGTAGGCCGAGAGGCCGAGCTCGGTGAAGACCGCCAGCGCCGCCCCCGAATCGTGGCAGGTCCGGGCGAGGTCGAGGATGACGTCGGCGTTGCGCTCGGGCTCAGCCGGATGGCTGCGGCCGGTGCAGGCCGCGACCCGGGCGAAACCGTGGCGATAGAGGGAGCGGAAGCGCGCCGGCGATTCGGAGGTGGCTGGAGACACGGGCACCTGTCCGGATGAGGGGGGCTGCGGGTCATATAGGGGATGCGGGCGGTCGGGGGGCGGAGCCTGCCCGCACTCTAGCCCGTTCTCGACGTCATCCCGAGAGACCGCGCCGCGGCGTCTCGGGACGGGGACCAGATCTCGATTTCCGGTACATCGCGCGACGTTCCCTCGTGATTCCGCGGCCAAACCGGCCCCGGAGGCGGTGACGGCGCGGTCGCGGCGACGCGGGGTCCGGCCGGATGGCCGAGCCGATCGCCCCGCATGGTTTCCGCGCCGCGGCCGGTGGCAAGCCTCCATTAACGACGAATGGCCTAACTCAGGAACAGCCGCCGCGCGTCGGCGGATCCCTGTTTCGAGTATCGTCTGAGAACCCATGCGCGCATCGGGACGGCCTCCGTACTCCCACCGTGACCCCGCCCGCCCTGTCCGCGGCGGCGACCGCTCGGGCCTCTCCCTGGGAGCCCTGGCGCACCGGCTGATGGCGCTCCGCGCGAGCCTCACCCGCCGCCTCTCCGGCTCTCCCGCCGGCCTGCCCGCCCGCCCGTCCTACGGCGCGCCCGGGCGCCGGGCGGAGCCGAGCTGGCTCACCCCGCCGGGCGCGATGGTCGGCCGCGAGGGCTCCGAGCGCGCCGCGCGCGCCGCGGCGCCCGAGCCGCACTGGCCGGCCCAGGTCTTCGACGACCGGGCGAGCCTCGACGTCCTGGACGGCCCGGCCCTCGAGAGCCGGATCGACCGCAGCGCCTCCTCGCCGGGCGTGCTGGTGCGCCAGCCGCGCCGCCCCGCCGCCATCGCCCCCGACTACGCGCCGGCCGCAGCTCCAGCCGCTGGACATGTCGCCGGTCACGTCGCGGCCCCGGTCCACGCGCCGGCTCCGGCCGCCGCCCCCTCGGCCGTGCGCTACACCCGCACCCCCGATTCGGTCCTGCAGGAGCGCCGCCAGCGCGCCCTGGAGGCCGAGCGCGTGGCCCTGGAGCGCGCCCGCGCCGAGGCGCAGGCCGCCGCTCTCGCCCTGGAGACCGAGCGGGCCGCCCGCGAGGAGGCCGAGCGGGAGCGGATCGAGCGCGCGCGGGTCGCCGCCGAGGAGGCCGAGCGTGCCGCGCCCGTGCCGGCGCTGCCCGAAGCCTCCGCGCCGGACGCGGAGCCGGTGCCCCTGTGGCGCCAGCCCTTCGTCGCGCCGCCGGGCGTCCGCTTCTTCCGCACGCCGGACCGCCGCCCGGTCCGGCCCGCGGTCGAGCTGGCCGCCTCCACGGCGGCGATCGCCCCGGTCGCGGCCGCGCCGGTCGCCGCCGCGCTGGTCGAGACGGTCGCCGAGGCCCCGGCCCGCGACTGGTCGGACCTGCCGGACTGGTCCGAGGTCCAGCCCTGGTTCGACGGCGGCGACTGGTCGTCCGTCGATGCCTGGTCGGCCCTGGAGGCGCCGCCCGCCGAGGTCGCGCCGACCCCGGCCGCCGTCGCGGCGCCGGCGGCGTCCGACGAGCGCTTCGTCTCGATGCCGCTCGACGTCTCGCACCTGCGGTCGCTGCCGCCGCGGCCGGTCTACGTGCTCGATCGGCTCGTCCGGTTCGACCAGCCGCCGCGCCCGGCCGACGGGCAGGATAACGGGACGGAGACCGGACCGCGGATGGAGGAGGCCGCCACGATTCGGAGCGCCTTTCTGCCGCCCGTCGTGACGCCGGCCGCGTCCGGCCTGTCGCTGGTCTTCGGCCCGGGCAGCGCCGCGGCCGAGCCTCCGGCCACGCCGGTGTCCGAGGCGCCCCGCCGCGCGCCGGCTCTCAGCGCCATGGCGGCCCGGGCGGCGATCCGCGCGGCCGGTCAGCCGAGCGTCGTCCCGCCGGCGCCACCGGCCCAGCCCGAACCCGCTCCCGCCCCGGTCTCTGCCGCTCCGGTCGCCGCGCGCGCCGAGGTGGAGCGCGTGGTGATCCCGATGACACCGCGTCCGGTCCTGCTCCGCGGCAAGCTGGCGCCGCAGCCGGAGCCGGTCGAGGCGGACGTCGAGGCCGAGGCCGAGCCGGCCGCGGCTGCCGTCGAGGCGGTCGAGGTCCCGGCGCTGCCGGCCCCCGCGCCGGCGTCGGTCCCCCTGGTGGCGCCCCGTGCGCACCTGATCCCCGCCGGCCGCCACCTCGAGATCGCGCCGATCGAGAACGCCGATTACGAGCTGCCGTCGCTCGAACTGCTCGCCCTGCCGGCGCCGGGCGGCAGCGAGGAGGTCGACGCCGACGTGCTGGAGCAGAACGCCCTCAACCTGCAGCAGACGGTCCAGGATTTCGGCGTGCGCGGCGACATCCTGGCGGTGCGGCCGGGCCCGGTCGTCACCCTCTATGAGCTCGAGCCCGCCCCCGGCACCAAGTCCAGCCGCGTGATCGGCCTGTCGGACGACATCGCCCGGTCGATGTCGGCGGTCTCGGCCCGCGTCGCGGTCGTGCCCGGCCGGAACGTCATCGGCATCGAGCTGCCGAACGAGACCCGCGAGACGGTGTACCTGCGCGAGCTCCTCTCGTCGGCCGACTTCGCCGAGAGCAAGCACAAGCTGGCGCTGTGCCTCGGCAAGAACATCGGCGGCGAGCCGATCATCGCCGACCTCGCGCGCATGCCGCACCTGCTGGTGGCCGGCACCACCGGCTCGGGCAAGTCGGTGGCGATCAACACCATGATCCTCAGCCTGCTCTACCGGCTCAAGCCGGAGGAGTGCCGCCTGATCATGGTCGACCCGAAGATGCTGGAGCTGTCGGTCTACGACGGCATCCCGCACCTGCTCTCCCCCGTGGTCATCGATCCGAAGAAGGCGGTCATCGCCCTCAAGTGGGCCGTGCGCGAGATGGAGGAGCGCTACAAGAAGATGGCCAAGATCGC
>NZ_JBQEPK010000067.1:0-21586 GCF_052045615.1 Methylobacterium sp. 22177 | reverse complement strand
GATTTCGTTGAAAAACTCGCGGTCGGCCTGGATCGAGGTTTGATGGGGGGTTGGCTGAGGGCCTCCCCCAGCCGATCAGGCTAGGCTCGGCTGCCCCAGCGGGATCAGCTTGGCCAGCTTCCGTAGGTTCTGGGCGGCGGCCGCGAGGTGGAATTCGTCCCGGGCTCCATCCGGCCCCCGCAACCGAAGCCGATCCAGCTTCAGGATTCGCTTGAGGTGGGCAAACAGCATCTCGACCTTCTTGCGCTCCCGCCGCGAGGTACGGCCCGCCTCCGAGGCGCAGATGTCGCGCGCCATCTGCCGGGCGCCCTCGTGGATTGAGCGTGGGATCTTGCGGGCGGATGCGTTGGGGCAGCATCGTGGCTTCAGCGCGCAGGCATCGCAGTCGTGCTTGCTCGCGCGGTAGCGCAGCATCCCGTCTGCGTCGACGAGCGGAGGCGGTGACCTGTAGACCTTCTGACGTTGCCGCAGGTGCTTGCCGGCCGGGCAGGTGTAGGCGTCAGCGCTAGGGTCGTAGGTGAAGGCTGATCGGCTGAAGGTGCCGTCCCGGCGCTCAGACTTGTCGAAGACGGGGATGTGCGGCTCGATGCCCTGTTCGTGGACGAGCCAGCCCAGCATCGCGGCCGATCCATAACCACTGTCGCCGGCGAGCCGTGCCGGGTAGAGGTCGAAGCGCTCGCGCGAGCGCACGATCATGCGCTTGGCGGCTGTGACCTCGGCCTGCCGGATCGCGGTGGTCGGCTCGACGTCCACGATGACCGCGTGGTCGAGGTCGATCAGGTAGTTGGCCGCGTAGGCGAAGTAGGCCAGCCCACCGTCCGCCCCCGTCCAGCGCGCAGCCGGGTCGGCGGGGGAGACGAGCTTGGGCACGACCGGCGTCGCAGCCCCGAACGCGGCGTCGTCGAGCACAGCCAGGTACTCCCGGGCGGCGCGGCTGACGCTCTCGGGTGGCAGGCCGTTCGTACCCTCGACACCCTTCTGTCGATTGGCATCGGCCTTGATCAGGCTGGCGTCGACCGCGAAGCCCTCGCCGCCCACGAGCCCCTCGGCGATGCAGCGGGCGAGCACGGTCTCGAACAGGCGCCGCAGCAGGTCGCTGTCGCGGAAGCGGCCATGGCGGTTCTTGGAGAAGGTCGAATGGTCCGGCACCCGGCCGTCGAGCCCGAGCCGGCAGAACCAGCGATAAGCGAGGTTGAGGTGGACCTCGTCGCACAGGCGGCGCTCGGAGCGGATGCCGAAGCAGTAGCCGATGAGCAGCATGCGGATCATCAACTCAGGGTCGACCGAGGGCCGGCCCGTCGAGCTGTAGAACGACTCCAGGTGCGCGCGCAGGTTCGACAGGTCAACGAAGCGGTCGATGCCGCGCAGCAGATGGTCGGCGGGGACGTGGGTATCGAGCGAGAACTCGTAGAACAGGGCGCCCTGCTCGACTTGCCGAGGTCCCATCATCTGCTTCGGTCTCCGCCTCTCGACGAGAGTGAATCACCTCACGACTACCGCTGCAACACCGAGTTTTTCAACAGAATCGGCCGAAAGCGGCCGGTCCGCTCTGGAGGGGGCTTGCTGGAAAAACGGACAGCGTCTTACCCGATCCAATCCGGTCATACCGTCGAGGACGCGCATTCGCTGAAAGCTGTCGGGCGGCAACGTGGGCGAACGTGCCCAGTACCACGGCTGGGCTTTGTCCTCGCCGGGATTTGGAAAGCTCGATCTGGGTGAGGCCTGGGAGGCAGGTGACTCCAAATAACCCTGTCAACGAACCTGACACCGCCTCCTGCCCCCCCCCACGGGAAAGGGGGCCGGCACCCGGCCTCGCGACTGTGTGTTTCAAGGCCAATCAGACATTGTCTTGTGGAGACTTAATTTCTGCTCAAGACAGGTGTGACGAAGCGGGCGATGACGTCGGCAGTTTCTGCCAACGCTTCGCGATGTGGGTGATGCCCAACATTCGGCATCTCATAAACAGTCAGCAGACCGGCGGGGCAAAGTCTGCGAGCGGCACCAATCTGGGCCTTAGTTCCGTAAGCATCCTTCGTCCCCTGGATGATGATTGCCGGGACGGTCCATCGCGTAAGGGCTGTCTCGATTGTCCATCCGCGCCGAGCCGGATCCAACCAGGCGTCGTTCCAGCCGCGAAAGGCTCCCTCGACATCGGTATGCCGACGGCCGAGACGGACCTTCAGATCGCCATTGTCGTAGGCGTCCCGGGCCCGTCGGGCCCCGGCCAGCGTCGCCTCCTCGACGAAAAAATGGGGCGCGATGAGGATGCCGCCCCGCACGCGGGTGTCGCCCTCCGCCAACGCGAGGGCCGCGATCGAGGCGCCATCGGAATGGCCGATCAGCAGGCCGCTTCGCAGTCCCGCGAGGTCGAGGACCTGGGGAAGTATGGTGCAGGCTTCATGTTCGAGAAAGTCGGTCCGGCGGGGCAGAGGCACCGGACTCGAGGCCCCATAACCCTGGCGCGAGAAAGCCAGGACACCGCATCCGGTCTTCTCGACCAGAATTTCCGGCAGCGGGCCCCACTGCGTGGCAGAACCGAGACCCTCATGAAGCAACACCAGCGTCGGCGCCAAGTCCGGCTGCGGACCGACGAAACGGTATTCCAGCCGTAGGTCGGCCACCGCAAAGGCGCCGAATGTGTCGAGAGGGATCATCCCATCTCCACCATCATCCTCTCCGCGATCTTTTCCGCAATCATCAAGGTCGGGACGTTCGTGTTTGCGCTAGGAAGGCGGGGCATCACCGATGCGTCGGCGACGGACAGGTTGTCGGTTCCGATGACGCGTCCCCCCGGATTGACCACCGCGCCGGGATCGTCGGCCCGGCCCATGCGGCACGTACCGCTCGCATGCCAGACCCCGAAGACGTTGTCCCGGACAAAGTCGTCGAGAGCGCCATCGTCCTGAAGCACTGTCGCCCAAGCGTGGCCGCCTAGGACGGCGCGCAGCAGCGGGGCGCGCAGCATGGCCGGTGCATCGAACACGGGGGCGAGGAGGCCGGTGAGCCGCCGGTTGCGAGGGGAGACGGCGCTCAACCGGCGGATCAGCGGCGAATAGTTCGCGGGGAAGAGGTCGTCGGAGCGGGGGTTCAGCGTGGGCGAGACCACGAGGTCGCTGAGCAGCCGAATCCCCGAGGCGAGGCGTTCGAGATCGCGGCGATCCGAGAGCAGGCCGAGATCGATGTCGGGCGGGCCGGACGGGTTCGCCGGATCGAGGCGCAGGCGCCCGACCGAGTGCGGTTGGTTCACCCAGAGGAAGTAGAGCGCAAGGCGTCCGCCGAGGGCGTGCCAGCCGGCACGGGCGGAGGCAGTGAGATACATATCGGAGGCGCAGCCTTCGGGATGGCCGGACGAATAGCGCAGGGCCAGCAAGCTCGCGCGCCGGAAGGTCTCGGGCAGCCGGAGCGGGCGGGGAAGGACCTGGGCCATCGTCAAAGCGGGATGGTCCCGCAGGTTCTCGCCGACGCCCGAACGATCCAGCCGGACGGGTATCCCGCAGGCGGAGAGCGCATCGCCCGGGCCGATCCCGGCACGCAGGAGGAGCACCGGCGATTGAAGAGCGCCGGCGCACAGGACTACGGAGGCGGCGCTCACTTGTTGCTCGGATCCGTCGCCCCGCCGCAGCACGGCCCCGGTCGCGCGGCGCCCGTCCATCACCAGCGAACGGACCTCGAGGCCGGCGGCGATGGTGAGATTCGGCCGGGCCCGCGTACCCACGTCCAAATACGCGGCGGCGGCCGAGACCCGCGCGTCGTCCCGGTTGGAGAAGGCCGGCGGGAAGATCCCGTCCTCGAACTCGCCGTTCTGATCGACGCGCCGGGGCAGCCCCGTCGCATCGAAGGCGCGGGCGACCGCATGGGCGAAGGGAGGCCATGCGGGCTCCAGGATGCGCCGGATCGGGAGCGGCCCATCATGGCCGTGCAGCGGACCGCCGCAATCGAGGTCGGTCTCGAGCCTGCGGAAATACGGCAGTACGTCGTCCCAGGCCCAGCCCTCGGCGCCGAGCGCGGCCCAGGCCTCGTAATCGCGGGGCAGCCCGCGGTTGGCCGCCTGGACGTTGATGCTGGACGAGCCGCCCATCACCCGGCCCTGCTCGTAGGCCCGCCGCCGCATGCGACCGCGGGAGTCGCGGGTGACCGCCGCGTCGAGCCCCGGCCAGATGTAGGTGTCGCCATGGAACAGCGGCATCGGATAGCTGTCGAGAATCTCCGCCGGCACCCGGCCCGGCGGTGTATCGATGCCGGCTTCGACGAGGAGCACCCGGCGCCGCGGGTCGGCGGAGAGCCGGTGGGCCATCACGCAGCCGGCAGAGCCCCCGCCGACGATCAACACGTCGACCGTTTCGGGCAAGGCGTTCATGGGATCAGCCGATCGCCGCGCGCCAGTCGGCGCCGGACGCGAGCACCGCGTCGAGATCGACCTCGGCCTCGCCGGGAACACGGATGCGCTTGAATTTCATGGGGGGCGCGTCCAGCGGAACGGTCGCGTCGAGACCCATCTTCGCGCCGACCCCCTCGCGGCCTGATGGATCGAGCTTCGAGCCTTGGGCGTGAGGGATGACGACGAGGTCTCGGTCCGCCTGGAACCGCGTCGAGACCGCCCATTCGACTTCTTGCGGGACGTGGATGTCGACATCCGTATCGACCACGACTGCGTGCTTGATGTCGTAGTGGGCCGCGAAGGCCCCGAGCAGCACGTTCTTGGCCTCACCCTCCTGTGTCTTCCGCAGGCGGACGTAGAGGTGGTAACGGCCAACTCCCCCCAGGGACAGATGCACGTCCTCGACACCGGGGAAGCTGCGCTGCAGCGTTGCGAGGATCGTGGCCTCCCGGGGGATCGCCCCCAGCAGCAGATGCTCAAGGCCGCCGCCGACGATCATATGAAAGATCGGATCGCGCCGGTGCGTCACCGCATCGACCTGCATGACGTGCCGCTTGGCCCGCTCCCCGTAATATTGCGGGAATTCTCCGAACGGCCCTTCCGGCTCGCGGATTTCGGGCAGGAGGCGGCCCTCGATCACAATCTCTGCGTTCGCCGGAACGCGCACGCCGTTCGTCAGGCACTTGACCACGTCGAGGGGTTGGCCGGTGAGCGCCCCGGCGATCTCCAACTCGTCGTGGCCGAGGGGCACGATGGCCTGGGAGGCGAGGAGGCAGGCGGGATCGACGCCGACCACGAGGGCGACTTCGAGGCCCCGGCCCTGGGCCTCGGCCTTGCGGTAGAAATTGTCGGTATGCCGGGGCAGGACCAGCACGCCGATCCTGTCCGGACCGCTGATTTGGCAGCGCAGGATGGCGACGTTCTGCAGGCCGGTCTCTGGGTCCCGGGAGATCATCAGGCCCGCCGAGATGTAGGGCCCGCTGTCGTGCTCGTTCAGAGTCGGCACCGGCAGGATCTTCAGGATGTCGAGTCCCTCCCGTTGGACGACCTCCTGCGCGGGGGCGGAGTTGTGTTCGTGCCAGGGGAGCGGCTGGGCGGCGGCCTGCTGGAAATGGGCGACGAGGTGATCCTGCGTGGTGCCGAGGGCTTCCGCCATCCAGGCCCGGCTCGACACGAGCCCGGAGACGATGGTGCCCGGATGCCCCCCGGGCTGCGGAAATAGGCTGGCCTGCCGGCCGTCGAGGCGGCTCGCCACCGCCGCTGCCTCGTGGCGCAAGCCGATTCCCGGCCGCGCGATGGCGAGGCGCCCATCCCCGGACAGCCGATCGAGCCAGTCGCGGAGGGAACGAACGGGAGTGGGCGCGTTCATGCTGTCCTCACGGCGGGGTCTTCTCAACCAAGCTTGCCATGGGAGTAAGCGTTAAGCTCTTCTCGCAGGCGGGAAAAATAACGATTGGTGATGCCGCCCATCAGCCGGTTTGAATTGCGCCGACCGGCCCGCACATGGTCCTCTGGCGCGTTGCTCGTGTCGCCTGGGTCCCGTGTATGGATCTCCGTCAGATCTCCTACTTCGTCGCCCTGTTCGAGGAGGGCAGCGTCACCCGCGCCGCGCAGCGGATGAACGTCGTCCAGCCCGCGCTCAGCATGCAGATCGCCAAGCTGGAACGGGAACTCGGCCAGCGCCTGTTCGACCGCCAGCCGAAGGCCATGGTGCCGACAGCCGCCGGCCGGACGCTGCACCGGCTGGTCCACCCGATCCAGCGGGATGTCGCCGACGCCCGGGCGGCCATGGCGCGCCTGTCCCAAACAGTGTCGGGCCGCGTCACGGCGGGCATCCTGTCGTCCCTGTCGATGAGCGTGATCCCCAGCGTCCTCGCTCGCTTCGCGGCGGCCTACCCAGAGGTCGAGCTATCGCTGGCCGATGGCTACAGCAGCACCTTCATCGAGGGCGTCGGCACCGGCGCCCTTGACCTCGCTGTGATCAACCGGCCGGCCCGACGCCTCGGCCTCGTCATGGCCCCCCTCCTCGACGAGGAAATGGTCGTGGTCGGCGGGCGCGACACACCGTTGCCGGTGCCCCTGCCCATCCGGATGGCGGACCTCGCCGCCCTTAACCTGATCCTGCCTTCGACCCGACACGGCCTGCGCGTCGAACTCGACCGCCGTGTCGCCGCCGCGGACGTGACCCTGTGCCCGAAGCTCGAACTCGACCTGCCCCCCGCGATCGCGGACTTTGTGGCGCGCTCGACGCGTTTCACTGTGCTGCCGAGCATCGCCGTCAGCCGACAGCTCGCCGACGGGTCCCTCAAGGCCTACCGCATCGTCGCGCCGCGCATCGCCCGCGAATTGGTGATCATCCACCATCCGCAGAAACCGCTCAGTTACGCGGCGCAGCTCCTCATCGGTATCCTTGAGGAGGAGTTGAACGCGGCGGCGGCCGCACTCCAGGCCCATATCATCACCGGTTGAGCCCCCCGGACTGATGGCAGCGATCAGCCGACGTTATTCGACACGGGCGAGCACACCCCGATACTGTCACCGGCAAGGTCGCCGCGCCCGTTGCGGCCGGGAGGAACGATGACACCGCTGCCCCTCGTGGTCGGCATCTCGGGTGCTTCGGGTGTGATCTATGGGATCCGTCTCCTGGAAATCCTGCGCGACCTCGCGATCCCGGCCCATCTCGTGATGTCGCGCTCGGCCGAGGTGACGCTGGCCCATGAGACCGACCTCAAGGTCGCCGACGTCCGCGCCCTGGCCGCCAAGACCTACGCCCAGGGGGACATCGGCGCCTCAATCGCCTCCGGCTCCTTCCGGACCCGCGGCATGGTCGTGGCTCCCTGCTCCATGCGGAGCCAGGCCGAGATCGCGACCGGCGTCACATCCGGCCTGCTGACGCGGGCCGCCGACGTGACCCTGAAGGAGCGCCGCCGCCTCGTCCTGATGGTGCGGGAGACTCCCCTCCACACCGGCCACCTCCGCACCATGACGGCGCTCTCGGAAATGGGGGCGATCATCGCCCCTCCGGTTCCGGCCTTCTACGCGCGTCCGGAGAGCCTCGCCGAAATGGTGGACCATACGATCGGGCGGGTTCTCGACCTGTTCGACATCGATGCACCCGGCGTCCGGCGTTGGCGGAGCGGAGAAGGCTGACCGGCGCTCAGCCCTCCAGCGCCGTCGCGAGAACCCGCAGCGGTGCCTCCGGCCAGGTCCGGCCGAGATAGGCGGCATAGAGGGCCAGCGCCTCGCCGCCCGAACTCACCGGCATATCTGGGACCGGCGCGGCCTCGAAGAGAGCCGCGAGGGCGAGGCGCTCCGCCTCGATCTCCGCGAGCTTGATCCGCTCCCGGAGCGCCTCCGTCCCCTGGCCCGGCATGAGGTCAGACCGCATCGCCCGGCGGATCGCCCGTAAGGGAATAATCACCTGTCCGCGCCAGGGGCCAATCCGGGCTTCCGCTCCGGCGAGCGCCGAGGCGTCTAGCCTTCGTCCGGTCCTCCCGCACCAGATCAGGTACAGGAGCAGGGGCACATCGGCGCCGCCCTCGTCCTGGAGGGCGAGGCAGGCCGCGGCGACGCCGGGCCGGCCATAGAATGCGCAGGCGAAGGTCCAGAGGGGATCACTCGTCATGGGAGGCCTCCGCCCGCGCAGAACCGTATCGTCAGGCCCGGTCGAGATTGCCCTGCGTCTCGTCGGTCAGGAAGGCACCGACAAGATAGACCAGGGTGACGCCGGTCGTGATGACGGCCAGCACCATCGGAATTTGCGTCGGCCCGTCGGCGACAAGGGAGACGAGCGTCGGCAGCATGCCGCCCAGCGCGAAGCCGATGTTCCAGGTCAGGCCCGTCCCCGTGGCCCGCACCGCCGTCGGGAATTTTTCGTTGAGGAAGATCAGCAGCGGCCCGTAGCTGCCGTTGGCGATGAGCGCCAGCAGGAAGGCGCAGGCCGCGACCCCAACGAGGCTCGTCGTGTTCGCCATGGTCAGGAACAGGGCGGGAAAAGCGAGCAGGCGGATGACGCCCATCAGAAGGAACGACCGTTTGCGCCCGATATGCTGGCTCAGTTCGCCCATGCCGCAGGCGCCGATCGCCGCCGCGACGTTGGCGCCGATCAGGATCATCGAGGCGGTGGCGTTCGGCACGCCGTTCACGAGCTTGAGGAGGGTCGGCAGGTAGCCGGACGTAAGGTAGTAGGCTGCGCCACCACCGAAGGAGATGAGAGTCGCGACCGCGAAGCTTCCCCGGTTGGACGGTGAGAACAGGGAGCGGATCGGCGAGGCCTCCGCCGGAGCGCCTGCCCGGAGCGCCGCCTTCCGGGCCTGCAGTTCCTTGAAGATCGGGGATTCCTCGAGATTGCGGAAGAGGATCAGGCCGATCACCGAGGTCAGGAGACCCGAGAAGAACATCAGCCGCCAGCCCCACTCGGCGAAGGCTTCTCCCGGCGCCATGAGCGAGACGACATAGAAGACCAGGGAGGCAAGCAGGCCGCCGATGGCCGAGCCGCCACCGCCGACCGCCCCGGACATCAGCCCCCGCCACCGCTCCGGGACGGATTCCGTCCCGATCGTGTGGGATGCCGCGACGACGCCGCCGACGAAGATGCCCTGGACGAGGCGGAAGAAAAGGAAGACCGCAGTCGCGAGCCATCCGATCTGGCCGACCGTCGGCAGGAGACCGAAGACCGCGGTCGATATGCCGACGCCGACCACCGCCACCATGAGGGCGCGACGGCGGCCGAAGCGGTCCGCATAGGAGCCGAACAGGGCCGAGCCGAGGGGCCGGATCAGCAGCGTGACCGCGAAGGACGCATAGGCGCCGGCCAGCGACAGCATCGGCTTGTCCGCCGGGAAGAACAACGTGCCAACGACCGGCGCGACGTAAAGCAGGATGAACAGGTCGAAGAGATCGAGCCCCCAGCCGAACAGCGAGGCCATGGCGGCGGTCACCGTCTGCCGGCCTGTGGGTTTGGCGAGGGCGGGGGGATCGGATGCGAAGGTGGCGGCGGTCTGCATAGATTTCCTCCGGGGGATGCGGTCGTTGCCGCGGGGGGGCCGGTTCGGGCTCTGGGTCTGGGCGGGAGCCATTCGGGCGTGCGTCGTCGTTTCCCGCCTGGGCGGGATCGAAGCGGTGCGGTAGGCGTCACAGGATGGGGGGAACCGCTCGGCAGCCCCCCCGGCGCGGCCGGACTATGAGCCGGTGAAGCGCGGCGCGCGCTTGGCGTGGAACGCCTCGACGCCCTCGCGGAAGTCGTCGGCCTGACGAAGGCGGCTGTAGCAGTGTCCTTCGAGCTCGATGGCGATGGACAGGCTCGCGTCCTCGGTGTCGTTGAGGAGCTTCTTGGCGGTGCGCTGGGCGATGGGCGAGAAGGCGCGCAGTTCCTCCACGAGGGCGTCGGTGGCCTTCTCCAGGTCCGCATCGGGTACGCATTCGGTGGCGATGCCCCAGTCGAGGGCCTGCCGCCCGGGGATGCGCTTGGAGCGCATCACGATATCCTTGGTCCGGGTGATGCCGACGATCTTCTGGAGCCGGGCCGAGCCGCCGGAGCCGGGAATCTGGCCGAGCTTCTGTTCGGGAAGCGCGTAGCGGCAGGTCTCGGAGACGATGCGGAAATCGCAGGCCAGCGAGATCTCGAAGCCGACACCGAACGTGTAGCCCCGGTTGGCGGCGATGACGGGCTTCGAGCAGCGGGCCGGCGCCGCTATGTTCCAGGCGAGCTTCGAAACGTGCTCGGGCGAGGCGTCGAGGAAGCCCTTGATGTAGCCCCCCGACGAGAAGTGCTCGCCCTCCGCCCGCAGGACGATGACCCGCACGCGGGGATCCTCGTCCAGCGCCTCGAAGACCTTGCGGATCTCATCGCGCTGGGGCATCGCAATGACGTTCATGGGCGGCCGCGCCAGGATCACGTCGGCGCGCTCGCGCTCCGAGTCGATCTCGACGCGGAACCCGTCGAGGTTCGTCAGGCGCGGGTCGATAATGTGGGTGTCGCTCGTCATGGGTTTGGTCTCTCGCTTGTGATTCGGAGTGGGGGCGGGACCGTCAGGCAGCCTCGTGACCTTCGGCATGGGGCTCGGCCCCGCCTTCCAGGACGTACTCGCCGGCCACGAGTTGGCGGCGCAGCAGCTTGCCGACCGGCGATTTCGGGATCTCGTCCACGAAGACGTACCGGCGCGGCAGCTTGTGACTCGGCAGGCCGCCCGCCCGGCAATGGGCATCGAGCGC
This sequence comes from Methylobacterium sp. 22177, assembly GCF_052045615.1. Taxonomy (NCBI): domain Bacteria; kingdom Pseudomonadati; phylum Pseudomonadota; class Alphaproteobacteria; order Hyphomicrobiales; family Methylobacteriaceae; genus Methylobacterium; species Methylobacterium sp. 22177. The sequence goes on along the minus strand of NZ_JBQEPK010000067.1, from coordinate 10,995 downwards.
CGCTTCGTCGGTGCTGCCGCTCCGCTTGATGAAGGCCGCGACGATCCGACCCCAGCGCTCGTCGGGCAGGCCCACAACGGCGACTTCGGACACGGCCGGATGCAAGGAGAGGCGGCTCTCGATCTCGACGGGCGAAACGTTCTCGCCCCCGGTGATGATCATGTCGTCCACCCGGCCGGTGACGTAGAGGTCGCCATCGGCGTCGGCGAAGCCGGTATCGCCGGTGAAGTACCAGCCATCACGAAAGGCCTTCGCGTCGGCTTCGGGGCGATGCCAGTAGCCCTCGAAGGCTTCGTCGCCCTTGGCGATGACGGCGATCTCGCCCTCCTCGCCCGGCGCGGCGGTTCGGCCTGGGTCGCCCCCCATGGGTACGACGCGCACCATCGTGTTGAGGCCCGCCCGCCCGGCCGAACCGGGTTTCACCGCCGCCTCGTGGTTGATCGTAAAGGTGTAGACCTCCGACGAGCCGTAATGATTGACGAACAGATCCGGCCGGAACGCCTCGGTCAGGCGGGCGAGCAGGCCGTCCGTCATCGGCGCTCCGGCGAAGCCGAGCTTGCGCACGGAGGTCGTGTCGGTCGCCGGGAAATCCCGATGGTGCACGAGGTCGTGATAGAGGGTCGGCACGAGGTAGAGGTTGGTGATCCGCTCGGCCGCGATCAGCCGCAGCGCGCCGGCCACGTCGAACCGGGGGAGGCAGACGAAGGTCCCGCCGATCAGCGACATGGCGAGGAGCGAGCGCACCCCCATCGTGTGATAGAGCGGCATCACGCCGAGGGTGCGCTCGCCGCGCCCGTAGAGGTTTTGCGCCACATGGGCCACGGCCGCCGCGCGCTCCGCCCGGTGTCGCCGCGGGACCCCCTTGGGCTTGGCGGTGGTGCCGGAGGTGTAGAGCATCAGCGAGATCGCCTCCGCGTCGGCCCGGGGCGTCACCGGAGGCCCCTCGGTGGCGGCGAGGTCGGCGAAGGCCGTCTCGCCGGGGCCGGGTGGCGTGCCGACGGCGATGCGCGGGATTCGCTGCGACGCCGCGCTGTCTCGCAGGCTCCCGGCCGAGACCGGTTCGTAGGCGATGGCGCGGGCCTGCGCGTTCTCGACCGCGTAATCGATCTCCTCGGCCTTGGCCCGCCAGTTGATCGGCGTGATCACGATGCCCGCGAACTGGCAGGCCCAGTGGAGGGTCGCCGCCTCGTGCCGGTTCTGGAGGACCGTGACGAGGTGGTCGCCGGGCTTCAGCCCGAGCCGGTCGAGCCCGGCCACGGTTGCGGAGATGACCCCGAACCACTCCGCGTAGCTCAGCCGGGTCTCCCCGTCGACGAGGGCCAGGGCGCGGGGATCGCGGGAGACGCTCGCAAGGAAGCTGGTGCCGAGATCAAGCATGGGCGGCCTCCGGGGATGACGGGGCCGGGATGTCGCCCCTGAGTTCCGCAGCCGCCTCCAGGGCGGCCTCGATGATCGGCGCGTAGCCGGTGCAGCGGCAGAGATGGCCGCCGATCACTTCCGTGATCTCCCGGCGCGAGGGGTTCGGCCGGAAGGCGAGATAGGCGTCGAGCGACATCAGGATGCCGGCGGTGCAGAAGCCGCATTGCAGGGCGTGCCGCCGCCGGAACGCCGCCTGCAGCACCCCGAGGCGGCCGGGCTCCGGAGCCAGACCCTCGACGGTCCGCACGGCGCAGCCCTCGACCCCCACGGCGAGCGTCAGGCAGGCCCGGGCGGGAACCCCGTCGATGGACACCGTGCAGGCGCCGCAGACGCCGTGCTCGCAGCCGACATGCGTGCCCGTGGCCCCGAGCCCGTGGCGCAGGGCGTCGGTCAGCAGGGTGCGGGTCTCGACCTCGACCGTGGTCTCGCGCCCGTTGAGGGTAAAGGCCACCGTGTGACGGCCCTTCGCGTCTAGCTGTGGCATGGCACGGCCTCCTGATGGGTGTCGCCGCGGGCGACCTTGACGGCCTGTTCCAGCACCCGGCGGCCGAGGCTGCGCACGAGCTCGCGGCGGTAGCGGGCGGTGCCGTGGAGATCGTCCCCCGCGCCGAGGTCCCAGGCGAAGGCGTTGAGGGCATCGTCGAGCGCCGACCCGTCGAGGTGGGGGAAGTCGCGGGCGGTGGGCCGGTCGGCGACGCCGCCGACCGCGAGCCGCATCCGGGTGCCGGCCACCACGGCGGCGCAGGCGACGATGGCGTAGTCGCCGTGCCGACGCCCCACCTCGGCGAAGGCCGTGCCGGTGCCCTCCCGGCGCAGGGGATAGGCGATGGCCTCGATCATCTCGTCGTCGGCCCGGTCGGTGACCATCATGCCGGTGAAGAAGTCCTCGGCCGCCACGCGCCGGACCTTCCGGCGGCTGCGCAGGTGAATCTCGCCCTGGAGCGCCACGAGGCAGAGGGGGATTTCCGCGCTCGGATCGGCATGGGCGACGGAGCCGCACAGCGTCCCCCGTGCCCGGGTCTGGATGTGCCCGACCCACGGCAGGGCAACAGCCAGCAGCGGCAGGTCCCGGGCGAGACCCGGCCGGTCGAGCAGGATCGCCTGCCGCACGCCCGCCGGAATGACGAGGGCGCCCTTGTCGGGGCGGGGCTCCTTGAGGGCGGGGATGCGCATCACGTCGACGAGCACGGCGGGCTTCGTGAGCCGCATGTTGAGCATCGGCATCAGGGACTGGCCGCCCGCGATGATCCGGGCCTCGGGGCCGTGCTGGTGCAAGGCTTCCAAGGCGTCGTCCAGGGACGTGGCGCGCAGATAGGCGAAGGGCGCGGGCTTCATGCGGACACTCCCAGGCGCGCGAGGAGCCACCGCAGGGCGGCCGGAAGGCGGCGCCCGCGCACGCCGGACCCGCCGGCCCGCCGAGCGAGGGCCGTGAAGAACCCGCCGATGATCACCCGCGCGGCCCCGTCGAGGAGGCGTCCGCCCACCGCCGCGACCTTGCCGCCCACCGCCGCCTCGTAGACGTAGGCGATCCGCGTGCCCCCCGTGCCGTCGGGCTCCAGGGTCAGGCGGCCGGTGCCGCCACCGCTGCCGAGGCCGCCCGTCACCGTGCCGGTGAGCGTCACCGCCCGGGGCTCGTCGAGGTCGGAGAGGATCACCTCGGCCTTGTAGCGGCCCTTCACCGGGCCGACGCCGAGCGTGACGTCGGCCTGGAACCGCGTGTCGGAGAGCTTCCGCACCCCATGCGAACCGGGGATGACGGAGGCGAGCACGTCGGGGTCGAGGAGCATCGCCCACACCGTCTCCGGCGGAGCCGTGACGGCGGCCGAGCCCTCCCCGCGCAGGGTGCGGTCGCCCGCCTTGGCGGCGGGCTTCGGGGCGGCGTGGCCGGAGGGGGGCCCCCGCTCCTCCCCGCCCGCCGCGAGGGCCGCGAGCTTGGCGGGCGTCAGGGGCAGGTCGATGGCTTCCAGGCCCAGGGCGTCGGCCACCGCGTTGGCGAGGCAGACCGGCGTCGACATGCAGTTGCCCTCACCGACCCCCTTCGCGCCGAGCGGCGTGAAGGGAGACGGGCTCTCGACGTGCAGGATGCGCAGGTCCGGCACCTCGGTCGCGGTGGGCAGCAGGTAGTCAGCGAAGGTGCCGGACAGGAAGGCGCCGTCGTCGCCGTAGGCGAGTTCCTCGTAGACCGCCGCGCCGAGCGCCTGCGCGAAGCCGCCGCGCACCTGCCCCTCGACCATGCCGGGGTGCAGGATGCGCCCGCAATCGTGCATCGAGACGTAGCGGTCGATGGCGATCTTGCCGGTGACCCGGTCGATCTCCAAACCGCAGATGTCGAAGATGAAGCCGTGGCACAGGGAGGAGTTGATGTGGTCCTCCGCGTCCGGCGCCGTCAGCTCCGGGGGTGTCCAGAACACCGTCTCGCGGATCACCGCGCCGAGCTCCTCGGGCACGAGGCCGGGCGACCAGTGGCTCGTGGCGGCGACCCGCGCGAAGGGCAGACCCGCATCCGGGTTCACCCGCGAGGCGATGCGCCCGCCCGCGAAGACGAGATCCTCCGGGCGCAGGTTCAGCTGCGCCGCCGCGATCCGCGCGAGCCTGTCGCGCAGGCGGGTGGCGGCGAGGTGCGCGACCCCCGCCACGGCGGCGGCGAAGCGGCTCGCGTAGTTGCCGGAGGCGATCGACCACGCATCCTTGGCGGTATCGAGGTCGGCCGTGACGCGGACCTGCTCCATCGGGAGGCCGAGCACGTCGGCCACCACCTGGGCCAGCACCGTCCGGTGCCCCTGGCCTTGCGGCACCGAGGCGACCTGAACCGTCACCGAGCCGACGGGATCGAGGGTGATGGTGGCCGTCGATTGCGCGCCGTTCTTCGGTCCCGCCTTGGCGCGTTCCTCCGCCGTCAGCACGGTGGTGATGTAGCCCATGTTGGAGACGCTGGGCTCGACCGCCGCCGTCAGGCCGATCCCATAGAGGCGGCCCTCGGCGCGGGCGGCGTCCCGCCGCCGCTTCAGCTCATCGAGCCCGCCGTCCCGGGCGGCTTCGTCGAGGGCGCGCTGGTAATCGCCGGAATCGTAGAGGGCGCCGGTCGCGGTGCGATAGGGAAAGGCGTCGGCCGGAATCAGATTCCGGCGGATCACCGCGAAGGGTTCTAGGCCCAGCGTCAGCGCGATGCGCTGCATAAGCCGTTCGAGCGGATAGTAGACCTGCGGCCCGCCGAAGCCGCGCACGAGGCCGGTCGGCGTCTTGTTGGTCAGCACCACCCGGTTGCGCACGGCGACATTGCGGATGGCGTATGCGCCGGTAAGGTTGCCGTGCATCCGGTAGAGCGTGGCGGGTTCGGGCGCCCGCAGGTAGGCGCCACAATCCTCGATCTGGTCCCAATCGAGGGCGGTGACGCGCCCGTCCGCCTCGAAGGCGGCGCGGAGGGTCGTGACCCGGTTGGTGGCGGAGACGGAGGCCGAGAGGTGCTCCAGCCGGTCCTCGATCCACTTCACCGGCTGGCCCACGAGGCGCGCCGTGGCGGCGATCAGGACGGCGTAGGGCGCGACGCCCTGCTTGACCCCGAAGCTGCCGCCGGAATCGGGGGGCGTGCGCAGGCGCAGGCGGTTGCCCGGCACCTTGAGCGCCCGGGCCACCACTGCATGGATGCTGAATGGCCCCTGGAAGTTCGCGAGCACGTCGTAGGAATCGTCGGTGGGATCGTAGGAGGCGACGACGCCGTAGGTCTCCATCGGCGAGCCGGTGTTGCGCGGGTAGCGCACGGTCACGGACAGGCTGCGCGGGCTCTCCGCGAAGGCCGCCTCGGGATCGCCGTAGCGGAAGCGTCGGTCGCTGACGCAATTGGCGCCGACGCCCTCGTGCAGGATCTCGCTGTCGGGGGCGAGGGCCGCCAGCGGATCGACCACCGCGGGGCGCACCCGGTACTGCACCTCAATCAGGTCGCAGCCGTCCTCCGCGAGGTAGCGGTCTCGGGCGACGACGATGGCGACGGGCTCGCCGACATAACGCACCCGGTCCACCGCGATGGCGCGGGCATCGACGACCGCCCGCAAGGCCGGGACGAGGCCGGTCGTGACGGCGTCGAGGTCCCGGCCCGTGACCACGGCGGTGACGCCGGGCAGCGCCTTGGCCGCCTGAACATCGAAGCCAAGGATGTCCGCATGGGCGTGGGGCGAGCGCAGGATCGCCGCGTGCAGCGTGCCGGGCCGCATGCCGAGGTCGTCGATGTAGCGCCCGAGCCCGGAGAGCAGGGCTGCGTCCTCGACGCGCTCGACCGATCGTCCGACATAGCTCGTTGACACGATGCCCAAGCCGCTTCCTCCGCCGGACCTCTCGATGGGGTCCATATCTCGGGGAGAATGGCGGCTCCGTGTGGGCGCAGCGATGCCGAGGCGTCTCGCGACTTACCGAAACGTCTCATTCTTTGATGACAGCGCCGTCAGGCAGTGGGCTGGCCGCCCCGCCGGACGATACCGCGGAAGATGCTCGGGGGTACGCTGACGTGGTCCCGGAAGAAGCGCGAGAAATGTGCGGGCGCGGCGAAGCCGAGGCGCATGCCGATCGCGGTGAGGGGCTCCTCGCTGCTCACGATGGCCTCGACGGCCTGTTCGATCCGGATCGCGTTGAGGAAGACATGGGGCGGGGCCCCGGTGGATTGCTCGAACAGGCGGTAGAACTGGGCGCGGGAGAGGCCCGCCTCGCGTGCCAGCGCCTCGGTGCCCAGCATGGCGCCTGGCTCTGCCCGCACCCGTGCGATGGTGCGTCGGATGCGCCAGTCGCCAGCGTTGCGCCGGGCGGCGGCACGGAGGGAGAGGGGCTCCTCGCGCCAAGCCGTGAACCGCTCGATCACGGCAACCATCAGGTTCGACAGTAACTCGTCCTGGATGTGGGAGGAAAGCGGTGCATAGACCATCTCGGCGGCGAGGTCGTGGGCGAGCCGGTGAATCGTTGGTGTGACGGCGCCCGACGGTTGTCCGAAGAAACCGGGCGCCCCGCTCGCAGCCCAATTCCGCCGGAACGCGCCGAGCCAGTTGGGCTCGATGTACAGGGCCAGGATCATCGCCTTGGCCCGCCGGGGATCGTGCAGGTAGGCGTGGGTCTCCCAGGCGTTGATCAGGACAGCCTGATCGTCGGTGAGCGCCACAACCTGATCACCGACGAGGAACTGCGTGTCGTCTCCCTCGACCTTCAGGAGCACGTGGCAATGCGGGTGCGCGTGGCGGACAAGGCTGCGGTCCATGTCGAGGAGCGCGACGCGGCCGAAGGCGCCATGGGCGATCTCAAGAGCCTCGGACATCTGCACTATTTAGCATGGTCCGCGGGGGGCAGCTAGATCGCCGCCGGGACACCCGTCCCGTCAGGGCGCCGCAACCTGTTCGTTCCGGAGCGTGGTCCTCTTCCGGAGTTCGGCTGTACCCATCACCGCTAGGGGAATGACGAGGGCCACATAGGCGTTGTCGATTCCCCCGGGATCGCCGGCGAGGAACCAGCCGATCGTCAGGACGAGGGAAACCAGGATGCTGACGACGGCGGCCCGCGGTGTGCCGAAGCGCGGAGCGTAGAAGGCAAAGATGACCAAGACCGCCAGGGTCGCCCGCAGGGATTTCGCGAGGAACGTCACCTTCAGGATATCCGGCGCGAAGATCGCCAGGGGAATCGGGATCAGGCCCACGAGCACCGTCATGCTGCGGACGAACCGCAGGGACGACGTCCCATCCTCGCTCCGACGGCGGGGATGATAGAAATCCTTGAACAGTAGGGTGGCAGCGCCGATGCTAAGGGCCGAGATCGTGCCGAACAGCGATCCCGCCAATCCCGCCACCACGATGGCGGCCAAAAGATCGTCCATCCGGGCGATCAGGCCCGGCAAAGCCTGGATCGCGGGGATTCCCGGCAGCAGCGCCGCCGCGCAGACACCGACCAGGGCAGCGCCGATGCCGAACGGCACGAGCAGGAAGGCACAATAAAAGCTGGCCTGCCGCGCCGTGCGCCCGTCCTGCACGGTATTGATGGCCTGGATCACGTATTGCGTCGAGAAGACCGCGCCGATGCCGGCGACCATCCACGCGAAGATCTGTGACCAGCCGACCGTATCGACCGCGAACATCGCTTCGGGCACGTGGGCCCGCAGGTTGTCGAAGCCGCCGACCTGAGACAATCCGAAGGCCACGGCCGCGAGGATGCCAAGATACTTCACGACGGCATGCAGGACGTTCGTATAGATAACCGAGCGCATCCCCCCGACACTGACATAAAGCGTCGCGACGATACCCGTGATGACGATGGCGCTGGTCCGGTCGACGTTGAGGAGGCCCGCCAGGATCGTACCGCCGCCCGCATAGGTCGAGACCGCGACGATCTGGAGCGCGAAGATCATGATGACCGAGGTCGCGAGCTTGGTCGGGCGACCGTAGGCCTTGGCCAACGCCCCGGAGATCGTGTTCTCGCCGAGTTCCTTGAAGCGGGGCGCCAGGAGAATGGCGTAGAGAACGAAACCGACGGCGAGGGCGAGGACGTTCCAGGCGGCCGACACGCCGACCCTGTAGGCCGTCTGTGTCGTGCCGACGCTCGTGGCGGTCCCGATGAATTCCGACATCAGCAGAAAGCCGATCAGGAACGCCGGATAGCGCGTGCCGCCGGAGGTAAAGCTTCCAGCGCTCCTCGCATGGCGTCGCACAGAGAAACTGATCAGCCCCATCGCCGCCATGTAGGCCAGGGTCAGGGAGAGAACGATCCAGTTTGGCTGCATGGGTGCGGCCTAACGGCGACGCCGTAGTGCCTGGGCGCCAAGGGACCCCAGCATGTTTCCTCCGAAATCATTCGAGGCCGCAGCTTTCCTCGCACGAACGAGAAGCAACGGCCATTGCGGGGAAAATTAGATTTTGAGAAGGAAGCGGACAAATATTCTGATTTGATCGGCGCCATCAGATTATCTGATTCAGCACGATGATTAATATAAAGCGCACCATTAGCAGGGTGCGGCAGGTCAAGAAACGTCTTTATATTGATTTGGATTCACATTAGATCGGTTTTACAGAAATAATAGACGTTATAGGTCGTTGTGTACTCGACTGCCTGCAAAATTTGACGATGAAATGGGTCGGCATGTTAGCAGAGCGCATTTGTATCGACGTTGCGTGGGATAGCCATTGAGTCGCTGGCTAGCCGAGAAAGCTAACATACTCCTCGCGACCCATGTCTGCCATCTCGGGCGGAGTTGGCGCATCCCGATAGCGGTCTTTCGCGGCAGTTGAGCAAACTCAGCTTAGCTTGGGGCACGAAAGGGCGTAGGCCGTTGGTGACGGCGCGAGGGCAAGGCTGACCTCAAGATGGTGTCGTCAAAGGTCCACCGGGGGATTGTGCGCATCGGAGCGATATTCGTGAAGGCACCTGCGAAGCCTCCCTACGGCGATGCACTGTCGGATACATCGACAACCAGGCCATCGCTCAGCTGCCGATAGAACGTCTGCTTTTAGGTTGCTACCCGGTTCGGCCGAGTGGCAGCAATGGGCGCCAAGCCGAACGTCCGGTTCTGCGTGCGATGACGATCCGGCGTGCCGGAGTTTGGCCGAAAGCGGAACGGCTGCTTCGAGATAGGCCTAATGCGAAGGCGGACCCTGCTCTACCGAGCCAAGCTGGTTGAACGAGCCGCCGTTGCCGCAATGTGCCATTCGATACCTGCTCGACAACCTCCTCGCGGCGTACAGGGTGGATCAAGATTTGGCCTAACCGATGGGATTGCCGTCAGGCGACCAAAAGCTTGGATCTGCGGGAGCTTTTTGCGCCAACTTGGCAGACATGCAGCAGGATCGGCGCATCAATCTGTCCTGCTCAGGTTCAGACGCCACAAGGACCGTGAGATCCCCTAACCATAGGATGGACGCAGCGGACTCAGCGTCGCCAACGGCGAAAGGTGTGCCACACGCTCCTTTTCTCGCGAGCTGGGTCCAATAGAGGGCTGATCGAGCGTGCATACGGAGCGCGACAGCAGAAGCAGCAGAGCCGCCGCTGCTCGCGCGCCGCCGTGCGGTGCGATCCAGTAGCGGAGGTCCGGCCTGCCCTTTGGAGCGCCCGCTCTGAACGGGCGCTCACCTAACCACGCCTTAAACCCGAAGCCGCTGAAGCCAACACTGCTGTCCGGCTCATCGTCCGCCTCACGACAGGTGTCGTAGCATTCTGTCACCATGGCAACGAGATCGGCGAAGCTCGTACCTGCCGGCGCCACCTCCGGCATGCCTTTCCAGTATCCGAGCACGTCAAAGGTGATCGGGTAGTCCAGCCGGCCTCGGCGAGTGCCGACAATCTCCTCGATCGGCCAAGTCAGCCGGCTGTCGCGCCCCGGACCAACAGGCGCGACACGATTCATCTGCGGGATGCCAGCCGTCATGCCGGCTGCGCGAAGAAGTTCGTACTCCCAGGGGCCGCGTACGAAGCGATCGTGCAGAACAGTGCCGTTGCCGCGCCAGCCCACTCCGAGCACGTGTGCGCCGGCATCGACGTCGATGAGGTGCTGCACCGCATCCGGTATGGGACCTGGCGGCGTGCTTCAGTTGCCTGGTCCCCGGCGCGCGATAACACCTGGTTCGCCCGTGAAGTAGAAGACCTTGAACCCGGCTACGCCAGCGTAGCGGACAGTGCCGGATCCGGATTGAAGGTCACGACCGTGTGCAGTGAGAATGCGTAAGGAGGCATCGCGCAACGTTGTTCGAACGATGCCTAGTGGCGCTTCGATATGGCGGGCGTAAGGGGCGGGCATAAGGGGGCTCCGAGTTGAGACCCTTCTTCAGATCACCCGGATTTGTGAAAAGGTCAAAGGCCAAGATGCTCGGGATGCTGCTCGCACATTTTGCTGAAGCTTCTCGCGGGCGAATTGACCAACCAGGCGACATTCGCCGATCTACTCGCCGCGTCCATCTCGCCGAGATCGGTCCGACCCGTCGTGCGGATCTGGTCCATCGGGCTCACGCGGCGATCGTGTCGAGGGCACGGCTGACGGCGTCGAACATCGCGCGGATCTGCTCCGCGGTGATGATCAGCGTCAGGCAGAAGCACAGGGAACCGCCGATGGCGCGGGCGATCACCCCCTGTTCGAGGGCGGCTGCCTGGATCGCGGCGCCGGCCGCGCCGGGCTTCGCGCCGGGTGCCGTCGCGGGCTTCAGCTCGAGGGCCCCGATCAGGCCGACGCCGCGCCACGTCTTCACCAGGGGGTGCTCGGCGAGCCCCACCAGCCGCTCGAGGAAGAGCGGGCTGAGGCGCCGGCAATTGCCCACGAGGTCGCGCTCCTCGATGATCCAGATGTTCTCCAGGCCCACCGCGGTGGCGACGGGATGGCCCGAGGCCGTGTAGCCGTGGCCGAGCACGCCGAGCCGGGCGGATTCGTCGGCGATCGGCTCGTAGAAGTTCGCGTTCATCAGGATCGCCGAGAGGGGCATGTACGAGGAGGAGATCTGCTTCGAGAGCACCATCACGTCCGGCTCGATGCCGAAGGTCTCGCAGCCGAACATCGCCCCCGTGCGCCCGAAGCCGCAGATCACCTCGTCGGCCACCAGCAGCACGTCGTAGCGGCGCAGCACCGCCTGG
>NZ_JBQEPK010000066.1:0-22651 GCF_052045615.1 Methylobacterium sp. 22177 | reverse complement strand
CCTGCTGAACTCGGACGTCAACAAGACCCTGGCGACCCTGACCAGCGCCGGCAACACGCTGACCTCCGCGGCGAGCTCCCTGGGCTCGAACCTGTCGGTCGTTCAGAACCGCCAGGACTTCTCCAAGCAGCTGATCAACGTGCTGCAGACGGGCTCGGCCAACCTGACCAACGCCGACCTGAACCAGGAAGCGGCGAACTCGCAGGCGCTGTCGACCCGCCAGTCGATGGGCATCTCGGCCCTGTCGCTGGCCAACTCCGCCCAGCAGGGCGTCCTCCAGCTCCTGCGGTAAGCGCCACGCACGTCGAAGAGACGGGCCGGCCGGGTCTCCCCGGTCGGCCCTTCTCTTTGGTCGCGCTCGCACGAACGCGAGGAGCAAGGCGCAGGATCGACCCGGCCAGGCGTCTTGGCGCGAGCTCCCGTCCGCTCATGGCGGCGTGCGCGGCCGGGACGATCCAAAGGCCGTTCCGGCCCCGGGGTTGCAAAGCTTAACCGTATCGGCCAGCCTGTCCGTAGTTACTGCGTACCGATCCGAGCTGAGCCGGAGTGCCGATGCGAGTGAATCACGAGCGCCGCCTTCTCAACAAGGCTGCAGAGGCACGGGATTACCAGATCTCGATCCGCCAGAAAGCCGACGCCTCCTGGCCCAGCGATCACAGCCGGCTGACGGCGCTCGAGAGCACGGGGCATCTCCAGCGGATCGACCTGCACGATGGCCCGGATGGATCCGTGGCGGTCTGGCAGATCACCGCGGCCGGCCTCTCGCAGCTTCAGGCTCTGACGTCGGGAGCCGAATGATGGCGTCCGTGAAGATCCGCGCGACCGACGACGGGACCTTCGTGGTCTACCGCAACGGCGCGGCCGTCGCGTCGGGATTGACCCGCGAGCAGGCCGAGCGCTGCGCGACGGTTCTGGGCTGGATCGCGCAGGGGCGCTGACGGAACAGGGAGCCGTTTCCCGCCCCTCGGTGCGGCCGAGCGAGCGGCGACGGCAAGACCTCTATTCCGCGGCCTCCGCGTGGATGGCCTCACCGAGAGCCTCGCGCCGCGCGCTGTTCAGAATGCGCTGCCGGGCTTGGGGCTCCTGTATCGCCTGCCAGAGGCGGAACAGCTCGGAGGTCATGCACAGCTCGCAGGCGTCGCCGTCCGGTGCGTAGAAGGCCTCGACCGGACAGCCAACGACGGCTGCGATCTCGCGCAGGCGCGCGACTGCTCGAACATCGATGGCCATCGGAGACGGAATTCCCACACGACACTCGCGCTCGGGCTACCATCGCCGAACCCGGGGCATCAAGGGATCGGTCTGTACCAGACCTGATCCGAACGTATCAGTTCGAACAGATCGGGGTATGTGGTCTCCACGTCGACCGCGACGGGTGCGCCTCTGCAAAAGCCGAAGACGTGATCAGGGGCGGTAAGGTCCCGTCACGACCGGCGTAGTCGTGGCCCGCGACCGCCCGGGTCTGGCAGTGAGCCGCGTCGGATCAGTCACCGCGATCGACCGGACCTGCTGGATCACCATCGCCTGTCGATCCGGATGCCGCCCGCGGCGTCGATCAGGATGTCAACGCCTGGCCGGTACGCGCCGCACGACCCGAAAGACCGACGGCGGCGGGACAAACCTGGCCGCCGAGCTGTTCACGCGGCCTCGGAATCGCTGATTGTGCAGCAATCGGGGGGCGTTCGACGAAAGATTATCGACCGGAAGCTTCCCGTTAACGAAGCGTAAACTTTTGTGACGTGATCCTGGGACAGTGATCGGGCGCAGGACCCGGCACGCAGATCGGGCGAGGTTCCGATGATCGTCTTGATTGCCGCAGCCATCGTCAGCGGCCTCGCGACAGCCGCGATCCTGGCGCCGGTGAGCGCCCTGGCGGCAATGATCATCGCGCCCCTCGCGGCTAGCGCGTCCGCCATCCTCGCCTGCATCTTCATCGCGTGGCGCAACACCCGCGACGATGTCGGGCCGCCCGATCTCGAGGCGCAGGCCGACGCGATGGTGGCCGTCCTCTGCGAAGTCGCGCAACAGGGCAAGATCGTCCCGGTCGCCGCACCGGTCCGGGTCCGCGGTCCCCGGTCGGCCTGATCCCGCCGCACGCCGGCCGCAATACCGGTGTTGCGGCCGGCCCCGTTGCCAGCAGCGCCGGTCGCGGCCCATTCTACCCGCGATGAGGCCGCCCCTACCCCTCTCCGCCGTCCGGATCTTCGAGGCTGCCGCGCGGCGGCGGTCGTTCAAGGCCGCGGCCGGTGAACTCAACCTGTCCCCGAGCGCGGTCAGCCATGCCCTGCGCAAGATGGAAGAGACCCTGGGCGTCGCGCTGTTCGAGCGGGTGGGCCAGGGCATCGCGCCGACACCGGCCGGGGAGGCGCTCCGCGACCATGTCGGCCGCGCCTTCGCGGAACTGGACCGCGGCTTCGATCTCGTGGCCAATCGCGGGCCGCAATTGCTCAGGCTGCACTGCGCGCCGAGTTTCGCCGCGCAGTGGCTGGCGCCGCGGCTGGCCCGGTTCCTGAGCGCCCATCCGGGCGTCGAAGTGCGGCTCGCCGCGGGCATGGACTACGCCCGGTTCATCACCGACGAGTTCGATGCCGACATCGTGTACGGACCGCCCCGCGGCGAAGGTCTGGTGAGGCTGCCGCTGGGCCCGGAGACCGTCACGCCGCTCTGCGACCCGGCGCGGGCGGCCCGGATCCGCGAGCCGTCCGATCTGCTGGCGCAGACCCTGATCCAGAGCGACAACAAGCAGGTGCGCTGGACCCACTGGTTCGAGCGGAACCGACTCGCGACGCAGCCGAGCGCGGGCCTCCGCTTCGACCGGAGCTTCCTGGCCCTGGCGGCCGCCGCGGACGGCCTCGGCGTCGCCCTGGAATCCACCCGCCTCGCCGAGCGGGAACTGGCGACCGGGCGCCTCGTCACCCCGTTGTCCGGGCGCTCGCAGGACCTCAGCTACGTCGGCCACCACTTCGTCTGTCCGGCCGACGCGCGCCGGCGGGCGCCGCTCCGGGTCTTCGCGCGATGGCTGACCGAGGAGCTCGGGGTACCGCTGGGTCCCGACCTCGCCTGAACGCGGACAAAGATGACCAGGATTCACCTGCGGGTGCAAATTCCGCGTTTGTCGCGGGCGCGCCGCGCCGGCACTCTCCTCCCGACAAGACAGGCGCGAGAAGACGACGCCGCAGAGTGCTCGATCCGCGGCCTCAGGACTCGACGCGCGGCTGACGGCCCGGTGTCTCCCGTCGCGACGACAGGTTCGATCCCGCGCAGTCGTGGATCGGCGGGAGGACTCTTCCATGCTGTTGAACGACCGGGTGTGCGTGATCACCGGCGCAGCCTCCGCCCGCGGCATCGGCAAGGCCACCGCGCGGCTCTTCGCGCGCCACGGCGCCCGCGTCGCCGTCCTCGATCTCGACGTCGGCCAGGCCGAGGCCGCCGCCCGCGACATCGGGCCGGGCCATGTCGGCTTGGCCTGCGACGTCACCGACCGGGCGGCCTGCTCTGCGGCGGCGGATGTGATCGTCGGCCGCCTCGGGCGCATCGACGTGCTCGTCAACAACGCCGGCATCACCCAGCCTCTCAGGATCATGGAGATCGAGCCGGAGGACTACGACGCGGTCACCGACGTGAATCTGCGCGGCACGCTCTACATGAGCCAGGCGGTGATCCCGACGATGCGCGGCCGGGGCTCAGGCGCGATCGTGTGCATGTCGTCGGTCTCGGCCCAGCGGGGCGGCGGCATCTTCGGCGGGCCCCATTACAGCGCCGCCAAAGGTGGCGTCCTCGGCTTGGCGAAAGCGATGGCCCGGGAGTTGGGGCCCGACGGGGTGCGGGTGAATTCCGTGACCCCTGGCCTGATCCAGACCGACATCACGGGCGGCAAGCTCACGCCCGAGCTGACAGCCGAGATCGCCAGCGGCATCCCGCTCGGGCGCCTCGGTGTGGCGGACGACGTCGCCAACGCCTGCCTGTTCCTCGCCTCCGACCTGTCCACGTACATCACCGGCGCGGTGATCGACGTGAACGGCGGCATGCTGATCCACTGAGGAGGCCGACGTGGCGATCGACGTCCCGACCGAGCGGCCGCGCGCCGGCTCCAACGTGCCGCTCGCCGAGCGCGCCTATCGCATCCGCCGCCACGCCCTGCGCATGGGCGAGGTTCAGGGCCAGGGCTATATCGCCCAGGCGCTCGGCATCGCCGACGTGCTGGCGGTGAGCTACTTCCACGCCCTCACCTACCGGCCCGCGGATCCCGAATGGGAGGGTCGCGACCGCTTCCTGCTGTCGATCGGCCACTACGCCATCGCCCTCTACGCGGCCCTGATCGAGGCCGAGATCCTCCCCGAGGACGAGCTGGCGAGCTACGGCGGCGACGACAGCCGCCTGCCGATGTCCGGCATGGCCGCCTACACGCCCGGCATGGAGATCACCGGCGGCTCGCTGGGCCACGGGCTCGGCATCGCGGTCGGCATGGCGCTCGGGCTGAAGCGGAAGCGCTCCCGGAGCTTCGTCTACAACCTGTTCTCCGACGGCGAGCTGAACGAGGGCTCGACCTGGGAGGCCGCGATGTCGGCCGGCTCGTTCAGGCTCGACAACCTGATCGGCCTCGTCGACGTGAACGGCATGCAGGCGGACGGCGCCTCGACCGGGGTGCTCGACTTCGAGCCGCTCGCACCGAAATTCGAGGCCTTCAACTGGTTCGTGCAGCGGGTCGACGGCAACGACATCGACACGCTGGTCCGGGCCTTCGACGCCGCCCGCGACCACCCTGGCCCGCGGCCCCGGATCATCATCTGCGACACCCGCATGGCGAAGGGCGTGCCGTTCCTGGAGACGCGCGAGCGCAACCACTTCCTGCGGGTCGAGCCGGACGAGTGGCAGCGGGCCCTGGCGATCCTGGACGCGGGGAGAGCGCGGTGAGACGCTCCAAGTACGAGAGGCCCTCCCCCCGCGCGGCCGGCGGCGCCACGACCTCGGCCATGATCGCCTCACTCGCTGCGCCCGGGCAGCGCACGAAGGCCGCGCCCTTCGGCCACGCCCTCGTCGCACTCGCCGAGACGCGCCCCGACATCGTCGGCCTCTCGGCCGACCTGTCGAAATACACGGACCTGCACATCTTCGCGCAGGCCCATCCCGAGCGCTTCTACCAGATGGGGATGGCCGAGCAGCTGCTGATGAGCGCGGCCGCGGGCCTCGCCCGGGAGGGGTTCACGCCCTTCGCCACCACCTACGCGGTGTTCGCGGCGCGGCGCGCCTACGACTTCATCTGCCTCGCGATCGCGGAGGAGAATCTCGACGTCAAGATCGCCTGCGCCCTGCCCGGCCTGACCACGGGCTACGGCCCGAGCCACCAGGCGACGGAGGATCTCGCGATCTTCCGCGGGATGCCGAATCTCACGATCATCGACCCATGCGACGCCCACGAGATCGAGCAGGTCGTCCCCGCCATGGCGGCCCACAGGGGGCCGGTCTACCTGCGGCTCCTGCGCGGCAACGTCCCCCTCGTGCTCGACGCGTACGGCTACCGGTTCGAGCTCGGCAAGGCCAAGACGATCCGCGACGGCCGCGACGTCCTCGTGATCTCTTCGGGCCTCATGACCATGCGCGCCCTGGAGGTCGCCGAGGCCCTGCGCGACGACCGGGTCGACGTGGCGGTGCTGCACGTGCCGACGATCAAGCCCCTCGACGCGGCGACGATCCTCCACGAGGCCGGGCGCGGCGGCCGGCTCGTGGTGGTCGCCGAGAATCACAGCGTGATCGGCGGGCTCGGCGAGGCGGTGGCCGGTCTCCTCATGCGCGCGGGCGTCGGACCGGGCCGCGGCTTCCGCCAGATCGGGCTGCCGGACGAGTTCCTCGACGCCGGCGCCCTGCCGACGCTCCACGACCGCTACGGTATCTCGGCCACCGCGATGGCACGGAGCATCCGCGCATGGCTCTGAGCCAGATCGCCCTCGTCGGCCTCGGCGCCATGGGCCTGCCGATGGCGACCAACCTGGTCGCGGCGGGATTCGCCGTCCGCGGCTACGACCTGCGGCCCGAGAGCCGGTGTGCCTTCGCGGCGGCCGGCGGGGCCGCGGCCGACACGCCGGCCGCAGCCGCCGCGGGCGCCGACGCGCTCCTCCTCATGGTGGTGAACGCCGCGCAGGCCGAGGACGTGCTGTTCGCGCAGGGCGCCCTCGAAGCCCTCGCGCCGGACGGCATCGCGGTCCTGATGGCGACCTGCCCGCCGCGATCGGTGGAGCACCTCGCCGAGCGCGTCGCGGCGTCCGGCCGCCGCTTCGTCGACGCGCCGGTCTCGGGCGGGGTCGTCGGCGCGCAGGCCGGCACCCTCACCGTCATGGCGGCGGCGCCCGCGGGGACCCTCGCCGCGCTGAGGCCGGTTCTCGACGCCTTGGGCGACCGGATCTTCCACGTCGGCGAGCGACCCGGACAGGGCGCCACCGTGAAGGCCGTCAACCAGCTCCTGTGCGGCGTGCACATCGCCGCCGCCGCCGAGGCGCTGGCGCTCGCCGGGCGGATCGGCGTCGACCTCGGCGTGTGTCTGGAGATCCTCTCGGGTTCCTCGGCCGCCAGCTGGATGCTGCGTGACCGCGGTCCCCGGATGCTGGAGGACGCGCCCCGGGTCACGAGCGCGGTCGACATCTTCGTCAAGGACCTCGGCATCGTGCTCGAAGCCGGCCGCGGCGTCGGGGCGGCGCTGCCGCTCGCGGCGCTCGCCCACCAGCTCTTCGTCTCGAGCGCGGGGCGCGGCGACGGCGCCGCCGACGACAGCCAGGTGATCCGCGCCTACCGCCTGCTCAACGGCGCGGGGGCCTGACGCGCGGCACGGGCCGCGCGGCGACCGGCCCGGATCCGCCGGAAGTCGACGGCGGGACTCGCGCGGACCGAAGCCCTGAGGCGCCGTCCGACGCCCGAGACGCGTCTCGGCCTCCAGCGTCTGCTACCGCCGGCGCTCGCCCTGTCGGCCTGCGCATCTTCGCCCGGCGCCGCACTGGACCCGACCTTACGGTCGCTCGCGGCGCTCGACACGTTTCGCGAGGAGACCGACGGATTCCGGGAGACGGAGCCGTGACCCGCCCATGGGCAGGGCTCGGACACCGAACCGCTGGCGCGATCCCGAGCGGCGCCGGGGCGGCCACACGTAGGGACTGGAGAAGGAAGTACGGCGGCGCGGCACGCCCGCATCCTGAGGACGGATCGCGCGGACCGACCGGAAGTGTTTGCCGGCGGACCGGATAACGGTATCGGAGAGCGAAGGCGCGCCGAGACGCACCACGAGAAACACGCGAAGACGCATGTGGGCCGATCCCGCCGCCAGCGGCGTCGGGAGCGGCTCCGACGGAGGGGCGCCATGCAGATCGATGTTGCGGCCGTCGAGTCGACGGCTGGGATTGGGTTGTCGGGACCGCCACTGCGCGCCCGGGGCTGGCTGCGCCGGCTGGATGCCGGGCTCGGCTACCTCGTGGAGATCCCGGCGGCGCTGCTCGTCCTGGCCGAGATCGCGGTGCTGCTCGGCGGTGTCGTCAGCCGTTACGTGTTCCGTGACCCCATCATCTGGTCGGACGAACTCGCCTCGATCCTGTTCCTGTGGCTCGCCATGCTGGGCGCCGTGGTCGCCTTCCGGCGCGCCGAGCACATGCGCATGACCGCCTTCGTGGCCATGAGCGGCCCGCGTCTGCGCGCCTTCCTGGAGACCGTTGCTCTGGTCGCCGGCCTGATCTTCGTGGCCCTGCTGCTGGAGCCGGCCTTCGAGTTCGCCAGCGAGGAGACCTTCGTCCAGACGCCGGCTCTGGAGCTCAACAACGCTTGGCGCGCCGCCGCCCTGCCGATCGGCCTCGGCCTCATGCTGATCGTGGCCCTCATCCGCCTCCTCGAGACCGCCGACTGGAAGCTGACCGCGGGGGCGCTGGTCCTGGGCGGCGGCGTTGCCGCGGGCCTGCTGGCGCTGCAGCCGTGGCTCGCCAACCTCGGCAATCTCAACCTGCTGCTGTTCTTCGTTGTCGGCGTCGGCGCGCTGGTCTTCTCCGGTGTGCCGATCGCCTTCGCGTTCGGCCTCTCGACCTTCGCCTACATCGCGCTCACCACCGACGCGCCCTCCATGGTGGTGGTCGGCCGCATGGACGAGGGCATGAGCCACCTCATCCTGCTCGCTGTGCCGCTCTTCGTGTTCCTCGGCCTGCTGATCGAGATGACCGGCATGGCCCGCGCCATGGTCGGGTTCCTGGCCTCGTTGCTGGGCCACGTGCGCGGCGGCCTGCACTACGTTCTGGTCGGGGCGATGTACCTCGTCTCGGGCATCTCCGGCTCGAAGGCCGCCGACATGGCGGCCGTGGCGCCGGTGCTGTTCCCCGAGATGAAGGCCCGGGGCGCCAAGGAGGGCGATCTCGTCGCTCTGCTCGCCACCACCGGTGCGCAAACCGAGACAATCCCGCCCTCGATCGTGCTGATCACGATCGGCTCGGTCACCGGCGTCTCGATCACCGCCCTGTTCACCGGCGGCCTGCTCCCGGGCCTCGTTCTGGCCGCGACGCTGTGCGCGCTGGTCTGGTGGCGCTACCGCCGCGAGGACCTGAGCCACGTGGCTCGTCCGTCGGGCCGCGTCATCGGCCGCGCCTTCCTGGTCGCGATCCCGGCGCTCGCCCTGCCCTTCGTGATCCGCTTCGCTGTCGTCGAGGGAATCGCCACCGCCACCGAGGTCTCGACCATCGGCATCGTCTACGCGGCTCTGGCAGGTCTGCTGATCTACCGCCAGTTCGAGTGGCGGCGGCTCTACCCGATGCTGGTGACCACAGCGACCCTGTCCGGCGCGATCCTCCTGATCATCGGCGCGGCCACCGGGATGGCGTGGGCGCTGACGCAGTCGGGCTTCTCTCAGACGCTCGCCGAGGTAATGAAGAGCCTGCCGGGCGGCGCGCTCGGCTTCCTGTTCGTCTCGGCCTTCGCCTTCATCATCCTGGGCTCGGTGCTGGAGGGCATCCCGGCGATCGTGCTGTTCGGGCCGCTCCTGTTCCCGATCGCGCGGGCGGTCGGCGTCCACGAGGTCCACTACGCGATGGTGGTGATCCTCGCGATGGGAATCGGCCTGTTCGCCCCGCCCTTCGGCGTCGGCTACTACGCGGCCTGCGCCATCAGCCGGATCCATCCCGATGCCGGGATGCGCCCGATCGTCGGCTACATCGTGGCCCTGCTGATCGGCCTCCTCGTCATCATCCTCGTCCCCTGGTTCTCGATCGGCTTCCTCTGACGACCGCGACCAAGGCGTAGGCGCCGAGCGCGGTCAGATCATGCCGGCGCCGCCGGTGCGAATGATCCGCTCGCGCTGCTCGGCGTAGCGTTCGGCCGCGGCGCGTCGCACTGCATCCTCGAGACGGCTGACGAGGTTCGCGAGCACTGTCATCGGATTCGGATCCCGCTAAGGCCGGGCGGGGCGCCCGGATTGCTGCAATGCAATATGCGCGGGCCACGGGGACATGTCAGGGGCTCCGCATCTCCGAGCTGTCATGCAGCGGGATCATGATGCGCGCGGAGCGAAGCGGACCGGGCCGTCCGCCTCGGACGTATGTCTGCCGTCGGTCGGTGCAGTGCGGCGGCGACGCGCGCTCGGATCCTCGTACCGAGCCGGTGCCGGCTTGGACACAGCCGGCCTCGCGAGGGGATCAGATCCGTTCGGCGGCGCGAGGACAGAGGGCGCCGCATCGACCGGACGGGATCGCCGAGAGCCTCATCGGCTCTGTCGGACCGTCCGCCCGTCGAGGGGCAGGTCGCCCCGCGCTTCCAGTCCCTCGCGGATCGCGCGCTTCGTCACCTTGCCGTAGCCGGACTTCGGCAGAGAGTCCCAGAAGAACACGCGCCGCGGCAGCTTGTAGCGGGCGACGTCGGCCGACAGCCACGCGATCAGCTCGCCCTCCTCCACCGCGGTTCCGGGACGCGCGACGCAGACCGCGACGCCGACCTCGCCCCAGGCGGGATCCGGCACGCCGAGGATCGCGGCCTCGGTGATTGCCGGATGGGTCAGGAGCTTCTCCTCGATCTCGCGCGGATACACGTTCGAGCCGCCGGAGATGTACATGTCCGAGGCGCGGCCGGTGATGAACAGGAAGCCTTCCGCGTCCAGGTGGCCGAGATCGCCGGTCCGGAACCAACCGTCGCGGAAGGCCGCCGCGTTGGCCTCCGGATTGTCGTAGTAGCCCGCGAACACGGCCGGGCCGCAGACGCAGATCTCCCCGGTGGCGCCGGGCGGGCACTCACGGCCCTCCGTGTCCTGGATCTGGACCTGCATGCCGGTGCGCTCGAACCCGCAGGTGCCGACCTTCACGTCCGGCCCGTCCTCGGCCGCGTGCAGGCGAGGCGGCAGCACCGTGATGTTGCCGGTCACCTCGCCCAGGCCGAAGTACTGCACCAGCACCGGGCCGAGCACCCGCAGCGCGTGCTGCTGGTCCGCCCGGTACATCGGCGCGCCCGCGTAGATGACGTGGCGCAGGCTCGAATGATCGTGCGCCGCCACGGCCGGATGCTCGGTCAGTAGCTTCACGATGGTCGGCACGGTGAAGAGGTTCGTGACGCGCCACGCCTCGACAAGCGCCCAGACCTCCGCGGGGTCCAGCCGCTCGCCGGCGGTCAGCACTGTCTTGGTGCCGGCCGCGACCTGCGCGAGCTGGTGGATGCCGGCCCCGTGCGACAACGGCGCGACGACCAGGGACGCGTCGGCCTCCGTCGTGCCCGGCATCAGGTCGCAGAGGTGGTTGGTGATGACGAAGGCCATCTGGCCGTGCGTCAGGACCGCCGCCTTCGGGCGGCCCGTCGTCCCCGAGGTGAAGAAGAACCAGCACGGATCGTCGTGCTCGACATCGGCGACGGGGGCGGCCGCGCCCCGATGGTCGGCGACGAGCGTGTCGTAATCGGCTCCGAAGGTTGCGCCCCCGATCTCGACGACGCGGTCCAGGTCGGGGCAGGCCTCGCGCACGGCGGCGGCGTGGTCCGGAAACCCCGCGCCGCAGATCAGCGTGGAGACGCCGCTGGCGCGCGCCAGATAGGCGATCTCCGCGGGTGTCTGCCGGAAATTGGCCGGCACCCAGACCGCCCCCAGCCGGAAGCAGACGAACATCGACTCGAACAGTTGGTTGCTGTTGCGCGCCTGGACCAGCACGCGGTCGCCCTTGGTCACGCCGCGGGCGGCGAGCGCCGCCGCCATCGCGTCGACACGGGCGTCGAGCTCGGCCCAGGTCCAGTGCCGCGCACCCCAGGCGAGCCCGACCGCGTCCGGAAACCGGCGCGCGGCCCGCCGCAGGAAATGGGCGAGATTCATCACCCGCCGGGAGCACGGCGCGACCCCGCCGCGCGGCGCCCCCGCGGCGATCATCAGGTGAGCTTCCCGCAGGCCTTCTCGAGCAGCGACCAGCCCTCCTCGCCGTACCGGCCCTTCCACTCGGCGTAGAAACCGGCCTTCCGCAGCTTGTCGCGGAAGGGCTCAGAGTCGGGCTTGTTGAAGACCATGCCGTTCTTTGAGAGTTCCGCCTGCAGGTTGGCGTTGAGCTGGGCGACATCGGCCCGCTCCTTCATCCCGGCGGCGTTGATGTGGCGGGCGACCGTCTCGCGCAGGTCCGGCGGGAGGCGCTCCCAGGCGCGGCGGTTCGCCAGGAACCAGTACCCATCCCACATGTGGTTCGTGAGCGAGCAGTACTTCTGCACCTCGTAGAACTTCGTCGTGGAGATGACCGCGAGCGGGTTCTCCTGGCCCTCGACGATCTTGGTCTGCAGGGCCGAGTAGGTCTCGTTCAGGTTGATCGAGGCGGGGGCCGCGTCGAAGGCCTTGAACATCGAGGTCCAGAGCGGCGAGACCGGGACGCGGATCCGGAAGCCCTTGAAGTCGTCGGGCGTGGCGATCGGCCGGGTGGACGAGGTGGTCTGCCGGTAGCCGTTGTCCCAGATCTTCTCCATGGCGACGAGGCCGGCCTTGGCGATCTGCTGGCGGACCCAGGCGCCGAGCTCGCCGTCCATGGCCGGCCAGACGGCGTCGTAGCTCGGGAAGGCGTAGCCGATGCCGTTGATCGACGCGTTGGGCACCAGGGTCGAGAGGATCAGGGGCGACATCGTGAAGAACTCGACGCTGCCCGAGCGCAGCTGGCTCAGCGTGTCGGTGTCGGAGCCGAGCTGACTCGTCGGGAAGATCTTGAGGTCGAACCGGCCGCCGGTCTCAGTGCGGAGCGCCTCCGCCATCTCGCGGGCGCGGATGTTCATCGGGTGCGTGTCGGGCAGGTTGTTGGCGTATTTGTAGGTGAACTCTGCCTTCTGCGCCCGCGCCACGTGCGGGGCCGCCAGCGTGCCGGCGACGAGGGCCGTCGAGCCGGTCACCAGGAATCGGCGGCGGGACAGGGGCGTGCGGTCCAGTGACATGGCGGCCTTTCCGGTGCGGGCCTGCCGGCCCGGCGTTTCCTCGGGTCCGCGTTGGTGCGGACTCTCTGGTTGCGGCCTCGATAGCCGCTGACCGGTGCCAGTCAACGGACTTTCGCAGCCTCGCCCCCGGGAATGATTGCATCCGGGTGCCCCCTGACACGCTCTGCACCGCGCGTGGCGGTCCCGCACGCGCGTGACCGAGGTCGCGCGGCGACGGCGCGGATGGCGCGATCCGCGCCGGCCTTCAGTCCTGGCCGGGCAGATGCACCGTCCAGGGCTCGGCGAAGGTGTGTTCCTCGAGGTTCGCGCCCGGGCCGCCGCGGTCGACCACGACGAAGTCCTGCGGCTGGCCGTAGGGCGTCAGCACGCCGTGCCACGTGTTGCGCGCGTAGCAGATCCCCTGCCCCGGCGCCGTCACGAAGGCGCGCGGCGGCCCGGGACGCCCGCTCGCGTCCGGGCAGACCACCACCAGGAACGGCGCCGCGCTCAGTGGCAGGAATGCCTGCGCGCCCAGCGGATGCCGTTCAACGAGGTCGAGCCGCAGCGGCATCGGGTAGGGCTGCGCCTCCACGAGCCCGATCACCACGCGCGAGCCCTCGCCGACGACCTCGACCGCCGCCAGGTCGTGGAAGCGGCGCGCCATCCCGCCGTTCATCGGCCGCGGCGCCACCGCGGCCGCGTCGATCACCGTACCGAATGGCGCGAACGCCTCGGCCGTGAGCGGCCGGGCGACGAGCGTGCGGGGGTCCGCGCTCACCGGCCGAGCCCGCGCGGCGCCAGCGCCGGGTGCCGGTTGACGTCCTTGTACAGCAGGTACCGGAACGGGCCCGGGCCACCCGCGTAGCAGGCCTGCGGGCAGAAGGCGCGCAGCCACATGAAGTCGCCCGCCTCGACCTCGACCCAGTCGCGGTTGAGCCGGTAGACCGCCTTGCCTTCCAGCACGAACAGTCCGTGCTCCATGACGTGGGTCTCCTCGAAGGGGATCGAGGCGCCCGGGCGCAGGCTGACGATGTTGACGTGCATGTCGTGTCGCAGGTCGTCGGAGGCGACGAAGCGGGTCGTCGCCCAGGCGCCGTCGGTGCCGACCATGCCGGCCGGCTCGACCGCCGACTCGTGCGTGACGAAGGAGCTCGGCGCGTCCAGGCCGGCGGTGGGCTGGTAGGCCTTGCGGACCCAGTGGAAGCGCACGGGTTCGTGGCCGTCGTTGCGCAGGGCCCAGGCGGCGCCGGGGGCGAGGTAGGCGTAGCTGCCCGGCCGCAGGGGGTGGCGCGCGCCGTCCAGCGTGAGGCTGGCCGTGCCGGCGACCACGAACAGGACGCCCTGCGCCTGCGGCTCCGGCTCGGGGGCCCGGCTGCCGCCGCCGGGGGCGACCTCCATGAGGTACTGGGCGAAGGTCTCAGCGAAGCCCGAGAGCGGCCGGGCCAGGATCCAGGCCTGGGCATCGTCCCAGCCCGGCAGGCGGCTGGTGACGATGTCGCTCATCACGCCGTGGGGGATCACCGCGTAGGCCTCGGTGAACACCGCCCGGCCCGTCATCAGCCGCGTCTGGCCGGGCAGGCCTCCGCAGGGGGGATTGTAGGCTCCAGCGCTCATGGTCGGTCTCCGCGATTCGACTTCAAGCTGTAAACGTCGGGCCGGGGATCGGTCACGCGGTGTGCGGCTCCGCGACCGGTGCGTCGAGGATCTCCGCCGTGTCGGTGGTGTCCTCGCCGTTCAGGACGCGGTTGGCCTGCGCCCGGTCGATGTCGCCTTCCCAGGCGGCGATGACGACGGTCGCCACGCAATTGCCGATCAGGTTCCCGAGCGCGCGGGCGATGCCGACGAACCAGTCGACCGACAGGACGAGGACCAGCCCGATCACCGGGATCTCGGGAACCGCCGAGAGCGTCGCGGCGAGGACGACGATCGCCGAGCCTGGCACGCCGTGGGCGCCCTTCGAGGTCAGGAGCGCGATGCCGAGGATCAGCATCAGGTGGCCGAACGACAGGTCGGTGTTGGTCGCCTGGGCGATGAACACCGTGGCGAGGGTCAGGTAGAGGGAGAAGGCGTCGAGGTTGAAAGAGTAGCCGGTCGGAATCACGAGGCCGACGGTCGATTCCTTGATGCCGAGCCGCTCCATCTTGCGCATGACCTGCGGGAGCACGCAGTCGGAGGAGGCGGTTCCGGCCACGACGGTCAGTTCCTCGCGCAGGTAGACGAGCAGCTTGAACAGGCTGAAGCCGGCGAGCCGCATGATGGCGCCGAGCACCAGGACCACGAAGAGCGCCACCCCCGCGTAGAACAGCACCACCAGCATGCTGAGCTGCTTGAGGGAGCCGACGCCGTATTTGCCGACCGTGAAGGCGACCGCGCCGAGCACGCCGAGCGGCGCCAGCCGCACGATGAAGCCGATGATCCGGAACAGGACCTCGGTGATGCGCTCCAGGCTGTCGGCCAGGGGCTTGCCGCGCTCGCCGAGGAGCGAGAGGCCGGAGCCGAACAGGAGCGCGAGGAGGAGGACCTGGAGGATGTCGCCCTTGGCGAAGGCGTCGACGAAGGTCGTCGGCACCAGCTTCATCAGGAAGTCGACGGTGCCCGTCACCTGACCGACCCGGTCGGTGTAGCTGGCGAGCGACTTGGCATCCAGCGTCGCCAGATCGACGTTCATCCCGTGACCGGGCGCGACGACGTAGGCGAGGACGAGGCCCAGCGTGAGCGCGATGGTCGTCACCACCTCGAAATAGATCAGAGATTTGAGGCCGACGCGGCCGACTTTCCGAAGGTCGCCCGCACCGACGATGCCGTGCACGACGACGCCGAAGACCAGCGGCGCGACAACCATCTTGATGAGCTTGATGAAGACGTCGCCCAGCGGCTTCAGGGTGACGGCAAAGTCGGGCCAGAGCCGGCCGACGAGGATGCCGATCATCAGGGCGGCGACAACCTGCCCGAACAGCGACCCGAACAAGCGCTTCAACGCAACCTCCCTGGAACGGCTAGCCCGGACCCGGCCGCGAACGCCCCGCCTCTCGTGGGCGGGTTCGATCGACGCGATCGCGGCGCGCGGCGGCCTGAGGCGGCGCAGTGCCGGGCCGGCCTTCCGGGCGGCAAAATCGTGCCCGACGATCTAGACGTCAAATATCTATTTCGTTTAGATTGAAACTTTGAGAGTTCTAATGACGCGATGGAACTGCGCCATCTCCGCTACTTCGTCGCCGTCGCCAAGCACCTGAGCTTCACCGCCGCGGCGGAGAGCCTCGGCGTCGCGCAGCCGCCGCTCAGCCAGCAGATCCGCGATCTGGAGGACGAGATCGGGACGGCCCTCTTCGAGCGGACGACCCGGCGCGTGGCGCTGACACGGGCCGGTCAGGACTTTCACATGCAGGCCATCAACCTGTTGGAGCGGGCCGCCGAGGCCGTCGAGCGGGCTCGGGCCATCGGCGCGGGCACCGCCGGCATCATCAATGTCGGGTTGACGGGCTCGATGCTGGCCGGGCCGCTCGGTCACGCGATCCGCAGCTTCGCGCAGGCCTACCCGGCCGTGGATCTGCGGATCCACGAGATGTCGCCGGACCGTCAGATCGCGATGCTGAAGGCCGGCCAGACCGACGTGAGCTTCCTGCGGGCCCCACCGCAGGATGCCGATCTGGTCCGAGTCCGCGCGTGGAGCGAGACCGTGAAGGCCGTCCTGCCGAACGGGCACCGCCTCGCGCGGGGCAGGCTGCGGCTCGCTGACCTGCGCGACGAGCGGTTCGTGTTCCTGCGCATGTCCGACTCGCTGTTCGCCAAATACCTCTGGGATTGCTGCGTCGAGGCCGGGTTCGTCCCCACCATCACCCATCAGGCCGTCGAGGCCGCCTCGCTGACGAGCCTCGTCGCGTCCGGCCTGGGCATCGCCATCATCCCGGAATACGTCGCCCGGCTGGCGCACGCCGACGTGGTCTACAGGCCGCTGGACGGGCCCCGCATCCGCGCAGACGTCTTCGCGCTGTGGACCCCTGCGAAAGCCGCTCTGGTCGGCAACTTCGTCGATCTGGTCCGCGACAGTCAGGAGACCGCCGACTAGGCGGAGCACCGGACCCTACGACACAGGCCGAGAGCCGCGGGAATACGGGCTCCTCGGAGCGCCCACCGCAGGCCAGAAGCCCGATGTTTTTCCGCTTATGGATATCTTATATCCGCCTTCTTTTTTGGCCGCCATATTCCCGAGACGAATCTGATACGCTATTGCTGCTCTAGGTTCGGAGCGCTTGCAGCCACAATGCCTTCCCAGTTCATCCGCTCCGCGGCCTGGGCGCCCACGATTGCTTTGTCGTGGTTCTGGGGGCTCGGGTTCTTCTACGCGATCCATGTGACGCTCACCTACGGCTGGCTCGGGTTTCTTGCCTTCGCGCTGCCGAACGCGACGGGGCTCGGCCTGTTCGGCTGGGTCCTCGGCGCGCCCCGCCGGAACCTCGACACGATCGTGGCCGCCGTTCAGGGGCCGTACGCCCTGCTGTTCATGGGGGCACAGTTCTTCGCCGTCGCGATCACGATCTTCGGATTCGCCGCCTACGCGTGGATCCCGCTGTTCGGCCACGAGGCCGCCGTCGGCGTGGTCGCGCTGGTCCTCGTCGCCTGCTCGATCGGCCACGCGGTCCCGCTGCGCGGCATCCGGGTCATCCACGGCGGGGCGCTGGTTGTGGGGCTCGCGGCGGGCGCGGTCCTGCTCGGAGTGCTGCCCGGGCACGGGAGCGGCTGGGAGGTCCCGCTCCAGGCCTTCGACGAGCGCTTCTACGGGCTCGTCATCCCCTCGCTCGTCGGCTTCCTGCTCGGGCCCTGGATGGACATCCAGCAGTGGCAGCGCGCCGTGGAGATCCGGCGGTCGGGCGGATCGGTGCGCGCGGCCTACGTCACCGGCGCGCTCCTGTTCCTCGGCCTCCTGACGATCAACGCGCTGCTCGCCGCGCGGGCGGGACTCGGCACGCCGATCATCTCGGCGGACGGTCTTTCGGGAGCCTACGCGGCCGTGGCGCAGGCGATCGGTCGCGACCCCGCGGCCGGCGCTGTTGCGGCCTTCGTCATCTGGACGGCGATCGCCGCCGCGACCACGATCGACAGTTTCTACACCGCTACGCGCTGGCTCGGGACATCGATCACGGCGCGCAGCAACTCGCCGCTCCTCGCTTTCGTGCCGGCGGGACTCGTGGCGTCGCCGGTCTGGATCCTCGGTGCCGCGCTCGCCACCGCGGCGGCGGCGATCTGGGCGAACCTCTCGCTCCTCTACCTGATGATGCCCTTCGCCACGCTCCTCGTCGGGGCGGCGGCGTGTCTCGTATGCGAGACGCTCGGCGCGACGCGCCGGTACGACTCGGTCCTCGCGTCCATGATCGGAGCGACGGCGTGCCTGATCTTCGCGACGGGCTACCTGGCGCCGAGTTGGGCGCTGCTCGCCATCGCGCCGCTGATCGGCCTGATCGGCGCCCTCCCGATGATCTCGGAGATCCTCGGCTGGCGCGCGGCGCAGCCGGTCGCTGAGCTGATCCCGGCGGCGGAGCGGGCGCCGCGGGCGGCGCCGGTACCCGTCGCGGTGGACCAGACGGATGCCGTGGCGTCACACGGGTTCGACGGCCACTGGTTCGTCCTGCGCCTGATCCCGACCTACGACGACACCAATTCGGTCGGGAACGTCTATTTCGCCAACTACGTCCGCTGGGTCGGCAAGGCGCGCGAGCTGTTCTTCAACATCTGCATGCCGAATTTCGACCTGAAATCGACGGACTTCTACATCCTGACAAAGTCCTTCCATCACGATTTTCGCCGAGAGGCGATGGAGTTCGAGCCTGTCACGGTCCGGATCTCGATCGCGAGCCACAACCGGAAATTCGTGACCCTGGCGCACGAGATCCACAGCGAGGTCAACGGGCTGCTCGGGCGGGGTGAACAGTCGCTGATGTTCGTGGACACCGTCCACTATCGGCCCCTCGATATCCCGCGGACCATCATCGAGGGCTTCCTGCCGTACTGGCCGAAGACGTCTCCGCACGCCGTCGCGGGAGGGGACGGCCCGACCGAGGTCGCGCCCCTCGGCGTCTGAGGCCGACTCACGCCGCCCGGACCGCCGCCGGGAGGAGCTGACGGCTGCGCGCCAGCGCCGCGGCCTGCTCGGCCGGCAGCGGCTTGCTGAACAGGTAGCCCTGGAATTCGTGGCAGCCCTGCTCGAGCAGGCAGGCGCGCTGCGCGTCCGTCTCCACGCCCTCGGCGGTGATGGTCATGTCGAGACTCGTCGCCATGTCGATGATCGCGCTCACGATCGCCGCCGCGCCGCGCTCCTGCGGCAGGTCCCGGACGAAGCTCTGGTCGATCTTGATCTTGTCGAAGGCGATCCGGCGCAGGTAGCTCAAGCTCGAATAGCCGGTTCCGAAATCGTCGAGCGACAGCCGCACGCCCATCTCGCGCAGTTTCGAGAGCGTGGCGTTGATCGCCGGCGTGGCCTCCAGGAACACCGACTCGGTCACCTCGAGCTCCAGGCGCGCGGCGGCCAGCCCGCTCGTGCGCAGGGCGGACCGGACGAGCTGGGTCAGGTCCGAGTGCCGGAACTGCCGCGGGGACAGGTTGACGGCGATGCGGACATCCCCCGGCCAGCCGGCCGCGATCCGGCATGCCTCCCGCAGGATCCACTCGCCCAGCGGTATGATCACCCCGGTCTCCTCGGCGAGGGGGATGAACTCGCCGGGCGAGACGAAGCCGCGCACCGGGTGCTTCCACCGGATCAGCGCCTCGAAGCCGCGCACGCGGCACTCCTTGGCCGCCACGATCGGCTGGAAGTAGAGGACGAACTCGTCCCGATCGAGGGCGCCCCGCAGATCGGCCGTCAGGGCGCGGCGGGCCTCGATCCGCTCGTCCATCTCGGCCTCGTAGAAGCGGTAGCCGTTCCGGCCCTCGCTCTTCATGCGGTAGAGCGCGAGATCGGCGCGCCGCATGATCTCGTGGCAACCGTCCTGCGGAGCGATCGCGATCCCGATGCTGACGCTGACGGTCAGCCGGATGCCGTCGATGGTGAACGGCGACGCGAGCGCCTCCACGATGCCGTTGGCGAGCGCCTCGATCGCGTGCAGGTCCCGGGCGCTCCGGCCGGTGGCGAGGACCGCGAACTCGTCGCCCGCGAGGCGGGCGAGCTGGACATCGGAGGCCTCGAAGCTCCGGAGCCGCTCGGCGACCGACTTCAGGAGCTTGTCGCCGGCCGCGTGGCCGAACGTGTCGTTGACGCTCTTGAACTCGTCGAGGTCGAGGGCCAGCACGGCGAACCGATCGCCCTGCGCGAGCCGTTCCCGCGCCGCTTCCTGGAGCTGGTGGAACAGGACCCGGTTGGGCAGATCCGTCAGGGAATCGTGCAGGGCGAGATAGGACAGGCGCTCCTCGGAGCGCCGCTTCTCCGTCACGTCCGAGCCGACGCCGCGGTAACCCGAGAAGGCGCCGGCCCGGTCGAAGGTCGGCTTCCCGCTGAGGCACCAGGTCCGCCGCTCGCCGGCGATATCGAGCTGCAGGTGCAGGTTCCGGAAAGCCCGCCGCTCGGCGATGCAGCTCCAGAGGGTGGTGCTCGAGTGGCTCCTGGGCGGCGCCACCGGCGGCAGCAGCAGCCGCTCCAGCGGCAGGCCCATCAGCTGGCGCTCGGAGGAGCCGGCGACCTCGATCAGGCGCGGCGAGACGTGCTGGAGGCGCAGGTCGGCATCGGTCTCCCAGAGCCAGTCGCTGGCGCTCTCCTCGAACTCGTTGAGCAGGAGGTGGGTGAACTCCTGCTGCCGTTCCAGCTCGATCTGCGCGATGACCCGCATCGTCAGGAGCCGGCTCAGATGCAGGATCGTGAAGCAGATGAAGATCGCGTAGAAGAACAGCAGGACCGCGACGTAGATGTAGAAGGCCTCCCCGGTCGTCGCGAGGGCGATGAACGAGCCGAGGATGATCAGGCCGGAATAGCCGATGGCGACCCGCGGCAGCACCGCCGCGCTCATGCCGGTCGCGATCAGGCCCGCGATGCTGGAGGCGATCAGCAGCCGCCCGTGCGCGTCGGCGCCGGAGAAGAGCATGACCGGGATGGAGGCCAGGAGAAACCCGTAGGCCTGCGCGGCCAGCACGACGCCCTGCACGAACGACGACGGCACCTGGAGCGGCTTGGGACGGGAGCGCCAGCGCCAGCACTGCTGGAGCGAGACCACCGCCAGCGGCAGGATGAGCGTTTCGAGACCGGCGAGATAGGCGCGATTGGCCGGGTTCCAGAACAGGTAGACGATGACCTGTACGACGCTGAGACTCACAAGAATCGTGAAGGGTACCAAGCGCAGCGCGACGTCCAGCTGCTCGACGCGGGCGCGCGCGCGAAGGTTCGCGTCGAGTGGATCCGCCTTGCGATCGGTATCGATCAGGAAAGAAATCAACATCTCGCGCGACGCAAACGCCTTCTGAAAAGCCTTTACGATCGAAAACTGGGGCTAAGGCTGTTTAGATGCATACACGATCGCTCGCTTGCACAAGTACAAGTCGCTTGTAGGTTTATAACTTGTAAATATCGGGGCGGAGCCGGACGATGCGGCTCGCGTCGGCCGGTCGGCGGCGCTAAGAGGCGAGCGTGTACGGGTCGCGGCCCAGCCAGAGCCGTCCGCAGGGCCGAGCAGGATGAAGCAGACCATGCCGCGAACGCTGGGACTAAACCGCATCTTGGGCGGCGCGATCGGTGTCATCGCCCTGGTGTCGGTCCTCACCAGCGGCGCGGTCCTGATCACGGCCGATCAGCTGCGGGACGCGACCGATGCCCGGAGCCGGTCGAATCAGCTGATCCGCGCCCTCGACGGCTTCCGCGCGGCCATGCTCAATCAGGAGACCGGACTGCGCGGCTACCTGATCACCGGCCGCGACGGCAGCCTGGAGCCATATCGCCTGGGTCGCCAGACGCTCGACGAGGCGATCGACAGGCTCAGAACTTTGATCGGCGAGGATCCCGAGCGGACGCGCCTTCTGGCCGACGCCGTGGCGGCGGCGCGCAGCTGGCAGACCGAGGTGGGCGAGGTCGCCGTCCGGATCGCGGCCGATCCGGCGAAGAGGGACGAGGCTGTCCACATCGAGGCGGACGGTCAGGGCAAGCGGCTGTTCGATACCTTCCGCGAGAAGCTCGCGGCCATCGAGGGCCTCGAAGGGGCGGTGCGGGCCGGGCTGGCCGAGCGCGTCGCGCGCGGCGAGCGCAACGAGGGCCTGGCCCTCTGGGGCGGCACGCTGATCACGCTGCTGATCTGCCTGGGCATCGGGGTCGCCATCAACCGCCTCGTCGTCCGGCCGCTGGTGGGGGTGATGGGCTTCGTGGGACGGGTCGGCGAGGGGGACCTGTCGAGCAAGCTCGATGTCCGCGCTGGCGGCGAAGTCGGCCGTCTGAGCACGACGCTGAACACGATGGTTGCGGGGCTGTCGGACCTGGCACGGACGAACCGCGCGGCGACGGCGGACCTGAACGCGGCGGCGGCGGAGATCCGGGCCTCGGCGCAGGAGCAGGCCGCCTCGGTCGAGCAGCAGTTCGCCGCGGTTCAGGAGACGGCCGCCACGGTCGACGAGATCACCCACTCGGGCGCGCAGATCTCCAAGCGCGCCACGGAGGTGATCGCCACCGCCCAGGCGACCGCGCAGACCTCGCGCCAGGGCCTGCGCGCGGTGTCGGACACCGCCAAGGCCATGGACGCGATCCGCGAGCAGGCGGAAGCCGTGGCGGGCAACATCGTCAGCCTGTCGGAGAAGACCCAGACGATCGGCGACATCATCGAGACGGTCAACGACATCTCGGAGCGCACGCACCTGCTGGCGCTCAACGCCGCCATCGAGGCGGCCGCGGCCGGCGAGAGCGGGCGCAGCTTCGCGGTGGTGGCCGCGGAGATGAAGCTCCTGGCCGACCAGGCCAAGGCGGCGACCGGTCAGGTGCGGGCGATCCTGGGCGAGATCCAGCGGGGCATCAACACGTCGGTGATGCTGACCGAGGAGGCGGTCAAGCGCGCGGCGGCGGGCAAGACGCGCTCGGACACGACGCAGCGCACGATCGAGGAGATCACCGCGCGGGTGGAGGAGAACGTGCAGACGTTCCAGCAGATCGTGGCCTCGACCAACCAGCAGCAGCTGGGCATCGAGCAGGTGATGGGGGCGTTGCAGAACATCCGCCAGGCCAGCCAGCAGACGGCCGCCGGCACCCGGCAGGTCGAGGCCGCGTCCGCCAACCTCACCGAACTCGCCCAGGCCCTCATGGCCCTGGCCGAACGCTACCGGCACTGAG
>NZ_JBQEPK010000065.1:0-22999 GCF_052045615.1 Methylobacterium sp. 22177 | reverse complement strand
TCGAGCGCGCGATCCGGCCGCTGGCTTTGAACCGGAAGAATGCCCTGTTTGCTGGTTCGGACCACGGGGGCGAGCACTGGGCGGTGATCGCCTCGCTGGTCGAGACCTGCAAGCTCGTCGGCGTCGAGCCGCAGGCTTACCTGGCCGACGTCATCACCCGCATCGTCGAGGGCCATCCGCAGCGGCACCTCGATGATCTGCTGCCCTGGGCTTACCAGCCAACGCCAGCCCTCAAAGCCGTGGCCTGAGGACAGCGCTTACGGTCGAGCTTGCCCCCGAGCGCGTCCATCTGGCGGCCGGTCGCCTCCACGCGCTCGATCAGGCGCCCGATCCATTCGGGCAGATGGTCGGCCATGGGTCCGGTCCTTCGCTCGCCGCGGCCCGGCCGCGCTGTCCGGGCCCGGGGCGGTGTCTCGTCCGTCATCGGCGCGCCTTAAGCCGCGAAGCTCAGCCCTTCGGCCCGACCACCTGCGGCACGATCTTGTCGACGGAGCGCGCCAGCATGTAGGCGCCGATCCCGACGGTGAGCAGCGACCACAGCTCGGCCGGCACGCCCTTGAGCGCCGCCACCACCTCGACCTGCAGGCCGACCATGGGCGAGACCACGCCCACCCAGGTGATCATCGCCAGCGCCCAGAGCACGGTGATCGGCCGGGCGTTGCGGGCGAGCGGGCTCTCCGAGCCGGCATCGGCCTTCATCACCTCGGCCATCGCCCGGCCGAGGTCGCCTTGTTGCTCGATCAGCGCGCGCTGCAGCTCCAGCTGCACCTGCAGGCGCTGGCCCTCGTCGGGCAGCACCTTCTGGAGGATCGGGCCGAGCGCGCCGAGGAGCGTCGGGAGAAGCGCGAGAAATCCCATGGTCAGGCACCCGTCTGCATGTTGTGGCGGATGGCGTCGCGCAGGCGCAGCCACCAGGATTCAGGCGCCGGCTCCGCTGTGCCGGTCATCGGCGCGAGCGGGTCGGGCCGCGCCGGCGCGGTAGGAACCGGTCCCTCCGGCGCGCGCACCGGCGCGGGATCCCCGCGGCGGGCGTAGACGAGGCCGTAGGCGGGCAGCGCCGCCTGATCGCGCTCGCCCTGCCGGCGCGCCAGGATCGCGGTCGGCCGGCCCCACATCAGGAAGGCCTCGACGGCGCGCGGCAGATCACCGGCATTGGCGAAGCGCACCACGCTCGACTGCGCGAAGCTCGCCGGGCCGATGTTGAAGCACAGCGAGCAGCAGGCGTCGAAGAACGGCTGCGGCACCGGCTTGGCCAGCGCGGTCCGCACGGCAGCGACGTAGGGCCCGAGATCGGCGGCAAAGAGCGCGTCGGCCTCAGCCTGGGTGAGGGTCAGCCCCTCGGTCACCGCGGGCGGCCCGGCGGCGCTGGTGTGGCCGCGGCCGATGGTCCAGACACCGACGCTGTCGCGGTAGGCGCGCAGCCGGCAGCCTTCGCGCGCCGCCAGAGCCGCGCGTCCGAGCGGTGAGAGGTCCATGGGAGACTCCTGTCCGAGCGTCGGTTGAGGACCGCTGCCCTATCGACGGCTGGGGGCGATCACGGCAGCTGTCGGGCACCGAAGAAGGAGTCGGCCGCAGCGACGTAGCCGTCGGCGCCGGTGAACCGCACGAACACCTCGACGGTGTCCTTCGCCGCCAGCTTCAGGACCGACGCGAGGTTGACCGCGCTGACGCCGTCAATCAGCGCACCGGTCGCAGCGGCGCGCCCACGCCCCGCCGCCGCGCCGTTCCGGTAGAGCTGCACCTCCAGCGCCGTCGGGGCGCTGGACCCGTTCCGCTTGTAGGTTAGCGCGACGTCGAAGCCGTGCAGGCCGGCCTCGAGGGCGACGAAGCGGTTCTTCGCCGCGTCGAACGCGCCCTGGTCGTTGCTGTCGGTGGTGTTGAACTGGACCTTGGTCCAGGCATCCGCGGGGACGTAGTTGTCGAAGTTCGTGGACGCGATCGCCTTGGCAAAGTTGGTGATCCGGCTCCAGGCGGCGCCGTCGTGCCATCGGAGCGCTGTCAGGGTGCTGTCCGCGTAGATCTGGCCCTGCGCGCCGCCCGCGGGCTCCGCGGCGAGCGGCTGCAGCTCCAGCGCGCCGCTGCCGCGGACCTTCACCGCCGACCGGCGGGTGGTCGTGCCCGGCGCCGTGGTCTGGACATCCAGGCAGGTGCCCTGCGCCGTCGCCGTGAGATCCTCCTCCGCAACGCCGAGCAGCGCGACGGCGTCGGCCGTGTAGGCGCCTCCCGCGTGGTAGCCGGTCCCGAACAGGCCGAGGAGCGTGTCGGTCGCCTTGAGCGGCAGCGGCGCGTCCGGCGCGCCCCGCGCGGCCCGGGCGCGGCAGTTGGCGACGGGCCCGTGATTGCCGGCGGCATCGCCCCCGTAGGCGTCGAGTTGCACGGCGGGCTTCGCGCCGAGACCCTGGACGTGCACCGGCGCGCCCGGTTCGGTCACTCCCGACAGGCCGAGATAGCCCGTCGCGGCCGCGACCGTCATGGCGGTCCGGAAGGCGGTGCCGTCCGGGCTCGTCTTCACGGTCAGGTCGTCGCTGCCAAGCGTGCCGAACAGGACCCGGCTCGCGTAGCCGGTCTGGAGCACGAGGCCGGCATCGTTGGCCGCGGCCTTCTTGTTGAGGGTCAGCCGCATGTTGCCAGCCCCGGGAGTGACCTCGTCCCAGGAGAGCAGCGCAGCCTCGGACTTCACCGCGAGGCGGTTGGTGGTGTCGGCGGCGGTGTTGACGCCCAGGGCCGGCACGCCGCCCTTCAGGTCTCCCGCGGAGACGGCCGGATGGCCACCGGGCGTGACGCCGTCATGGACGACGAGGCGCCAGTTCGTGGTGTCGACGACGAACTCGCCCGGTCGGCCGACGAAGGTCGCGAGGAACGACCACGCGTCCCGCAGCCACTGCGTGCGCACGCTCATGACGAGGCGAGCCCCAGATCGAGGAAGTTCGGGTAGGGGTCGGAGGCGAGGCCGAAATCGTCGCTCCGCGTGGCCGCCTGCGAGGCGAGCCCCAGATCCGGGCCGCTGCCGACGGCGAGCGTCTCGGCGACCGGACCGGACCGGCCGGAGCCGATCGGCGTCACCGTGTAGGCCGTGCAGGTCGCCAAGTCCTGGACCGCGCCGCCGAAGATGTTGAACGCCTGCAGCTTCACGGTGAGCGGGGTGCCGATGTAGGCCGCCGGCACGCTGTAGCGGAACACTGCCTCGTCGAGCCGGGTGAAGGCTGTCCCGGCCGGGTGCGCGCCGGCCGGCGAGCCGGAGAGCCCGCGCTCCAGATAGGTCAGGGCGTAGACGTGCGGCGCGGTGAGCGTCGCGGTGGCGAAGGACACCAGTTCCTGGCCGACCAGGGCGAGGGTGACGCCGTCCCGTGCGTCCGCCTCGCTGGCCGAGGCCAGCGTGCCGCCGGACCGGCTGAGATCGACCGCGAGCGTGCTGGCGCGGTCGGGGTTGGGCCCGGCCGGCGCGGGCAGGTCCGCGGCGAGCACGCCCTGGCGGGCCGCGTCCGTGATCGTGCCGATCTCGACGAAGCTGGCGCCGTCGCGCGAGACCCAGACATTCGCCCCGCCCCAGTACGGGTCGGCATTGGCGCCGGAGGCCGCGATCCAGACCTGCGCGACGCCGCCCGTCAGCGCCGCGGGCGGCTCGAAGATCAATGGGGCGTTGACAGGCGCGGGCGCCCGGTCGCGATCGACCGCCGATCCGGTCGCCCCGACCGTCGGGTAGGCCGCCGCGGTCGCGGTCCCGCGCGGGAACTCCTCGGCCGTGATGGTCAGGAGCCCGTCCTCGTCCTCCTCGATCGCCGTGATGCGCACCGGCGTTCGGGCGAGCCCGAGCCCCGGATCGGTCAGGGTCACGACGTCCATCGGCTCGAGGAGGCAGAACTCCCAGGACAGGCGGAACGTGTAGGTGTTGCGGATGTAGAGGGCCCGCTGCAGGGCGAGTTGCGCCACGAGCCGGCCGATCGAGAGCGCGCAGATCTCGCGGGCGGTGATGGTGCCCGCGACCTTCAGGCCGTAGCGCTCGATCGCGCCCTGGTCGCGCGCCTCGACCGTCGTCGCGGTGTAGCCGTGGCTGCGATCCGAGCACTCGACCCGCTGGACGTTGGGCAGGCCGTAGGGATCGCTGCGCGCGACCCGCACCGGATCGTCGCCCTCGGCGGCCAGGACGTCGTCGTCGGTGAGGTCGTACACCGGCGCGACGTCGGGCACGTAGGTGACGCTGGCGCCGGTATGCGTCACGCCGGTCACGACCTGGTCGCCGTAGGGGACGATCCTGAGCCGCGCGCCCGACCACACCGCCGCGCTGTTGGTCAGCCGCAGCCACCGCGCCAGGATCGAATTGGCGGTCTCGGCGTCGGTGAGCGCCGGGCTCAGCCCGAGGCCGAGGGCCGCGCAGTAGGTCTGGTAGGACGCGTCGCGCGAAGCGCCGAACAGGGCCGCGCCGCTCAGCGCCGAGGCCGGCAGGCCGACGCCGTACTGCGCGTTGGTCAGGAAGTCCGAGATCAACGCGGCCGGATCGGCATCCTGCCCCAGCGGCCCCGCGGTGCCGGCGAGCCGCCCGACGACCTCGAAGGCGATGGACGAGATCGTCGCGCTGGAGCCCAGGTCGAAGTCGGGCGAGGCGAGGTAGGCGGTGCCGTTGTAGGGCAGCGCGGCGGCCGGGTAGCGCGCCAGCGCCGGCCCCCAGGGCTGCTGCGGCGTGTCGCCGGGGATGAGGCTGAGGAAGTTGGTCGGGAACGGCGTGACCGACTGGCCGCTGAACACCTCGCCAATGCCCTGGACCGGTCCCTCGGCCAGGCCGAACATGATCCAGGTCGAGTAGGTGTAGCCGGTGACGCCGTGACGGCCGCCGCCCTTGCCGCCCGCCGTCTTGCCGCGCTGGGCGTGCGTCTGGAAGCCGTCGGACCAGATGATGTTCGGGGCGATGCGGTTGGTACCGTAGACGATCGGGATCGGCAACGCGCTCGAGGCGGTCTGGACCTGCAGGCCGGTGTAGTCCGGCCGGACGGTGCGCTTCTTGCCGCCGAACAGGCTCATGGCAGCCTCAGACCGGATCGGCCTCGGCGGTCGCGCGGGCGGCCCAGAGGCTGAAGAAGCGCGGGTGCCGGCCCGGCTCGGCAAGGACGGGGTTGCGGGCGATCGGCTCCTCGATCACGGCCTGAGCCGGCGAGAAGGCGTGCACCAGCGTCAGCGGCGCGGTCGCTGTGACGATGCCGCCGTGGGCGTAGGCGCGACCGTAGCGGAAGACCACGACATCCCCGGGCTGCGGGCACGTGACCTCGGCGGCACGATCGAAGACGAAGCCGAGGTAGCGCTCGTCGTCGCGGTGGAGGTGCCAGTCCTGCGGATAGGGGCGCGGATCGAAGGCCGGCACGAGGCCGGCATCGACGAACACGCGGACGAGGAGCATGCCGCAATCGACGCCGACGCCGCGCAGGTCGGCGCCGGGATGGTAGGGCGTGCCGAGCCAGCGCCGGGCCTCGCGCACGAGAATGCGACGCGCCTCATCTTCAGCGAGCACGCAGAGCCCTCAATCCGCTTCGTTCTCCGCGAATGCTGCCATACGCCGAGCCCTACCGGTCACGATTACCCAGATCCGGAACCCTTCACGATTTGGGAGTCTCTATACGAGAAAGCCCGAAATGCTGACCGAGCTCTGCCGGTCACTTCGCCGATGGCGCATCGTGAGATTTCGGCTCGCACAGCCACAGCCGGCGAGCCCGGATCCTCGAACCAGCTTAGCATGCGTTCGGCGGCGCCAACCGGCTCAATTGCGGGTTTCACGTCCGGTGAACTCAGAAGAACATGTCGCCGAACGTCAAATCTGCATATACGATCTGAAGATCAGTTTATAGACCTGCACCGAACGGTCGACAGCCAATCTTATGAAAGATTGGTGTATGGCTATCGCGGCCTGCGAACATCAATCGTCAGCTCATCAGCTCGTTACCGAGTGCCAATCGTACCGCGAAACGAATTAAACCTCGAGCTATCGGATGATGGTGGCCCGAACATCGCCGGTCCTGCTGGATTGGTTGAATAACTTGGTACGGAGTAGCTGCTGCCGCCAGAGTTAGAAAACCTTGCCAAGTACTCTGGGGCTCTGCGCTCCACGCAGTCCCCAGATCTATTATTATCGAGCTTCTGATCCAACATTTCTTTCGAGAATTTACCGCTTGGAGACCGCGACTGACTCGGCGTCCAATCAAAATATTTGGACTGATCGCACAGAGAGTCCCTGGCTGTCACGGACCCCATACCACCTAGAAGGAGAATGGAAGCGAACAAGATACGCATAATGTTAAACCTCACATATTTAAGGAAAATTCAGTCGAGAGGTATAAGAATCAAACATTGACCGATCGCTGACATGAAAAGTTAACATCTTTTAAGGTTTCGGATGTGTAGATACCTTCGATTGAGTTGCCGCATGGCTAAATGGAATTTGAGACTGTGAAAGTGGCACATCACACCTGGCGCACAGCTCGCACTGGGCGGGGTCTTGCAAGAGATCCGCCGCGCCCGACCTTCCAGGCGAACGTCGGCAGCGGATAGCAACATGAAAGCCGGAGGTCGTGGAGCGCATCCGACAAAATCGGAAAAGACTTTACCACGCGTGCAGCTATAAAACCGAAACATAATTGGTATCAAGATGACAATTCGTCTGCGAGATCACGTCATTTCACTGCATCGATCGGTCATTGCGCGTGCTCGAAACGCCGCAAAAGGCACCGTAGGATTTGCTACCATTATTTACATATCTTTTGCTATCATAGTATCGGCGACCACAGCATTCGTCATATTCACCGAGAATTATACGCTTAAAGATTTAAGGCAGAAGCAGATACGGCAGGAATTCGAAGCTCTCTCCAGCTTGGGTCTCGCCAAGATTACAGCCGAATTGGGAAAGTCCGATGTCGCACTTGATACACTAGCAATGACTGACGCATATGGATTCGCGGCCGAAGAGACATCCCTATCCTTGGCGCGCGTCCTTGGCAATTTGCGCGAAGTTTCACCCGCCGCATATGCAGTGTTTGTCGCCTTTCCGGACGGCAGTTACAGCCTCGCTAGGCGCATCAAGAAACAGCTCGATACAACGGGCGAAGCGATAGTTGACGAGCACGGGCCAAAATTTGAGCTCCAATTTACCGAACGCTCAGCAGCAGGCCACAAAGTTCGTTTCATATATCTCAATGCCGATTATCAACGCGTCGTTAGCTCGGAACCCAACAAAGAATATCACGCGCCACAAACCCGACCGTGGTACATTGCCGGGAAATCAAACTCGAGAGCGCAGCTCGTCGGGCCGTATAGCTATGATGATGTCGATTTTGTCGGGCTGACTCTAAGTCGTCGATCGGCATCAAATAACAGTATCGTCTTTGGCGTCGATATAACGCTGGCTTCGTTAACAGATAGCCTCAAAGACTGTATATTCATATCCGGCGAGCGGATAATGCTCTTTGACACTGACGGTCAACTGCTTGCTGAGGCAAGCTCAGCGCGCCAGGGAGAGACCAATGATTTACTGCCATTGGGCTCGATAGATATTCAAAATAAGCAACGGGTTTTTGAGAGATTTAAAGAACATTCGTCGCGCTTGACCGATGTAATGAGGATAGGTGATCGCGATTATTTGACGGGCTTCTATCCACTACATTCGCACGATAAGAAATTTGTACTTATAAATACCCTACCCGAAAGCGTAGTCCGTCTTCCGATCGAACAAATCATTCGAATGTCTCTGATCGCTCAAGCTGCTATCGGGATTTTAGCGTTTATACTCGCATTATTCATAGCTAGTCGCGTCTCCAGTCCAGTTCATTCTCTGGCCGAGAAAGTTGAAAAGGTAGTGGCATTCGATTTTTCTCAATCATTAAAAGTCGAGAGTCGAATATTTGAGATTAGACGATTATCTAAAGCTGTTCAGACTCTCGAGCTGACACTCAAAGCCTTTTCGTCATTTGTGCCATCGTCATTCGTGAAATCGATAGTAGATCGGGACGTGTCCCTGACGCTTGGAGGAGAAAAGCGTAATGTCGTGGTTATGTTTACTGATATATCTGAATTTACAACAATTTCAGAGACGATGCCGCCTGATCGAATAATAGGACAATTGTCGAGATATTTTAGCACCATCTCCGCGACGATTGAGCGGCACGGCGGCATTGTCGATAAATATATTGGTGACAGTGTTATGGCGTTCTGGATTGATACTGAGGGAGTCGACGTTGCCAAAGCTGCGTGCGCAGCTGCTTTGGAAGCAGCCAACCAGATTTCGACTTTGAACAAGGAGTTCAAGTCCGAGGGCGTGCCGGTATTTACGACGCGGTTTGGGCTTCACAAAGGCGAAGCTATGGTCGGGACTGTGGGCGCGCTGGAACGTATGAATTACACCGTATTGGGCCATACGGTCAACGTTGCGTCCCGAATAGAAGGTCTCAATAAGATTTTTGGCACCACTATACTAATCAGTAGTCCAGTAAAAGGCGCCGCTGGAGACAAATTTCGGACGAGATACATCGGCGATGTGACTGTTAGGGGCGCCAGCCATTCGACCACCGTTTTTGAACTTGTCACATAAAAATTTCCGCCGCTAGATCTTTGTTCTATCAAGAACATTGTGATTCGCTGGCGTATCAAATATTGCCTTGATGTCGCTGACAGCCGAAGCAAAACCAGCGTCGTCGTGATCGTAGCGATGGGCGTCAACGGCGACGGCGGTCGCGATATGCTCGGCATAGATGGCGGTTTTTCCAAAGCCGAGACGTTCTAGACGGACTTTCTCCGCGAGCACGCTCGCCGCGGCCT
Organism: Methylobacterium sp. 22177; assembly: GCF_052045615.1. NCBI lineage: Bacteria > Pseudomonadati > Pseudomonadota > Alphaproteobacteria > Hyphomicrobiales > Methylobacteriaceae > Methylobacterium > Methylobacterium sp. 22177. The sequence goes on along the minus strand of NZ_JBQEPK010000065.1, from coordinate 14,206 downwards.
GCACGGCGTGAAGCTGGCCGTGTCGGACGCGCACGAGGGCATCAGCGCGTCAGTGGCCAGGGTCATGAACGCAACCTAGCAGCGCTACCGCGTCCACTTCATGCGCAATGTGCTCGCCCATGCCGGGCGATAGGGCAGCGTGTCGACTCCGCGTTCACAGTCACGGTGTTCGCCCAGGGAGACGCTGAGGCGGACAGACTCCTGTGGCGGCACGTCGTCGACAACTCTGGCCGGACGTTCCTGAGACCGCCGCGCTGATGGACCAGGCCGATCCATACGTGCTGGCCTGCATGAGCTTCCTGGCCGCACACCGGGTCGAGTTCCGCAGCCCGGACCCGCTGTAGCGCCTGACCGGCGAGATCAAGCGCCGGACCGATGTCGTGGGCATCTTCGCCAACACGGCGGCCATCAGCCGCCTTGGCGAGATCCTCCTTCAACAGAACGACGAGCGCTCACGCTACATCACCCAGGACAGCATCGCCCCCTCGCGATGATCCTCTCGTCAGCCTGCCCACCCTGGCAGCCTCATCCTCCCAGCCAATGCCGATAATGGTGGCGGCTCTAAGCCAGCTACACTATGCCAGGGAACACGACCGGACGGTCGTGATGCAACGTTGGTTAGGCGTTTGTAAAGAATGAACTCTGCATTTCAGGTATAATTCTGGAAAATGGCGACCGCACTGCCTGCGAATTAAAATTTGATGTGCGACGCATCACCGACGGCGGCGTCTCACTCTGCGCATGAGTTGCATGTCCGTATGTAATGGATGTTTGTCAAGCCATCCCGCTTCACGGAAGGATAACGGCCTAAGCATCCGAGGGATTCTTCCAAGGTATGCGGTTGGCTGCAGAGCAAAGGAACAGATCTGTGCATTCGCTGATTGCATCCGGGCCCAGTCATCCGCGGGCGACTATCTTCTTCCTAAGCACTCTCGTCGCTGGGGTGATTGGACTTATCACAGCAAGTTTCGCTATTTTCATGATATCCATGGCGGCGTCTCTTCTTATCTTTGTTTTATTTTACCTATATTTGCAGAGGAAGTTGGGGTGGAGAGCGCTCGAGATTATCTCATTTTGGGATGTCTTGTTGCTGCTTTGGCTCTGAGCAGTTTTGTGATTGGAAATAGATAAAAATTATGATGTCCCCTGCTCTCTGGCTTGATTAGCCTCCGCCAGAACATATCGAGAGGAAGTCACATCGTGGGTTCGACTTTGAGCCGGGTGAGCATTCAAGGGCTGGTAACAGCCGTGGTGGCTCTCACCCTACTTGTTCACCCAGGCTTACCCGAAACTCCGCTGTACGTTTCGTTGTCTGGCATCGCGATGGCCGGCATCCTTTTGGCTTCCAACAAGGTCTCGGCCTACCTGAGAATATTCATTTCCGTCTACGGCCTAGGATACGTCCTACTGGCCGTCGCGGGTCTGCTGGGAGCAATGGGCGCGCTTCCATCGTCGATCACTTCGCTCCTGCCGCCAGATTTTGCTGCAACGGGTTCGGTCGCATTTGCGTTCATTATCCTCTTGATCTCGCATTCTAAGGCAATCCAAACGGTTACGCTTATCGCAGATCCATACTTCACAAATCGTGATGCTCCGGAACGCAATATTAGCCTCTTCCGTCTACTAGGCGCGACGGAGGGCGTGATCGGACAGCGGCTCGTTGGCTTGTCGCTTCTTATAACATTCGCTCAAGTGGCCATACAGCTTCGAGCAAGTTTTCTGGCCCGCGACCTATTTAATGGGCTTCAAGAGTATAATATTGCCGCGTTCTGGTATCAGTTAACTTGGGTATTCATTCCGCTGGCCGCATTGGCCGTTTTCACTTCGATGCTCGATACCGTCATCGATGAGTCTTTGCATCTGCGTTGGCGTACGTGGCTTACCCGCAGCCTTTACGAGCGTTGGCTCGACAGCGGTACCCACTACAGATTGCCGTTCGAAGCCGCTCATGCGGATAATCCGGATCAACGCATACAGAACGACGTCAATCTCTTCATATTCCAGACGACGTCTTTGTCTATAAAATTGCTATCACAAGCCACAACTCTGATATCATTCATCGTCATTCTCTGGAATATTTCGCGGGATTTCGTCTTCCCCTTTACCGATATTGTCGTTCCGGGATTTCTGGTATGGCTTGCCATCGGCTACGCGGTGATCGGGACTTGGCTCACACATGTCATCGGACACCCACTCATCAAGTTGTCCTTCCTACAAGAGCAAGCCGAGGCCGATTTTCGCTTCTCTCTCGCGCGCACTCGGATTTTTTCCGAACAAATTGCCCTCTTGAAAGGAGAGAGACAAGAAAAATTGCGGCTTGACGATCTCTTTGGTCATATCATACGCAACTATATCCAAATCATTATAAGAAAGACAAAGCTTTCTGTGTTCGTCAAGCTGTTCCAGCAAATCAGCAGTGTTTTCCCTTTCGTTTTGGCGGCGCCGGCGTTCTTTTCAAAACAAATAACACTGGGACAATTTACTCAGACTGCCGAAGCTTTTGGGAGCGTACAAAGTTCATTATCTTTCTTTGTGGAATCTTATACAGCAATCGCTAGCTATAGAGCAAATGCTGATCGACTGCATTCATTTGGATGTGCGATGACGAAGGTCGAAGCCCACTTGGCTTCGGGCGTAGAATCGGTTGACGTTGTCGAGAATTTGGCGGGCGTTGAGGCCGCTAACTTCACACTGATGTTGCCCGACGGTCGAAAGATCGTTGACGGCGGAGATTTTGCTCTTTCGAAAGATCGGGCGACTTTGATCGTTGGCTCGTCCGGCTCAGGCAAGTCCACCTTGTTCCGCGCTATTGCGGGTATCTGGCCGTTCAGCAATGGACGTATCAGAGTCCCGGCAGGCCAATCCGTTTTGCTCCTCCCTCAGAAGCCCTACATCCCGCTCGGAACGTTGCGAAATGCTTTGACTTATCCTCGATGCGTGCAGCGTTTCCCGGAAAAGGTAGTTCGAGAGGCGCTGGAAGATGCCGAACTTTCTCATCTTGCAGATAAGCTCGACGTTGCGGATTGTTGGGATAACCGGCTATCCGGTGGCGAGCAGCAAAGATTATCGATTGTTCGCGCGCTTCTGATTAAGCCCGACTGGTTGTTTCTCGACGAATCTACAGCAGCTCTCGATGAGGCATGCGAAGCGAGGATTTATGGAATTTTGCACGAAAAATTGACTAATACTACGATTGTTTCGATCGGACATCGCTCCACACTCAACCAGTTTCATGATCGCTTCTTGGAGCTGTCGTCAATGAGTCTGCGCCAAGTATCGAGAAACCATCGCGACCGTACGCTCACTCCGTCGGCAGGCATGAGAGGTCTCGGGTTCGGTATTGCTGGTCGGCTTTTGCGATAGGATCCGAGCCCTACACTCTTAGTGTCGCATTGATCGAGGAGAAAATTTCACCATCGATCTGGCGTCCTGCATCTTTTCTGCAAAGCCGATCCTTCTCAGAACGCTGCCTCCGGCGTTGGTACGAATGGAAAGCCGCGGAAGTTCGCCTCGTTGGCGAATTTGGACCGACAGGTCGCCAGGGTGTGGTCGCAGCCCTGGTAGGCCGTGAAGCTGTCACCCCGAGCCGGCAGCGCCGGCAGCGGGTAGGTGAGGATCAGACCGGCCGCGTCCGCCAGCTTGATCGTGGCCGAGGCTCCGGCGTTGCCGCCCGAGGTGAACGTCACCGTCCCCTGCGTCAGCGCCTCGCTCGCGCCGGCCCAGGGGATGAACGTCGTGCTCGCCCTGTCGCCGACGGCCCCGGCCGAGGCGTAGGCCTGCCGCACGAGCCGGCAGCCGGTGTCATAGAGCGTGTGATTGCAGGTCGGCTGCCAGACGTTGCGCGGCAGGTCGATGTCGAGGAGCGTGAGCTCGCTCGCCACCGTCAGGGTCGCGGAGGTCCGCCCGACCTGGTCGACGCTCGCCAGGCGCCCGGTAAACAGCGTCACACCGCCGATCGGCGGCGCGTCCCAGGCGGTGAGGAAGGCCCGGTCGCGCCGGATCGTGCAGCCGTCGAACACGCCCTCGCGCAGGGCCACCAGGAACGGCACGCCGCCGACCGTATCGGTCGGGCGCGCCGAGACCGTGATCCGCTGCTGGTCGACGTCGAGGCCGGTGGTGCAGCGGTAGCGCAGCCCGTCCACCAGCACGGAATCGGCGCGGTAGGTGGTGCCGTTCAGCAAGATCGGCACGTCAGCGTCGGTGTAGGCCAGGATCAGGCCGGACAGCAGCGTGAAGGTGAAACAGTTGGCCATCAGCAGCCGCTTGTCGGCCCGCGCGCGCATCTCGGCGAGGTAGGCCAGGAGAGCGGGCTCGGCGGTCCTCATGGGCGCACGCTCCGGAACTTGACGCCTTCCGCCTTCCACAGCCCAGCCATGACGTTCTCGAAGTCCTGCACGTCGTCGAGGAAGCGGCACAGGTAGGCGAAGCTGAACGCGGCGCCGATCACCGCGCCCGCGGCCGGCGCGGCCGGCAGCACGATCCGGTTCGGCGTGGCAAGGCTCCAGCCCTCGGCGGCCAAGCCGTCGACGGTGACGGCGCGCAGCGCGGTGACCCACCCGACCGGCTCGGAGAAGCCGCCGAGCATCCGGTGGGCCGGGAAGGCCAGCGACCGGCCGTCGCCGATCCCGATCGCGCCGGCCGCGACCGCGTTGTCGGTCGGATCTGTGTAGAGGAACGTCCCGAAGCGACCCTGGCAGCGCAGGAACAGGCCGAGCAGCGCCTGCAGCGAGTTCGCGCCGAGACCGGGGAAGGCCGAGCCCGAGGCCAGCCCGTCGAAGGTCACCTCGAACTCCCACAAGGGCGCCGCGTAGAGGCTCGCGCGCACCTCCCGCCCCGAGACGTGCGGGGCAAGCCGCGTCGCGAAGGTCGGGCGCTTGTGCACGGACCAACCCTGGCCCGGCAGCGCGGGGAAGGCGGGCGGGATCTCGCTCATCCGCGCACGCTCACGAGCCGGAAGGCCTGGGTGGCGAACAGCAGCGCCATGAACCCCTCCAGGTTGAGGTCGTCGTCGGCGAAGCGGCAGAGCAGGCTCGATCCCGTCCCGAGCTCGGGCGGCACGGCGACGTGGAACGGCAGGGCGCGTCCGGCGACCCGGCCGTAGAAGCCCGCGAGGCGCTCGAAGTCGCCGGCGAGCCCGCTCGCGGCGAAGCCGCCAGCGGCCAGGACGTCATAGGCCAACTCGATCTCCCAGGACGGCGCCTGCACCCTAGCCGCCCGCGCCTCCCGGCCCGAGACGTGCGCGGCCGCGCCGGTGCGGAACACGGGCGCGTAGCGCACCGACCACGCTCGGCCGGAGAGCGCCGGGAAGGTCGGGTACGGCCCCGGAACCGGAGGCGGGTCGCGCGGCGGCGGCGGGAACGCCGGCCCCTTGCCGCTGACCCACAGGCCCGCCGGCCAGTTGAGGGTGTCGCCCCAGACGTCGGACCGCAGCGGGAAGGTCGGGAACGGCCGCGCGTCCCAGTTCCAGACCGCGAAGAAGGCGGTCTGCAGCATCGGCAGCCCCGCGGCCGAGACCTCGTTGTGACCGTCGCGGTACCAGTATTCGTACACCGCCCGCAGCGCCATCGCGCAGAGCGTGTCGTCCCGCCGGGGCGTGTAGGTCGCCCCGTCGGCGCTGTCCCAAACCGACCAGAACGCGGTGAAGCTCTCCGTGCTCTTCGGGTCGTAGAACACGTTGGGCTGGTTGGTCGCGCGGTCGATCGAGCCGAAGCCGTACTCGACCGTGGTGATCGACTTCGATTGCGGTACCCAGCGCGTGGCGGGCCCGCGCGGCACCCAGCCCCGGCCGTCGCCGTCGTCGTAGACGGCGCGGTGCGGGTTCTTCCACCACCAGCGCAGCTGCTTGTTCGCCAGGATCTCCTGGCCCGGATAGTACCGGCTGCGGGTCTGCGTGACGCGGTCGCCGGTCGGCCGGGACACCTGCTGATCCGAGCCGAGCGGGTCGAGGCCGATCCCGTGATTGTCCGAGTCGGCGTAGAACCAGTCGTACTTCTCGCCGCCCTCGATGTTCCGCTTCAGGTAGGCCATCGCGTAGAGCGTCGGCTCGCCCGCGAGCCCGAGGCCGTTCATCGTGTCGGGCCCGGGCGGCCAGCGGCTCCGGTCGGGTGCGGGCGCCGTCCAGTTCGCCGCGTCGAGCCCGCCCTGCGTCGTCCAGTCCGACAGCGGCAGGTAGTTGTCGAAGGCCACGAGGTCGATGCTGTCGCGGCCGTAGAGCTGGTCGAGGTGCGGCCACTGCCCGGCCTCGCCGGGGTGCTGCACGCCCATCCACACCGACCAGTCCGGCGAGTACGTGATCAGGTTGCGCAGGCCCGCCGCGTCCCGGGTCAGGCCGGCCGCGTCGAAGATCGCGCGCACGTCGTCGGCGAGCCGCCCGAGCCCGTCGACGAAGGGGTAGTCCCAGGTGACGGTGCCGTCGGTGCCGGTCGTGCCGGCCCGGGTCCAGCCCGGCCCGCGGATCGCCTCGAGGCCGCGCAGCTCGGAGCCGAGCAGGAACAGGTCGACGCCGCCGGCGAGCACGCACAGGTTGGCGCAGTGCAGGACCATCCGGCGCAAGCTGTAGTCGTCGGCCGGGCCGGCATAGTCGACGGTGAGGCGACCGGTATCGCGGGTGAACTGCGACGGCTGCGCCGGCCCGAGGATCCGGGCCACCGTCGCGGCGGCGGCCGCGGTCCCGTCCGCGTCGAGCCCGATGCGCCCGCGCCACGGGAAGCCGGGGCAGTCCATCAGCAGGAACGGGTAGAACACGACGCGGTAGCCGCGCGCCTTCAGGTCGCGCAGGCAGCGCACCACGCTCTGGTCGGACGGCGTGCCGCCGTAGACCGCGTGGCCGTCGACGGTGGTGATCGGGATCAGGATCGGGGCGCCGCCCGGGCCCCGCGACAGCTGCGTCAGGCCCGAGACCTGCCAGTTCTCCTCCACCGGCTCGGGCCCGTCCACGCGCTGGAACGAGCCGTCGAGGTAGATCGTCGACGGGTAGATCTTGCAGACGCGCGCGTCGACCGAGGAGCCGAACCACGCCACGAGCAGGTTGACGGTGGTGCAGCCGGGCACCTGCTCGGCCAGGGCGTCGAGGGCGAGGCTGCAATCCGTGCGACCCGAGCCCGGCGCCGCGTAGGTGTTGATCGGCTTGAACGGGCGCTCGGCCGCCGAGGGCGGCCACCGCGAGGCCCGGTAGGGCAGCGGGTCGTAGCCGAACTCCCCGGTCGCGGGCAGCAGGTTGAAGCCGGTGATGGTGTCGATCACGGCGCAGCCTGGCCCGATCAGCCAGGCCCAAGCCGCGACAGGCCGAGATGCGCGCCCTGTCGGACCGCCTGGTTGATCGCCCGCATCAGCGGGCGCGAGTGGTTCTGGAAGAAATCCGCCACCGAGGCGCCATCCATGGCCGAGACGTTGATCTGCGTGGTGTGGTTCAGCGCGAGGCTCGGCGCCGGGCTGCCGCCCATGGCCGCGCGCAGGGCGCCGGCGGGACCTGCCGGCACGATCATCTCGCCCTTGTGCACCTGAGCGACCATGTCGTTGGGCAGCGACCACGCCCCGACCGCGAAGGACGGGATCGCCGCGGCGGCGGCCGCCACCGTCGCCTCGCCGGCGGCGGCCGGGCCAACCGCGGCCGGGCCGAGCACCGGCGACAGGAAGCCGAAGATGCCCGCGAAGGTCTCGGAGGCCGAGGCCATGATCGACTTCACCATCGCGCCCGCCTGCGTGGCGAACGCGGAGGTCGCGCCCGTCTCCTCGGCGCCGGTCCGGGCAGCGACGCCCGCAGTGGTGGCCGCCGTCTTGGCGACCTCGCCGGCCTGGTGGGCCGAGATGCCGGCGAGCCAGTCGGCGATCAGCTTCACCCGTGCCTGGACGTAGCTCTGGACGATCGACAGCGCCGTGCTGCGGGCGGCCTGGGCGATCGTGGTCTGCCCCTGGATCACGCTGAAGACGTTGCCGGTCAGCGTCGAGCCGATCTGCTCGTAGGTGCGCTTGGTGTCCTGGTACTCGGCCTTCTGCATCTCGCGCTCGGCCTGCGCGCGGCGGCTCGCCGATTCGGACGCGAGCCGGTCGAGCTGCGCCATCGCCTGCCGGTACTGGCTCGTGCCCTGGCCCCAGATCTCGGCGAGCTTGCGCTGGTGCTCGCGCTCCAGGTCCTCGATCTGCCCCAGCACCGCGCCGGTCTCGGCCTGGCGCTCCGCGAAGCCGAGACCGCGCTCCTGCGCCTCCTGGCGGAGGTCGCGCATGCGGTCCTCCAGGACGCGCTTGGCATTCTGGTAGGCCGTGTCCTCGGCGGTGGCGCGCGCCTGCGCCTCGGCCTGCTCGACCGCCCGGGTGTTGGCGATCTTCTGGGCCTCAAGCTGGTTCCAGGCCGCCGTGCCGCGGGCGTGCAGCCCCTGCTCGACGGTCAGGGCGTCGTTGAGGATGCGCAGCCGCTCGCGCGAGCCGGTCTCCATCTCGGCGGTCTGGAGGCTGGCCTCGGACCGGGTGAGCGCGACGCGCTTCTCGGCGAGCGCGGCCTCGCCCTGCGCGAGCCGGGTCTGGAGCGCCGTGCGCGCCGAGAGGTCGGTGGTCGCGTCGAGCTGCCGGCGCAGGGCGTCGTTCGCGCGCTCCTGGGCGGCGACCTCGTCGCGCCGGCCCGCCGCGTTGGCCTGGGCAGTGGCCAGCGCCTCGCGGTCGAGCGCGTTGCCGCCGGCCTGCCGGTCCGCGAGCTGCTGGCGCAGGTCGAGCTGCGCGCGCAGCGCCTCGGCGGTGGCGCCGCCCGTGATGTTGTCGGCCTCCTGATTGCGCCGCCCGGCATTGATCCCGCCGTTGTCGCCCGAGCGCCCGCGGATCGCGGCGGCCAGCGCACCCTCGTCGCCGTCGCGCGCCGCGGCGGCCACGTCCCGCGGCAGCGAGCCGTAGTTGTAGGCCACGGAGGTGAGCGAGGCCTTCGCCCGGTCGGACAGACCCTGCCACGCCGCACCCACCTGCGCGGCCGCCTCGGTCTGGAACGCCACGAGGCGGCGGGCGAGATCGCGCTCGGCATCCTCGCGCGTCGTGACGGTGTCGGCGGTGACCGGGCTGACGCGGCCGTCGGCGCCGGTGGTCGTGTCCGAGCCGAAGCCGACGCGGAAGCGGCCGTCGTTGTCGCGGTAGGCCGCGCCGCTGAACCCCTCGAACTTTCGGATCAGCGCGGCGGCGTCGCCGGTCGCGCCCTGGAGGCGCTGGCGCAGCAGGTCGATCCGGCCGGTCGCCTGATCGATTCCCGCCTGTGCGGTGTTGCCGAGCAGGCCCGCAGTGGCGTCGGTGAGCTGCTCCGCGTTGAGCGGCGTCCGCGCCAGGGTGGCGTTGCGGCGCTCGATCGTCTCCAGCTGCTTCTCCAGCGCCTCGGTGACCCGGTTGGCCTCGTCGACCTGCCCGCGCAGGCGCGAGGCGAACAGGCCGGCGAGTGGGCCCAGGGCCGAATAGCTCTTGAGCTGCTCCTGCAGCGACCGGGTCATCTCGTTGCCGTAGGCGCGGGCCCGCTCGACCAGGGCCGACAGGATCGCCGCCTGCATCTGGTTGGCGTTGCCGTTCTGGTGGGCGAGGTCGAACTGCGCGCGCAGCTCGCGCGAGACGCCGCCGAGCGCCGCGAGATACGGGCCGCCCGCGGCCGCGGGGTCGCGCAGCGCCCCGGTCAGGGACGACGCCATCTGCTTCGCCTCGTCTTCGGAGGAGTCCATCATGGCGATCAGCGAAACGATCGAGGCGTTGGCCGAGCCGGTGTAGCTCGGGACGGAGGCGAGCATGGCCTCGATCGAGGCCGCGCCCTGGTCGGTCATGCCCGGGACCTTGGTCAGCTCCAAGGTGAAGGCCTGGAGCATCCGGGTGGCGTTCTCGAAGCCGCGCGCCTGCGCGGCGGCCTGGAGCCGGTCCATGTTGCCGGCGGCCGCGATGGTGCGGCCCTCGACCTCGAGCAGGCCGGAGCCGTAGATCTGCGAGCCGTGCCGCCACTCCTGAAAGGCACTGCGCTGCCGCTCGATCGCGCCGGTCAGCCCCTGCGTGGACAGGGCGGTGACGTCGAGGGCGCGCGAGGCCGAGAGCGCGTTGAATGCGTATTCCACCAGCGCGGTGGCGCCGGACCGGGCCGCGGTCGCGGTAGCCGAGATAGCGGTGCCGACGGCCGCGTAGGTCCGTCCGGTCGCGCTGGACACGGCCTCGTCGGTTGCACGCAGGCCCTCGTAGGCGGCGGCCAGCGCGGCCACGGCGCGGGCCTGGGTGGCGAGCGCGGAGGTGTTCTCGGCGCCGGCCTGGATCTGCCGCAGCGACGCGTTAGCCGCGTCGATGGCGGCCTTCAGCTCGTCGTAGCTCTGGCGCGCGGTCGCGTTCTGACCGCGGGCCGTCGTGGCGAAGCCCTGGATCGTGCCCTTGGCCTGATCGGCGGCCGCGCGGATGCCGCTGGCGTCGCCGCCGAAGCGGACCTGGATGTCGTCAGCCATGGTCGGGCTCGAATGCGATCGGGTTGACCGGTCGAACGGCTGCTAAGGGTGGGATGCGGAAGTTAGCCACTCGCCTCGAAGCGGAAGTTCCGCATCCGACCCAACCCAGCCGTACAAGCGAGGCTTCGAGGCTCCCAAAAGCGGACTTACATCCCACCGCTGCTTCAGTAGCGACACGCCCCTCGCGCCCGCGTCGCAGGCGAGAGCTGTTAGATCAGCCCTGATCAAGCGATGTGCCAAGGTGATCCATGATCGCCCGCACCTTCGCAGACGGTCTCGGACCTGCCGGGAAGACCGCGTACACCTCGGCAGGATCGAGCCGATAGGGCTCAAGTACCTGGATAAGCTGGCCCGCGCGCAGCTCATCCCCGGCCATGATGCTGGTCGCCAGCGCGATGCCCATGCCCGCCACCGCGGCGGCTAGGATCCCTGGCGCCGAGTTGATCCAGAGGCGCGCGGGGACATCGACGGAGGTAACGGTCCCGTCGCGTGTGAAGCGCCAGCTCTCACGACCGAACAGGCCGTGCTGCACGATGCAATCGTGCCGGGCGAGTTCGGCTGGATTAACGGGTGTGCCGCGGGACGAGAGATAGCCCGGCGCCGCGACCACCAGACGTTCGACCGCCGCAAGCCTGCGGGCCCCGAAGGTGGAGTCCGCCAGCGGGCCGACGCCCAGGCGGATGGCGATGTCGACCCCGTCCGTGACGAGGTTCTGGCGCGCGTCGCTCATGGTGATCTCGACCCGGAGCCCCGGGTGCCGGGCCAGGAACGTCGCGAGCGCAGGGATGACAGCCCGGTAGCCGTAAAGCACCGGCATCGCGAGACGGATCACGCCCTGGAGCGAGTCCACTCCCCGGGCCGCCTGCTCGGCCTCCTCGACCTCCGCGAGGAGGGACCGCGCTCGCTCCAGGTATAGGCTCCCCGCTTCCGTCAGGGAGATGCTGCGGGTGGTGCGCAGCAGCAGCGTCGTGCCCAGCCGTGCCTCCAGAGCGCCGACGATGCGCGACACGGAAGGTTGCGAGAGCATTAGCTCGCGTCCCGCGCGCGAGAGGCTTCCGGTCTCCGCCACGCGGACGAACACGGCCATCTCCTGCCAACGGTCGCTCATTCATTATCCGGATAGATGATCTCCGCAGCGAACGGATACATCGACCATGGCGGATGAGCTACCTCTCCCCCGGGGCGCCGTCGCGGCAGCAACCCAGCAATCCACAGCCTCACCCGACAGGAGAAGGGTTCCGCAATGGCCATCAAGATCTACGGCGATCCCGGTTCCGGCAGCCGGCGCCGCGTCACGGCGGCGGCGTCAACCATGGGCGTGGAAATCGAGGTCGTGGACATCGATCTCTTCAACGGCGAAAGCCATACGCCCGACTTCCTAGCGTTGAACCCACACGGACTGTCGCCGGTGATGGTGGACGGCGACCTCGTCCTCTACGAGTCCGCGGCCATCAACCTCTACCTCGCCGAGAAGGCGGGCAGCGACTTGGCGGGTCGAACGACGCGGGAGCGGTTCGAGATCCTCCAGTGGATGTTCTGGTCGGGCGAGCAGTGGCGCGTGTTCGCGACCCTCACCTTCAACGAGGTGCTCGCCAAGCGCTTCATGGGGCAGCCCGCAGAGGAAGCCATTGTCAAACTGGCGGCCGACAAGATCCGCGCTGCCGCCGGCGTGCTGGACGCGCACCTCGCGAAGCACAGCCACATCGTCGGCGACCGCCTGACGCTGGCCGACTTCGACGTCGCGGGCCCGTTCTCACAGAACGAGCGCACGAAGCTCCCGCTGAACGAGTTCCCCAACCTTGTGGCCTGGCAACAGCGACTGCTGGCGGAGGTACCTGGTTGGGCGGCCACGAAGAGGGAGGTCGACACGCGTATCGGCGGTGCTCTCGATGCAGCAGGTATCCAACTATGAAGAGTAGCGCCGGTGCTCTCACGGGCGCCCGGCGCTGTACTTTTGCGAATGGTCGTAAGCGGGCGCAGCGGCGACGTCCGCTTCATCGCTTAGCCGTCCGAAAGCGGATCGGGGCATAACCATCCCGAGCGGCCTTCCCGCTATCGACCCAGGTCGGCCGTGCGGAATGACGTCGGCATTTCCCGAAAGCCGACAGTGATCGGGTGTCTGGCAAGGTCGGCTCGAAGTGGCGAGCGGACCTTGGTCGCCGATCCGGAGGCGGACATCCCGCCTCCAACTCTCAAGCTGTCGCTCGCCGCTGCAATCGTCCTGCTATCGCACCGCTGGACAACTTCTGCCCTACCAGCGTGGCTAGCTAAGACACCGCACCAAGACGAGCGAGGCGCGGCATACCAGCCATGGCGTGGAAAAGTTGATCTACGTGTGCGCATCGCTCGCCACGGTATGCGAATGCCAATCGTATTGCAGGCCTCTATCCCGGCATGCCTGCACCTGAGAGTTCGCAACTCCCGCCCCACTGTATGGTGGAGAACTGCGTGCCGCGTTTCTTTTTCAACATCTACGACGGCGTCAGCATGCTTGACGATGCGGGCACCGAATTTGCTGACTGGCAGGAGGCCCGCATTCAAGCTATTGAATTCGCAGGCGCGATCATCAAGGACGAAGCCAAGCGCATCGCGCAAGGTGAGGATTGGCACATTGAGGTGACAGACGAGCGGAAGCTCGTGCTGTTCCGCTTCGATTTCATCACCCTGGAAGCTCCAGCATTGTCGAGCCATCGCGGCAAGGAAGGAGCGTCGTAGTCTGAGACGCCACTGTCGGGCTTCCATTCCGTCCATTCCGGTAATGGGTCTCAGCTTCCTTGGGCGGCCTGCAAGCGGACGCTCTCAGCATCCGTAACAGGTCGGGAGCGGGCGAAACAGCGATGTCCGCTTCGATGCATCTGCCCCCACTAGCAGACAGGTAGAAAGCCCCCTATAGGAGACCGTTCGTGCGGTTCGATTAAGGTAAGCCTCAGCAGTCCTTGTTCAGCTTCGGCGACCAATAGACCTTAACACGCAGAAGCTCACGGGATCTAGCAATTGCCTCGGCAGTCTGCTGCGCTGTCAACTTGTCTAGAGCCCGCCAGGTCCGCATCTGCTCTTCGAGCAAGCGGCGCTGCTCGGCGGGTTTGAGGGTGGCCCAATTGGTCATCGGCACACCGTAGCCATCCGAGAGCCTGGCTACACTCACCCATGTTTCCGATGCCGCCCTGATTTCATATGCTCCCGGCGCGCAGGCTATTGACCGGGCCGTCGGTCTTTTGCTGCCTAAACTGAACCGCTGCTGATATCTAAAATAGCCAAACAGAACTAGCGCAAAGGCTGCGGGCGCCATCATGGATTAAGGCCATCGCGGCGTCGCGATGGCAGAAGTGCTCGATGGAACACAAGACGTTCACCGCTCGCATCCCTCAGCGGATCGCCGCCGAACTCGGGGTGCCAGTCGCCTCCCTTTATGATCAGGGGGAGCCTTCATCCCGCGACAGCGAGGCAATGCCAAAGGCGGTTGCAGCGCTCTTGAGCGCATACGCTGCGGTCCGTAATCCGCAGGAGCGTCAACGCTCCGTCGCTGTCGTGATCGCGGAGGCAGAGCGTCTGCGCAACCTGCTGGACGCTAGCGACAAGGAGTAAGGCTTCGGCAGCGTCCGACCTGGCTCCGAACGTCTTCAAAGCCCGCTAAAGGTCGTGATCGGCTCCCGCGGCTACGTCCGCTTGGATGCATCCGCCATCCGGAAGCAGACCGGCAGAAACCCACCGATTCTGTTGAAAAACTCGGTGTTGCAGCGGTAGTCGTGAGGTGATTCACTCTCGTCGAG
>NZ_JBQEPK010000064.1:0-23113 GCF_052045615.1 Methylobacterium sp. 22177 | reverse complement strand
CCCGCAACCAGGGCGCGTTCGTCATCAACGCCGCCAACAACTTCCCGGTCGTCTACAGCGGCATCGGCCGCCGCTCCGACGAGTTCGCCGTCGTCCGCGCCGGCCTGAACTACAAGTTCGGCTCGTACTGAGACCACACCGCGACGGTCGCATCGCGACCGTCGCGCCGGACCGAACACGCGCGGGGCCGCTTCCGAGAGGAGGCGGCCCCGTCGCCGTTCGGGGCGGCCGGATCGCGGCCCGGCGCCGCCGGTGCTCGCGAGCGCGGCGACGCGGAAGGTCGACGGCTCGCGGCCGCCAGACGTCCTGCCGGCCCGCGCTCGGGCCTCAGCCGATCGCCCAGAAGAGCGGCAGGGCGCCCGCCAGGAACAGCGCGGAGGAGATGAGCACGGCGGCGCGCTCGCGATGGCGGAGGATGAGGGCGTGGGGCTGTGCGAACATGGGATGGCGGAGCTGAGGGAGCCGGATCGGAGGTGCGCGGTCACGCTGGCATCCGAACCTTGACGGATCGGGGGCAGGGCGCGCCATCCACAGGCCGTCGGCGGCGGGTGTCGCGGCCGTGCCACAGAGGCGGCGGCACGGCCGCCGCCGGGGCCCGCGCCGCGACCGCGACGATCGTCCGGGCGTTCAGGCTGTCGTCCGGCCGCCGGAGCGGCGCGGCGCGCCTCAGGCGACGGCCGCGTCGGGGCGGCCGGGCGGCACGAAGGTCTCGGGCGCGTCGATCTGCTCGGCGAACCGCTCGATCGGCTGCGGCTTGCTGATCAGGTAGCCCTGGGCCTCGTCGCACGCTTCCGCGGCCAGGAAGCGCATCTGCGCGTCCGTCTCGACGCCCTCCGCCACGACGCTCATCCCGAGGCTGCGGCCGAGCCCCAGAACCGCCCGCACGATCACCGCCGCCTGCGGGCTGACCTCGACATGGCCCACGAAGGACCGGTCGATCTTGATCTTGTCGAAGGG
Source organism: Methylobacterium sp. 22177 (assembly GCF_052045615.1). Classification (NCBI taxonomy): domain Bacteria; kingdom Pseudomonadati; phylum Pseudomonadota; class Alphaproteobacteria; order Hyphomicrobiales; family Methylobacteriaceae; genus Methylobacterium; species Methylobacterium sp. 22177. Next base: position 22,156 of record NZ_JBQEPK010000064.1, on the reverse strand, counting down.
GAAGGCCTGCAGCGTCGCGAGCGACGAGTAGCCGGTGCCGAAATCGTCCATCGCGATGGACACGCCGAAAGCCTTCAGACGGCGCAGGATGCCGAGCGCCCGCGCCATGTCGTTGATGATCAGGGTCTCGGTGATCTCGAGTTCGAGCCGCGTCGGCGCCAGGCCCGTCTCGGTCAGGATGGCCAGGACGCGCTCGGGCAGATCCGCCTGCTGGAACTGGCGCGGCGACAGGTTCACCGCGACCTTCAGCGGGTGCGCCCAGCGGGCCGCCTCCCGGCAGGCGGCGCGGAGCACCCACTCGCCCAGCGGCAGGATCAGCCCGCTCTCCTCCGCCAGGGGGATGAAGGCATTCGGCGGCACGAGGCCGCGGGTCGGATGCTCCCAGCGCACGAGCGCCTCGAACCCGAGCAGCCGGCCGGTGCCGGTACTCACCTGCGGCTGATAGTACAGGATGAGCTCGTCGCCCTCGATCGCCTGGCGCAGGTCGCGCTCCAGGTCGCGCCGGGCCGCCTCGGCCTCGTCCATCGCGGGCTCGAACACCCGGTGGGTGTTCCGGCCTTCGGTCTTCGCCCGGTGGAGGGCGAGATCGGCGCGGCGGAACAGCGTCTCGCTGTCGAAGCCGTGGCTGGGCGCCTGGGCGATGCCGACGCTCAGGCCCACCTTCAGCCGCCGCTTGCCGAAGGGGATCGGCGCCTGGACGGCCGCGATCAGGCGGGCCGCCAAGGTCTCCGCGCGGGCGGGGTCGTCCGCATCGGCCACCAGCACGGCGAACTCGTCGCCGCCGAGGCGCGCCACCATGTCGTCGGCCCGCAGCACCGCGCGGATCCGATGGGCCACCGCCCGGAGCAGGAAGTCCCCGGCCGCGTGGCCGAGGCTGTCGTTGACGGTCTTGAAGCGGTCGAGGTCGAGGCACAGCACCGCGCAGGCGCCGCCGTTCAGGTGCAGGTCGGCGAGCCGGATCTCCAGCCGCTCGTAGAACAGGGCGCGGTTGGGCAGGTCGGTGAGGCCGTCGTGGCGCGCCATGTGGGCGACCTGCCCCTCGGCGGCCTTGCGCGCGGTGATGTCGATCTGGGTGCCGATGAAGCGCAGCGCGCGGCCGTCGGCGGCGCGCGCCACCACCTTGCCGCGCGTCATCATCCAGGCCCAGGAGCCGTCCTTGCGGCGCATGCGATGCTCGGACGCGTAGGTCGGCGCCCGCCCGCTCAGGTGCTCGACCAGGGCCCGCTCGGCCGCGCCCGCATCCTCCGGGTGGAGCAGCGCCCGCCACGTCCGCGCGTGGCTCGCCAGTTCGCCGGGCTCGTAGCCCAGAACCCCCCACCAGCGGTCGGAGGACCACGCCTCCCCGGTCGTGAGATCGCAGTCCCAGAGCCCGTCGCTGCCCGCGTCCTGCGCCAGGGCGAGGCGCGTCTCGCTGACCTGCAGCGTCTCCTCGGCCCGCTTGCGCGCGGTGATGTCCGTGAAGGTCCGCACCGCCCCGCCGTCGGGCAGCGGCACGGTGCGGATCTCCAGCACGGTCCCGTTGGGGCGCTCGCGCTCGTAGGTGTGGGCGCGGCGCTCCAGGCCGCTGTCGGCGACCCAGCGCTGCAGGGCTTCGCTCGCCTTCCCGAACTCCCCCTGCGCGATCTGGTATTGCCGGACGGCCTCGAAGGTCGGGCGGGACCGCATCAGGGCCAGCGGCAGGTCGAGCAGCGCCAGGGCGCGGGCATTACAGACTTGAACGACGCCGTCGGCGTCGATCATCATCAGCCCCTGATCCATGGCGTCGAGAACGGTGTCGAGGAGCTTCGCCTTCTCCCGCAGCGCGACCGTCCCACTGTTCATACCCGGGGATCCCAATCGTCCGCCTGAGCGAACATTCTGCTGGACGGTGCGAGCTCCCACCGGCGCGGACGGTACCATCGGGGAGCTTTCCGGATTCTTTCCGGAGGACCTGTGTTCAATCGCTGCGTGCATTTCCGGGCGGCGAACCGCGGCGTGGTCGGGACACGGGCTCCCGGCGCGCCGTCCCGGCCCTTGCCGGACCGTCCGCGGAGCCCTCTGATGGGGCGGCGCGCAGCGGGGACCGGGCCATGGCCGTGAGGCGGATCGTCACCAACATCCGGGCGACGCAGGTCGAGGCGGCGCGGTCCTTCTACGCGGACGTGCTCGGCCTGGAGGTGGTCATGGATCACGGCTGGATCCTGACCTTCGCGGCCCCCGGGATGTCGGCGACGCCGCAGATCAGCGTGGCCAGCGCGGGCGGCTCGGGCACGCCGGTTCCCGACATCTCGGTCGAGGTCGACGACCTGGCGGACATCCTCGCCCGCGTGAGGCGGGCCGGCCTGCCCGTGCTGTACGGCCCGGCCCGGGAGCCCTGGGGCGTGGAGCGGTTCTACGTCCGCGACCCCTTCGACCGGCTGGTCAACATCGTCGCCCATCTCGCGTGAGGCCGGGCCGGCGGCTCACTCGGCCTCGTCCCGGACGAGGGAGATGCAGGTCCGCACCATCTCCTCGAGCCGCAAATCCTTGGTGTCCCCGATATTGGCGGTCTCCTCCAGACAGCGCATGAAGTACGCCGCGTCCAGCTTGGGCGACAGCGTGTGGAAGGCCCGGCCCATCCGGGTCGAGAAATCGATCTTGTCGGTCGCGCTCGCCCGCGGCCACAGCGAGGCCTTGTCGTCCACGGTCAGGCGGGCGGCGTCCGCCGGCAGGGTCGCGCACGCCAGGGCCACTAAGACGATTATAAGCTTGGTCTGCATTGTAAATCTCCGATCCTGCGGCGTAGAACTGCGTGACTCTGCGCAGCGGTGACGGTCGACGGACGCGCTGCTCTTGCGACGGGATGGGAGAAGCGATGCGCGCGGTCCGTCTTTCCGGCCTGGTCTCGGCCGGCCTCCTGGGTCTTCTGACGGCACACGCTCAGGCGCAGACCGCGGCGCAGCCTCAGCCCCAGGCACAGCCCCCGATGCAGGCGCAGGACCCCGCGGCCGCCGATCCGCGGCGCAATCAGGCGGCGAAGCTCGCGGGGCTCGCCGGCTTCGTGAACCTCGAATGCCCCGGCCTGCGGAGCGATCCCGCGCGCCTCAAGCAGACCGTCGAGGCCCTGGGCGTCGATGCCGCGAGCCTGGAGACCGGCGACCTGCACCTGACCGCGACCCGCTACATCGCGGCCTACCAGAAGGACGTCGCGGCCAATTGCCGGAAGGCCGAGGCGACGTTCGGGCCGCAGGGATCGATCATTCCCGGCCTGGTCGTGCCGCGGTAGCCCCGGCCCGCTGTATGCGGCGCTGACGGCGGCCGTCCTCACACCGGGCGCCCGTCCCGCGACAGGGCGATACGCAGGAGGTCGGCGAGGCTGCCGGCGCCGAGCTTCTGCTTCATGCCCGAGACGACGGCCGACACGCTGCGCTGGCTCATCGACAGGCTGTCGGCGATCGCCTCGTTGGACTTGCCCGCCCCCAGCAGCGACAGGACCTGAACCTCCCGCGCGGTCAGGCGCGCGAGGGGCGATTCCAGGAGCCCGGCATTCAGCATCGCGATCTTGGTCGCGACCTCGTGCGGCAGGTAGCTGCGGCCGGCCGAGACGGTCGCCAGCGCCTCGTGAAAGCGCGTCACCGCCGTGTCCTTCAGGACGAAGCCGTGCGCCCCGCCCTCGATGGCGCGGGCGACGATCACCGGGTCGTCGTGCATGCTGAAGGCGAGGATCCGCGTCGCCGGCTCCAGGGCCCGCACCCGGCGGATCAGCGACAGGCCCGACAGGCCCTGGTCGCGGAAGCCGAGGTCGGTCACCACCAGCCCGGGCCGGTGGCGGTGGAAGGTGCGGTAGCCGGACACCACGTCCGCGGCCTCGTGGACCGCCCGGACGCCGGCATCCTCCGCGAGGTGGCGGAAGCCGCGCCGCACGACCGGGTGGTCGTCGACGATCAGCACCGCGTCGAGACCGCGCGGACCGTCCCGCCCCGCCGGGCGGTCGGCCGAGGCCCGGGCGGCGCTCACGGCGTCCCCTCGCGGGCCGGGTGCGGGGCGGCGAGGCGGGCCAGCGCGGCCGCGTGGTCGGCCCCCTGCATCCGGGCGTTGTAGTAGTGCTGGCACATCTCGCCGTAGAGGCTCTTGCGGCGGCCGCGTTCCGCCGCGATGCCGCCGAGACCGTCGAGGATCGCGCCGTAGCCCTCGCCGGTGCCGGCCTCGGCCAGCATCTGGCCGAGCTGGACGGTGCGGTTGGCGATCATGCGCGGGTCCTCGATGAAGCCGTCGCGGGCTCCAGCCAGCGCCGTCGCCATCGCGCGCACCCGGGGATCGTCGGCCGGCAGGGCCGTCCCGGCCTCGCGGCCCGCGAGCCAGCGGGCCGGGTCGGTCCCGTCGGTCGGCGCGAGCCAGGCCGGCAGGGTGCCCTCGGCGGTGGTGGCCACCACCGCCCCGGCTTCGTCGGCGCGCGCGTCGGCGCGCTCGTCCGCCCCGCGGTCGCAGGCGCCGAGGGCCAGCAGGACCAGGCCGGACGCGATCCCGATGCGGCCGGCCCGTCTCATCGCGCGGGCTCCCCCGCCAGGACCGTGCGCGGCCCCTCCGCCACCTTGATGCGCGCCGTCTCGCGCCACGTGGCGAGATCGATCACCGAGACGTCGTCCGAGAACCAGTTCGCCACGTAGGCAAGCGGACCGGCCACCGCGATGCCCTCGGGATAGGGGCCCACCGCCACGGTGGCGACGATCTCGAGCCGGGCCGCGTCGATCACCGTCACGGCGGCGGCGTGCTGGTTGGTGACCAGGATGCGGCTGCCGTCCCCGGTGACCGCCACGCCGTAGGGCATCCGGCCGGCCGGAACCGTGGCGCGGGCCCGCAGCGTCGCCGTGTCGATCACCGTGAGGTCGCCGCTGCGCACATTGGCGACGTAGAGGCTCGCCTCGTCCGGAGCGAGCGCCAGGGCGAAGGGCGCCTCGCCGGTCGGGACCACGGCCACGCGGGCCATGGTCCCGGTGTCGATCACGCTGACCTGACGGCTCTCGCGATCGGCGACGTAGAGCCGCCCGCGCCGGTCGAGGACGAGGTGGGCCGGGTCGCGGCCCACCGCCGCGGCGCCCTCGACGGCGCCGGTCGCCGCGCAGATCCGCAGGACGCGGTCGCCCGACCAGTCGCCGACGTACAGGCGGGCGCCGTCCGGGCTCACCGCGAGGCCGAAGGCCTGCCCGGGGACGGGCAGGCGGCGGGGCGGCTCGCCGGGCGCGACGACGGTGACGGCGCGCCCGTCGGGGTGGGTCAGGTAGAGGCGGCCGGCCCGGTCGGCCGCCGCCGCCACCGGCGCCGGCCCGAGCGGGATCCGCCCGGCCACGGTCCCGGCCTCGACCCGCGCCAGCTCGGCCCCCTGCTGGCTGACGACCCAGACCGGGCCGCCGGCCGCGGACGGGACACTGGTCCCAGCGCCGATCCCGGCCGCGACCGCGACCGCGAGCGTCGCGATCAGCCGGAGGTGGCGCATGCGGGGCCTCAATGGGTTGTCCGGCCCTCGACGGCCGCCTTCAGGCCCTTGAGCCCGTCCGCGAAGTAGCGGTTCATCGCCGCGCGCCCGGCCTCGTCGCTGAGGTTCTCCGGCGGCTCGTTGCCGGTGTCGCCCCGGTAGAAGCGGCCGATCCACGACACCTTGGAGCCGGTCCCGTCGGGGGTCACGGTGAGCGTCGCCGAGTAGGAGGAGACCGGGAGCGCCTTCAGGTCCGGGTCGGACATCCGGTACGAGTAGGTCCGGCCGTCGGCCAGCCACTCGTCCAGCCCCTCGACCAGGGTGCCGCCGGCCTTGAGGGTCACCCGGCGGGTCGTGCCCTCGACATTGCCGCCGCTGGCCTCGGCCTTGGCCACGTCGGGGTGCCAGCGCCCGATACCGCCGAAATCGCCCACCACCTTCCAGACCGCGTCCGGGGGCGCCTGGATGGTGATCGACTGGTCGATCTTCTGCGGCGTCGGCCCGTGGGCCAGCGCCGCGCCGGCGAGGCCGAGGACGGCGAGGGCCGGGACGAGGGCCGGGACGAGGGCCGGGACGAGGGCCGGGACGAGGGCCGGGACGAGGGCGAGGGGCATCCGCATGGTCAGGTCCTGATCGCTCCGGTCGGAGCAGGGGTTGGAGCAGGGTGGGCCGCGCGCCCGCGGAGCGCGCGAAGGGCACGGGCGAGGGGGCTCGCCAGGAGGGCCAGGAGCGTCAGCCCCAGGGCCGCCGCCAGCAGGGCGGGCCGCGGGTCGAGGCGGCCGGGCAGCGGGCGCGGCGTCGCCGCGGCGCGCAGAGGGGTGGCGAGGCCGCCCGGGCCGTCGAGATGGACGTAGCCGAGGCCGGTCTCGGCGGCGAGGCGCCTCAGGTAGGGCTCGCGGACCGCGGAGAGGTGCTCGGTGCCGTGGGCCGCCTGGGCGCCGAAGGGGGCGTTGCGCGGGTTGTAGCCCTCGCGCGATTCCGCGTCGGCCGGGGGCGGCCCGGAGCGGTTCTCCTGCTGGACGTCGCTCTCGCCGAGGAAGCCCGTCTCGCGCCCGCGATCGTCGAAGCGCGGGATCGGCGACAGGCCGTAGCCGCCGGCGCCGACGATCAGCCCGCGCACCGCGCCGGGCCTGCCGTCGAAGGTCGGGCCGCCGGAGGCGGGCAGGGGCGGCGTCTCCTGGCCGTCGGTGACGAACAGGAGGTCGGCGTCGATCTCCCCCGCCATGGCGATCGACCGGAACAGGCCGGCCGCGACGCGGCTGTCCCCCTCCCAGGCCATGCGCGGGTCGAGGGCCGCGATGGCGCCGTCCAGCGGCGCGAAGTCGGCGCAGACCTCGACCGGCGTGAACAGCAGGAACGGCCTGCGGTCGGTGAACAGGCCGAGCGCCACCCGCGAGCCGCAGGGGAGGTCGGGCAGCGTCGCCCGCAGCGCCGCCTTGACGGTCTCGAGCCGGCTCACGGAGCCGGCGGCGGCGGGATAGTCGCGCACCGCCATGCTGCCGGTGATGTCGACCACCGCCAGCACCGACACGCCGGTGCGGGTGAACGGGATCGGCGGGGCGACCAGGGCCGCCAGCGCCAGCGCGAGGGCGGCCGCCAGGGCGCGGAACCGCCCGTCGCGCAGGTTGCGGGCGACGAGGGGGGGCAGGACGGGGGGCAGGACGCGCCGCGGTCTCACGGGCCGCCCCGCGGCTGGCCGGGGATGTCGGTCCAGATCGCTTTCGGCTCGGCGCGCAGCTCGTCCCCGGTCTTGCGGTCGAATTCCGGGTAGTCGCGCACGAGGCGCGAGGCGACGTCGAGGTTGTACTTGGCGTCCCAGAACTCCGGCCGGGCCTGGAGGGCGCGGCGGTAATCCTGCCGCGCCAGCGTCACCTGGGGCGCGGCCTTGTCGAGGTCGCCCCGGCCGATCAGCGCGAAGGCCTGCCGCATCCGCGCGTTGCCGATGACGTACCGCGCCCGGGCCGCCTCCCGCACCGCGCCGGCGCGGTCGAGGGCGTCGAGGAGGGGCTCGGTCTCGCCGAGACGGTCCCGGGCGGCGAGGAAGCCGATCCGCGCCGTCAGCAGGGCCGGCCGCGCGTCCGGGTCGACCGGCCGGTCGCGGCCCGCCTCCAGGGCGGCGATCCGGTCGTCGTCGCGCGCGGCGCTCCAGCCCGCGACGGCGAACCACAGGGCGGCGGCCGCGAGGACCAGCGGCAGGGCGACCAGCAGGGCCGGCCGGACCCGGCGCCACGCCGCGGCGGCGCCGAGGCGGGCGCGGGCGGCGCGGCGCGGGGCCGGGCCGTCGAGGAGGGCGCCGGCGCTCATGCCGCCCTCCGCGCCGCCGCGCCCGCGGCTTCCGTCGGGGTCTCCGCCGCGGTCTCCGCATCCGCCGGCGCCCCCGCGAGGTCCGCCCCCGCGAGGTCCGCCTCCGCGAGGTCCGCCTCCGCGAGCTTGGCGAGGACGAGCCCGGCGAGGCCGAGCGCGGCGAGCGCGGCGGCGAGCCCGGTCAGGTCCCGGCGCGGGCGCTCCTCGACGTAGGGAATCGGGTCCCGCTCCAGGGCCTCGATCTGCCGGATGGCGGCGGCCACCGCCTCGGCGCCCTCGGCCTCGAAGGCGCGGTAGGGCACGCCGAGGCTCTTGAAGAACAGGTCGAGATGGCGCTCCGGCGCGGCCTGGGGCGTGTCCTCGCCGGCCGGCCGGTCGGCGATGCCGGGCGAGCCCTTGGTGCGCAGGAACAGCCAGTACAGGTTCGGCCGGATCCGCGCGACGGCGGCGCGCAGCTGGTCCTGGACGCGCGGGTCGATCACCGCGGCGCCGTCGGAGACCAGCAGGAGCACCCGCGAGGCGCCGACATCGACTCCGAACTGCGACAGGGCCATGCCGAGGCCCCGGCCGATATTGGTGTAGTCGAGGCCGGGCCGGTCGATGGCGGCGATCGCCGCCCGCACGGCGTCGTGGCGGTCGGTCATCGGCATGACCAGCATCGGCGCGGTGGAGAAGGCCGTCACGGCGAACAGGTCGTGCGCCCGCGCGCCGACGAAATCGGCGAGGAGGCGCCGGGAGGCCGCGGCCTTCGACTCCTCGGCGCCGGAGGGCTGCCGGCCCGCGAAGGTCTCGTTCATGCTCCCCGAGCGGTCGATCAGCAGCGAGACCTGCGCGCCGATGCCGAGGCGCTCGATCCGCGCGCCCGTCCGGTAGGGGCCCGCCAGGGCCGCGATGAGGCCGGCGACGGCCAGGATGCCGGCGAGCGTCAGCGTGCGGCCGAGCCAGGCCGAGAGGGGGTCTGCCGGCGCGGCGGCGACCGCCGGCACGGACGTCCGGCGCAGGGCCGAGCGGGCCAGCGGCAGCAGCGCCAGCGGCAGCAGCCACAGGACCCAGGGATCGGTCGCGCCGAGGCGGGGGAGGAGATCGGTCACGGCCTCACGCGCTCCGCTCCGCCGCCGCGAGGCGCGCCAGGAGCGCCTCGGCCTCGGACAGCGGCCAGGCCGCGCGCGCGGCCGGCAGCTGGCCGCCGAAGAAGGCGAGGCGCGAGGCCTCGAAGAAGCGCGCGAGCTCCGCCGCCCGGCCCCGGAAGGCCCCGTGCCGCGCCAGGAAGGCGCCGAGATCGTCGGCCAGCACCCGCCTTCCGTCGGTCTCGTCGAGGCCCCGGTGCAGGGCCAGCAGCGCCGCCCGGTAGGCCTGATCGGGCTCGCCCCCCGCCTGCCGCCGGAGCGCGCGCAGCGCCGCCGCGAAGGGGCGGCCCGGCCGCTGCCGGAACGGCCCCCAGGCGCGGTCGTGCGCCAGCGCCAGCGCCGCGAGGCCGGCGAGGGCGCCGAGGCCGGCCGCCGCCGCGACGTCCGGTGCCGGATCGATCCGCCCGCCGCTTCCGTCCGGGCGCAGGTACTCGGCCGGATCCTCGCGCCGCTGCGGCTGCACCTCGCGCAGGGGCGAGACGCCGAGGCTCCAGCCCGGCACCTGGACGGCGGCCGTGGTGAGGCCGGTCGCCGCCTCGCTCGCCAGCGTCAGGGGAAAGCCCGGCACCTCCAGGGTGCGGGCGTCGAGGGCGGCGTAGAAGCTCTGGTAGGTCAGGCGCAGGCGCACCCGACGGGCGCCGGCCACCGGGGCCTCGTCGACCGCCACGGCGCGCAGGTCGAGCCAGTAGGTCACCGGACCGGGCCGGGGCAGCGTCGCGCGCTGCAGCCGGAAGTCGGGATCGGCCAGGATCTCCACCTGCGCCTCGACCAGGTCGCCCAGGAAGATCCCGAAGGGCCGCTTGCTGCGCACCTCGACGGAGCGCACCTGCGCGGCGGCCGTGCCGGCCGTCAGGGCGAGGGGCGCGGCCAGGACGCCCGCGAGGAGGCCGGCCAGCAGGAGGGCGGGACCGCGCGCGCCCATGCTCAGGTCGTCAGCAGGTGGCGGGTGAGCGCCTGGGCGTCGAAGCGCCCGGCGAGCCGGAAGACCCGGCGCGCGAAGGGCGCGGCGGCGCGCTCCAGGGCGGCGATCCGGTCCCGCTCCCGGGCGATCCAGGCCCGGCGCAGGCTCGGGCGCAGCAGGACCACGCGGCGGCCGCCGCCCTCGAGATCGTCGAGTTCGACGAGGCCGAAGGCCGGCAGCGCCTCCGCCTCGGCGGGGTCGGCGAGCAGGATCGGCACCGTGTCGTGCGGCGCCAGGGCGGCGAAGACCCGGGCGATCAGGCTCTCCGGCCAGCGGAAGTCGGAGGCGAGGAAGACGAGCTTCGGCCGCCCGGCGAGCCGCCGCGCGGCCTCGAGCATGCCGGCGCAGCCGCGCCCCGCCCGCTCCGCGCCCGCGACCCGCTCGGCGGCGGCCACGGCCGCGCCCCGGTGGCGGGTGGCGGGCAGGGTGAGGTCGTCGCGCAGGGTCTCGTCGCAGCCGATCAGGCCGAACCCGTCGCTGATCCGGGTCGCCGAGACGGCCAGGGCCCGGCAGAGATCGCCCGTGAGGCGCGCCCGGTCGGCCGTGCCGCGGAAGCCCATCGAGGCCGAGAGATCGACCAGGACCCAGGTCTCGACCGCGGTCCGCGCCTCGAAGCGGCGGACATGCACGCCCTCGAACGGGTCGCGCAGCGTCGCGCGCAGGTCGATGCGGCGCGCATCCGGCAGTTGCAGGAACGGCACCTGATCGCGGAACGGGCCGGCGCCGCCGGCGTCGCGCCCCCGGTGGAGACCGGCCCTGCTGCCGCGCGGCCGCCAGCGCGGCAGGTAGACGATGTCGGCCGTGCGCGGGTCGCTCACGGCGCCGGCACCGTCTCGAACGCGGCCCGGCACAGGGCCGGCACGATCGTGCCGCGCTGCAATTCGTGGACGGGCTCGAGGAAGACCCGGTGGGCCATCACCTCGGTGAAGACCGCCCGCACATCCTCCGGCACCAGCCAGTCGCGGCCCTCCAGCCACGCCCGCACCCGGGCGGCCCGCACCAGGAAGGCAACGCCGCGCGGCGAGGCGCCCCCCTGCACGAGGGTGGCGGTGTCGAGGCCCGGGAGCCGGATCCCGGCCTCCGCGGGGCGGACCAGCGCGTCCCAGAGGGCCACCACGTAGGCCTCGATCGACGGCTCCGCGCGGACGGCGTGCTGGATCGCGGCCGCGATGCCGCCGATCCGGGCGTGGTCGAGCACGCCCTCCGCGACCGCGCCGACGAGGGCGTCGGTGTCGTGGAAGCGCGGGTCGAAGACCAGGCTCCGGCGCACCGCCGCGTCCCGGGGCGCCTCCAGCCCGATCTCCATCAGGAAGCGGTCGCGGGCCGCGGCCGGGAGCTCGAAGGTCTCCTCGCGCTCGACGCGGTTGCGGTCGGCGAAGACCTGCAGGTTCGGGAACGTGTAGGTGCGGCCGAAGGCCTGGACGCTGCGCTCGGCCATCAGCCGGAGCAGCAGGGCGTGCACCTGCGGCCGCGCCCGGTTGATCTCGTTGAAGAAGAACACCGAGAGATCCTCGGCCCGGGCCAGGACCGGGCCGGGATCGACTCGCGGCCGGCCGTCGGGGCCAAGATAGGTGTGGTAGATCAGGTCGGTCGGCATCATGTCGACCGTGCCCTCGACGCGCTCGTAGGCGCCGCCCAGCGCCCGGGCCACCGCCCGCAGCAGGGTGGTCTTGCCGACGCCGACATCGCCCTCGAGCATCACGTGGCCGCGGGCGAAGATCGCGATCGTCGCGAGGCGGATCGCCCGCTCCTGCCCGACAACCGCCTTGGCGACCTCCGCCTCGAAGCGGGCCGCCGCCGCCCGCCAGTCGGTGAGCATCGTGTCTCCGGGACGGAGGGTGTTCATGACGCGGTGCCTGCGGTGTCGGGCGGGGCGCCGGAGCGGCGGCGCCGGGTAACGGTGCGGCGTGTCGGTGCGGCGCGCGGTGCCGAGCGTCGCTGCGGGCCGGCGCCGCGGCGCGGGCCGGCCCCGGGCCGGTCGGACCAGCCGCGATCAGTTCGACGAGATCTTGGCGACGTCGTACTCGAACTTGCCGGTCTTCTTGGCGTTCTCGATCCGCTTCCTGTTGCGCTCCTCCATCTGCTTGATGGATTCGGCCTGCTTGCTGACCTCCTTCGGGTCGTGCTTGGGATCGTACTTGGTCCCTGCGACCTTCTCGGGGAAGCCGGGCTTCGGCTGCCAGCAATTGCCCGGCGCCTTGCAGGTCTGCCCGTCATAGGCCAGCGCCGGCACCGCGAAGGCCGCCCCCGCGATCAGCATCGCCGCCGTGATCACTGTGCGCATCGTAGATTCCTCCGTCTCTTCCTCGGGCGGCCGGTCGGGCCGTGGGTTCGCCCCGTCTCGCGCGGGGCGCGACTTGCCGAGAGCGGCTAGTCCAGCGGCTTGCACTGGCCGGGCACGTCCTTGGCAAAGGTCTCGCCCTCCTTGAAGGGCTTGTAAGTCTTCTTCTGCTCGTCGGTGAGCCACTCGGCATCCTTCACCGGACCCGTGTAGAGATGACGGATCCAGGCGATGACCTGCAGCATCTCGTCGGGATTGAGATCCTCGTTGTGCGGGCCCATCATGCCGTTGGCGCCGCCCCAGAGGGTCGAGAACAGGCCGACATCGGTCGTGTTCGCCGGGTAGGTCCAGTAATCGTCGTTGAGGCCGGGCCCGACCTTGCCCTCGCCGAGATGGCCGTGGCAGCCGGAGCACGAGGTCAGGAACAGGCTCTCGCCGTTGCGCAGGCAGGACTTGTCGTCGATGTAGAGATTCTTGCCGGTCTGGAAGAAGGTCTTGACCGCCTGGGTGTCCCGCCCGCCCGGCTTGCCCTCGGCCGTGTCCATCGCCTCGCCGGTGATGGTGTTGCGGAAGACGATCCCGGTCTGCGGGCCGGACTGGGGCTGCGCGCGGGCCGCGACGGGCATCGCCGCGGCGAGGGTGAGAAGGGCGACGCGGGCCGAACGTACGATGAGCATCTGTTGAGCGGGTCCTGATGTCCTGATCGACGTCGCGAGCGACGTCTGGTCGATGTCTGGGGCGGTGTCTGGCGCGGTGTCTCGGTCGGCGGCCCGGTCGCGCCGGGCCGGGCGGAGGCGGGGCGGGCGCAGCTCAGTTCGAGGCGACGACCGGCACCCCGTCCTGCTTGAGGATCGCCGCGATCGCCGGCCGGGCCTTCTCGATCCCGGCGTCGAGCGCCTTGCGCAGGGCCTCGTCGTCCTTGCGCACGCCCATCGACTGGTCGAAGACCTGCGGGACCTTGCGGCCGTCGCTGCCGACCGTGTCGGCCGGGACCAGCGTCATGCGCAGGGGCGTCGGGGACTCCTTGACGTAGCGGGCCACGTCCGGGCCGAAGGCGACGCCGACATCGGCCTTGTCGGTGGCGACCTCGCTGACGATGCGGGCCGGGTCGATCTGGGTGTACTGGTTGCGCGGCGAGCGGAAGTTCACCAGCGAGTAGAGGTAGGCCATGTCCTCCTCGTAGCGGCCGATATCCTTGAGCATCGCCTCGCCGGGGGAGCCGAACGGCACCACCATGTGGTCGAGGGTCTTGAGCCGCGGGTCCGACCAGGACTTCACGTCGAGATCCTTGTCGGCGCGGGTGATGAAGACGTAGCCGCTCCGGTAGTACGGCCGGGTGGTCAGCACCCGCGGATCGTCGCTGTCGAGCCCGACGACCACGTCGCAGGTCCGCTTCTCCAGGCCGTCGCGGACGAGGTAGATCGCGGGCTTCGGGAGCCAGACGAAGACGGGCTTCTTCCCCATCGCCTCGGCGACGGCGACGGCGACGCGGTTCTCGAGCCCCGAGCCGTCCTTCATCGAGAGCGGCGGCTGCTTCTCGGAGGCGCAGATCCGCAGGGTCGCGGGGTCGGCCGGCGGCGCGGGCGGGGCCTTGCCGGGCTCCGACTGGATGGCCTGGGCCTCGGATTCCTGGGCCGCCACCGGCCCGGCGGCCAGGGCGGCGAGCGTCAGGACGGCGGCGAGACGGGCCGCCAGGATGCGGGCGCGCGGGCGCGGCATGGACGTTGATCCCTGTTGTCGAAGCGTTTCTTGATGGCGTGTCCGGATGGCGTGTCCGGGGACGGGCGGGGCGCCGGAGGGCCCCCCGCGCGTCGGGATCCGATCCCGAAACCCCGCCGGCCGGAGGCCGACGGGATGCGGGCGGGGTGCGGGTGGCCGTTACTTGGCGGCGTGCTGCGCGTACTCGCCGACGTTCGGGTCGTCGTACGGGCCCTTGCCGTCCAGCGAGAACACCATCACGCCGCCGCCCATCTGGGTGTAGTTGGCGAGCTTCTTGAAGGCGCCCACCGCGCCGAGGCCGGCGGTCGGGTCGGCGAGGTCGAACACCAGGCCCACGCCCGGCCAGCCGCCGACGCCGTAGTAGATGGCGACGTACTGCGTGCCCTTGTGGGTGTAGGTGATCGGGTAGCCGATGGCGCCCGACGGCAGCTTGAACTTCCAGAGGAGGTCGCCGTTGTCGGAGTCGCGCGCCTTGATGAAGCCGTCCAGCGTCCCGTAGAGGACGAGGTCGCCGGCGGTCGCGGTGGTGCCGCCCCAGACCGCGAAGCGCTCCATCTTCTCCCAGTTGAACTTGCCGGTGATGGCGTTGTAGCTCTTGATCTGGCCGAGGCCCTCGTAGTTCTGCCGGTCACCCTTCGGGCCCGGATACATGTTCAGCGTCGCACCGACGAAGAACTGACCCGCCCGGTAGGGCAGCATGAAGGGCTCCCAATCCATGCAGATGTGGTTGATGCCCATGTAGAAGGCTTGCCGCTTCGGATCGTAGGAATCGTGACCCTGGTTGTGGTAGCCCATCGCCGAGGGACAGATGTCCTTGGCGAGGTGGTCCATCCGGGTGCCGTATTCCGGATCGCGCACCGGCGTGCCCGTCTTCAGGTCCACCGACTTGAACACGTTGACGGTGTCGTCGATCTTGTTGGCCGAGACCAGCGTGCCGTCCGTCCGGTCGAGGGTGTAGACGATGCCGTTGCGGTCCGGGTGGGTGAGGAGCTTCCTCATCTTCCCGTCCTTGTCCTTCTGGTCGGACAGCATCATCACGTTGACGCCGGCATAGTCCCACTCGTCGTGCGGGGTCTTCTGGTAGCCGAACTTCGCCTCGCCGGTGTCGGCGTCGCGGCCGAAGATCGTCATCGTCCACTTGTTGTCGCCGGGACGCATGGTCTCGTTCCACGGCGCCGGGTTGCCGGTGCCGAAGTAGATCAGGTTGGTGCCCGGATCGTAGGCGTACCAGCCCCAGTTGGTGCCGCCGCCGATCTTCCAGGCGTCGCCCTCCCAGGTCGCGGTGCCGAGGCCCTTCTGGCCGTAATGGGCGTTGTGGATGTTGAAGTCCTTGGCGAGCAGCAGGTCCTCGTCCGGGCCCGTCGCGTAGGCGCGCCAGACCTGCGCGCCGGTCTTGACGTCGTAGGCGGTCAGGTAGCCGCGCACGCCGAGCTCGGCGCCCGAGGAGCCGATGATCACCTTGTCCTTCACCACGTAGGGGGCGATCGTGAGGGTCGAGCCGACCTTGATGTCGGAGTTCTCGACCTTCCACACCGTCTCGCCGGTCTGGGCGTTGAGGGCGGCGACGTTGCCGTCGAGCTGGGTCTTGAGGATCAGCGCCGGGGTCTTGCCGTCGCCGGGCCAGTAGGCGAGGCCGCGGTTGACGAGGTCGCAGCAGGCCACCGAGCGCGCGGCCGGGTTCTGCTTGGGCTTGTCCTGCCAGAGGATCTTGCCCGGATCGTCGAGGCCGAGGGCGAAGGTGTTGTTGGGGAACGAGGTGTGGATGTACATGACGCCGTCGACGACGAGCGGCGCGCCCTCGTGGCCGTTGAGCAGGCCGGTGGAGAACGTCCAGGCCGGCTTGAGCTGCTTGACGTTGCTCTTGTTGATCTGCGTCAGGTCGCTGTAATTGTTCGAGTCGTAGTTCTTACCGGGCATCACCCAGTTCTCGTCGCTCTTCGATTTCTCGATGAGCTTGTCGTTGGCCTGCGCC
Organism: Methylobacterium sp. 22177; assembly: GCF_052045615.1. Taxonomy (NCBI): domain Bacteria; kingdom Pseudomonadati; phylum Pseudomonadota; class Alphaproteobacteria; order Hyphomicrobiales; family Methylobacteriaceae; genus Methylobacterium; species Methylobacterium sp. 22177. Next base: position 6,361 of record NZ_JBQEPK010000064.1, on the reverse strand, counting down.
ACGCCCGCCATGGCGACCGGCGCGAGCGCCATGATCGCCAATGCCGAGACGGAATTCCGGAGCCTGATCATCCTGCGTCTCCTCGCCGGACTGCCACGCCGTTTGGCCTCACAGTCATCGTGGTGTTCATTCGACGGCGGCACGACTTTCACCGACAAATCCGTCTCTAGCGTCGCGATATCCGGGCTGTTTCCAGTATTCGCTGAGCTTATAAAAGACTTATTATCGTTGTGCGCCGCTTGATTATTCGCACGGCTTGTAATGCGTGTCTTTGCAAAACGAAACATTTCTTTTCGGGATGATCCGGCAACAGAACACCGGAGATCTGGTAAGATCACGCGGGCCTTGACCGCGAGCCGGCCTTCACCCCAGACAGGCCGGAGCGATGTGCGGGCGTGCGGGCCCCGAGCCGTCCGCCGACCCGTTCCGGGAGGACGCCATGGGTCGTGTCACGGGCTGCGCGGCCCGCTCTCTGGCGCTGGCGGCCGGACTCGCGGCCGGGCTCGCCGCTGGACTGGCGGCCCGCCCGGCGTCCCCGGCCCCGGCGCCCGGGACCGGCGGGGAACGCCGTCTCGCGGCGCTCTATCAGCAGGACGGGCGGCGCGAACTGACGGGGGCCGACCTGGACCGCTTTCCCGGCGCAGGCGTCCTGTGGTGCCGGCGCCCGGACGGGATCCCCCAGAAGGCCGCCGCCGCGTGGCTGATCGGGAGCCGGTCCCTCGTGCTGATGAACGCGCACAATTTCCGCAATCGACAACTGGAGGTCACCCGAACCGTCGCCGATTGCTACTTTCAGATCGCCGGCCGGAACTACGCCTTCGTGCCCGACGTCCTGGAACTCGGCGTCGAGCCCGAGGCCCGGCGCCTGCACATCACCGACGACTGGGCGCTGCTGCGCCTCTCCGAGCCGGCCGAGGCGCGGCCGCAGCCGATCCCGGACCCGCCCACCCTTCCGACCGGCGACCTGACGCTCCCGGTGACGATGGTCTCACCGGCCGGGCACGAGAACTACCGGGGCCAGAGCAGCCGGGAATCCTGCGCCGTCCGGCGGATCGATCCGCCGAGCGAGGGCGCGATCCGCCGCGCCCGCCACGATTGCAACGACGGCTACGGCGGATCGGGCTCGGGCCTGTTCGACGCGGAGGGCCGTCTCATCGCGATGCAGAGCGCGTCGCTCTCGATGAACCAGCGGCACGCCTTCGACATCGAGTTCCACTACGGCTCGGCGCTGCTGATCGAGGGCCGGCTCCACGAGGCCCTCAAGGCTCGGGCCCTCGAGACCCGGGACCGCTAGCGCGGGCCGCCGGACTTGCGCGGGAATTCCGGTAAGCCCCCGGTAAGCAAGGCGGCGATTTCCGGACCTGTCCCGGGCGAAGTTCTCGACGGCGATGCGCCGGCACGGCAAAACTTAACGTTGAGCCACGAATCTGGTCCCGCGAGGGAGCCGGTATGCCCGCTGTCGGAACGTTCAGGGTCTGCGCGCCGGGACGGCCGCCGTTCGCGGCGGCCGTGGCAGAGGGCGTGGCCGAGGCGGTCGCGCTGCCATCCGTGCTCGTCACGATGCTGGGCAGCCTGATCGAGGCCTGGCCGCGGCAGATCTACACACAACCGCTGGTGACGACCCGCTTCCTCGGCCAGCGGACCACCTACGTCTGCGATCCCGGCCACATCCGCAGCCTGATGGTCGACCAGGCCGAGGCGCTGGAGCGGGAGCCGTTCATGCTGCGGGCGCTGGCCCCCGCCCTCGGCGCGGGGGTCCTCACCGCGGACGGAGCCCGCTGGCGCCGCCAGCGCAGGACCGCGATCCCGATGTTCCGCCCGGACCGGGTCCGGAGCTTCGTGCCGGCCATGGCCCGGGCCGCCGCCGCGACGCGGGCGCGCTGGCGCGACGCCGACCCGGCCGGGGCCGAGCGGGACATCCTGCGCGAGATGATGCGCACCGCCTTCGACGTCATCGTCGCCACGATGGTCTCGGGCGATCCGCATCTGGAGGTCGAGCCCTTCGGGGCCGCGATGGACGCCTATCTCGGCCAGACCAGCTGGAAGATCGCCCTGGAGATGCTGCGGGCCCCGGGCTGGGTCCCGCATCCGGGAGCCCGGGCCGGGGCGGAGGCGGTGCGCTACCTGCGCGGCGAGGTCGCCCGCACGATCGCGCGCCGCCGGGCCCGCGGCGAGCCCGGCTCCGACCTCCTCGGCCTCCTGCTGCAGGCGCGGGATCCGGAGACCGGGGCGCCGCTCCCCGAGGCGAGCCTCGTCGACAACCTGCTGACCTTCGTGTCCGCCGGCCACGAGACCACGGCCCTGGCGCTGGCCTGGACCTTCCGGGTCCTGGCCGAGCACCCGGAGGTGGAGCGGCGCGTCGTCGCCGAGATGGCGCGCCTCGGCGACGATCTCGCCGCCGATCCCGAGGCCGCGGACCGGCTCCCCTACACCCGCCAGGTGCTCCTCGAGGTGATGCGCCTCTATCCGCCGGCGCCGCTGATCGTGCGGCGGACACGGGCCCCGGTCCGGCTCGGGGACACGGTCGTGCCGGCCGGGCAGTCGGTCCACGTGCCGGTCTACGCCCTGCACCGGCACGCGCTGCTCTGGGACCGGCCGGAGGCGTTCGACCCGGACCGCTTCGCGCCGGAGCGGGCCGCCGCGCGCGACCGCTACGCCTACCTGCCGTTCGGCGCCGGCCCGCGGGTCTGCATCGGTATGAGCCTCGCCCTGACCGAGTGCCTCGTCATCCTGGCGACGCTGCTGCCCGCCTTCCGCCTCCGGCCGGTGACGGCCGAGATGCCGGCGGCGCAGTTCCGCGTGACCCTGCGGCCCAAGGGCGGCCTGACGATGAGGGTCGCGCCCCGCCCCGGGGCCGGCCATGTCGCCTGACATGACCGCGGACGCGTCCGGCCCGCCCGGCGCGATCGAGCCGACCGCGCGGCGGAGATCCTGGCCGGGCCGCGCGGCATCGCTGCTCGGCCGCCTCTGCGGTCCCGACGCCGACGACGCGCTGCCGAACCGCTACCGCCTGCAGGTGCGCGCGGGGCTCCTCGACGAGACGCTGAAGCTCGCCACCTACTCGGCGGTGACGCACCTGATCATCGCGCTGGCCGTCGCGTACTTCTTCTGGGGCTCGGCCTCGCACACCTACCTCCTCGGCCTGCTCGCCGTGGTCGCGGTGCTGATCGCGGCGGCGACCTACGCGACCTGGCTCTACTGGCGCACCCACGGCGACACCGCCTCGGCCGCCACCGTCCGGTGGGGTTGCCGGATCTCCGCCGGCCTGGCCTTCGCCCTGGGCCTCGCCTGGGCGACCCTGCCGGTCGTGCTGTTCGCCCCCTCCGGCGGCGACGCGCGGCTGCTCGTCGTCGCCATCGTGACCGGCCTGATCTCGGACGCCTACGTGGTCGGCCCGCTCCTGTCGGTCTCGTACCTGTTCGCGGTCCCGGTCATCGTCGGCAGCTTCGTCGGGCTGGCCCGGTCCGGGGAGCCGGTCGCGCTCAGCCTCGGCTTCCTGCTCGCGGTCTACGCGATCTTCGTGGTGACGAGCGTGAGGCGCATGAGCCGCCTGTCGCGCCAGCGCATCCTCGACCGCGTGCGGGTCGGGGACCAGAGCGAGACGATCGGGCTGCTGCTCAACGCCTTCGAGGCGAATGCCAGCGACTGGCTGTGGGAGACGGACGGGACCGGGCGGTTCCAGCACGTCTCCACCCGGATGGCGGACGTGCTGGCCTGCCCGGTGCGGACACTCCAGCACGCCTCGTTCCCGGCGCTGCTCGCCGGCCGGGCCGAGGCCTCGCCCAAGGGCTCCCCCGAGATCTCGCCCGAGATCTCCCCCGAGGCCGATCAGAGCGCCGACCTGCTGGACCGCCTCCGGCGGGGCGTCGCCTTCCACCAGCACCTCATCGCCGTCGACACGCCGGCCGGCCGGCGCTGGCTCCGGCTGAGCGGCAAGCCGTTCCTCGATCAGAAGGGGCGCTTCGCGGGCTTCCGGGGTGTCGGCTCCGACGTGACGGAGGCCCGACGGGCGGAAGCGCACATCGCCTACCTGGCCACCCGGGATCCGATGACCGGGCTGTCGAACCGGGTCATGTTCCACGACGTCGCGTCCGAGGTCTGCGCGGCCGCCGCGCAGACCTCGCCACAGGCTCCGGACGCGACGGTCAGCCTGCTCTACCTCGACCTCGACGGCTTCAAGACCGTCAACGACAGCATCGGCCACGCCGCCGGCGACGCCCTGCTGGGGCAGGTCGCCGATCGCCTGCGCGCGCTGCTCCCGGCCGACGCGCAGGCGTTCCGCCTCGGCGGCGACGAGTTCGCGATCCTGCAGCGCGGCCGGGACGGCGCGGCCGCGCGGGCCCTGGCCGAGGCCACGATCGGGGTCCTGCGCGAGCCCTACCTCATCGACGGCGTCCGGGCGGAGATCGGCGTCAGCGTCGGGATCGCCTGCGCCCCCGCGGACGCGACCGAGCCCGAGGACCTGCTCCGGAAGGCGGACCTCGCGCTCTACAGCGCCAAGCAGGGCGGCAAGGGGCGCTGGCGGGGCTTCGACCGCGACCTGGAGGTGCGCGTCCAGCGCCGGCACGAACTCGACGAGGCGATGCGGCAGGCCCTCGCGGACGGCGAGATGGCGCTGCACTACCAGCCGCTGGTCGGCCTGCAGGACGGCCAGGTGGTGGGCTGCGAGGCGCTGCTGCGCTGGACCCGGCCCGGTCTCGGCCCCGTCTCGCCCGCCGAGCTGATCCCGATCGCCGAGGGAACGGGCTTCATCCTCGCGATCGGGCGCTGGGCCCTGCGGCGGGCCTGCGCGGAGGCGCTGACCTGGCCGGCGCGCCTGCGCGTCGCCGTCAACATCTCGTCGGTCCATTTCCGCCGGCCCGACTTCTTCGCCGACGTCGCGGCGGTGCTGAGCGAGACCGGCCTGGCGGCGGAGCGCCTCGAGATCGAGATCACCGAGTCGATCTTCCTGGCCAACACGCCGCACGTGCTGGACAATCTCCGCGCCCTGCGGGCGCTCGGGGTGCGGATCGCCCTCGACGATTTCGGGACGGGCTACTCCTCGCTGAGCTACCTGACGCAGTTCCCGGTCGACAAGATCAAGATCGACCGCGCCTTCGTGCGCGACCTGAGCAGCCGCCCCGAATGCCTGACGGTGATCGAGGCGATCATGGTCATCGCCCGCGACCTGCGCATCGACGTCACGGTGGAGGGCGTCGAGACCGAGCAGCAGGCCGAGCTCCTGCGGCTGCGGCGCTGCAACAGCGCGCAGGGCTTCCTGTACAGCCCGGCGCGGCCGCCCGAGGAGATCCCCGGCCTGATCGAGCGCCTGCCCCGGACGGCGCTCCCGGCGGAGCGGGCCGTCCGCGCGGTCGCCTGAGGGCGACAGGGCCGGGATCCGGGTTGCCACGCGGGTGCCAACGGCTCTAGCGGGGGACGACCACGCGGAACCGGGACAGAGGCGCGCCATGCCCAAGGTCGTCATCAGCGAGTTCATGGACGAGGCCGCGATCGCGGCCGAGCTCGCCGGCCTCGACGTGGTGTACGATCCCGGCCTCGTCGACCGGCCGGAGGACCTCGCCGCCGCCGCCGCCCGGGCCGACGCCCTGATCGTGCGCAACCGGACGCAGGTCCGCGGCGCCCTGCTCGACGCCGCCCGCGACCTCACGGTCGTCGGCCGCCTCGGCGTCGGCCTCGACAACATCGACCTCCCCGCCTGCCGGGCGCGCGGCATCGCGGTCTACCCGGCCACCGGCGCCAACGACGGCGCGGTCGCCGAGTACGTCATCGCCTCCGCGCTGCTGCTCCTGCGCGGCGCCTACGGGGCGAGCGCCGCCGTCGCCGCCGGCGCGTGGCCGCGCAACGCCCTGATGGGCCGCGAGATCGCCGGCAAGCGCCTCGGCCTCGTGGGCTTCGGCGCGATCGCCCGCGAGACCGCCCGGCGGGCGGCGGCGCTCGGCATGGCGGTCGCCGCCCACGACCCGTTCGTGGCCGCGGACGACCCGGCCTGGACCCAGACTTGGACCCCGGCCTCGGGCCCGGTGGAACGGACCGCCCTCGACGCGCTGATCGCCGGCAGCGACGTGCTCTCGCTGCACGTGCCGCTCACCGACGCGACCCGCGGCCTGATCGACGCGGCGGCGCTGGCGCGGATGCCGACGGGCGCGATCCTGATCAACGCCGCCCGGGGCGGCATCGTGGACGAGGCGGCCGTGGCCGCCGCGCTGCGCTCCGGCCATCTCGGCGGCGCGGCGCTGGACGTGTTCGAGCGCGAGCCCCTCGACCCGGCCGCCGGCGCCGTGTTCGCGGGCGTGCCCAACCTGATCCTGACGCCCCACATCGCCGGCGTGACCCGGGAATCGAACGTGCGCGTCTCCGCCGT
>NZ_JBQEPK010000063.1:0-24089 GCF_052045615.1 Methylobacterium sp. 22177 | reverse complement strand
GCGTACATCTTCTCCGGGCTGTCGTGGTCCTGGTAGGCGTCCGGCAGCGTCATGGTCCGCACCCGCACGCCGCCCGCGTCCAGCGCGCCGCGCTCGGCCAGCAGGTGCAGCACCATCGCGCCGAACCCGCCCCGCGAGCCCTCCTCCACCGTGATCAGCACCTCGTGGTCGCGCGCCAGATCCAGGATCAGCGCCTCGTCCAGCGGCTTGGCGAACCGCGCGTCCGCCACCGTCACCGCCACGCCCTGCTCGGCCAGCGCGTCCGCCGCCTTCAAGGCCTCCGCCAGCCGCGTGCCGAGCGACAGGAGCGCCACCCGCGCCTCCGCGTCCCGGCGCACCACCCGGCCCTTGCCGATCGCCAGGACCTCGCCCCGCTCCGGAAGCTCGACGCCCACCCCCTCGCCGCGCGGGTAGCGCAGCGCGATCGGGCCCGTGTCGTGGGCGTGGGCGGTCGCCACCATGTGCACCAGCTCGGCCTCGTCGGCCGCCGCCATCACGGTCATGTTCGGCAGGCAGCACAGGTACGCCAGGTCGAACGCGCCCGCGTGCGTCGCCCCGTCCGCGCCGACCAGGCCCGCCCGGTCCAGGCAGAACCGCACGGGCAGGTTCTGCAGCGCCACGTCGTGCACCACCTGGTCGTAGGCCCGCTGCAGGAAGGTCGAGTAGATCGCCACGAACGGCCGGTAGCCCTCGGTCGCCAGGCCGCCCGCGAACGTCACCGCGTGCTGCTCGGCGATGCCGACGTCGAAGGTCTTGTCCGGGTGCGCCTTGCCGAACAGGTCGATGCCGGTCCCGCCCGGCATGGCGGCGGTGATCGCCACGACCTTGTCGTCGGCGTCGGCCGCCTTGATCAGGCTCTCGCCGAACACCCGCGTGTAGGCCGGCGCGTTCGGCTTGGCCTTGGCCTGGATCCCTGAGACCACGTCGAACTTGACCACGCCGTGGTAGCGGTCGGCCGAGGCCTCGGCCGGCGCGTAGCCCTTGCCCTTCTGGGTGACGACGTGGAGCAGGATCGGGCCGTGCTCGGCGTCGCGGACGTTCTTGAGCACCGGCAGCAGGTGGTCGAGGTTGTGCCCGTCGACCGGGCCGACGTAGTGGAAGCCCATCTCCTCGAACATGGTGCCGCCGCCGACCACCAGCGAGCGGGCGTACTCCTCGGCCGCGGCGGCGCGCTGGTAGAGCGCCTTGGGCAGGAGCTTGCCGAGCTGCTTGGCGGTCTCGCGCAGGGACTGGTAGGCGCCGCCCGACGCCAGCCTTGCGAGGTAGGCCGACATGGCGCCGACGGGGGGCGCGATCGACATGTCGTTGTCGTTGAGGATGACGATCAGGCGCGAGTGCAGGGCGCCGGCGTTGTTGAGGGCCTCGTAGGCCATGCCGGCCGACATCGAGCCGTCGCCGATCACCGCGATGGCGTTGCGGCGCTTCTGCGCGCCGCCCTTCTGCTTGGCGGTGGCGTTGTCGAGGTCGCGGGCGACCGCCATGCCCAGCGCGGCCGAGATCGAGGTCGAGGAGTGGGCGGCGCCGAAGGGATCGTAGACGCTCTCGCTCCGCTTGGTGAAGCCCGACAGGCCGCCGCCCTGGCGCAGCGTGCGGATCCGGTCGCGGCGCTCGGTGAGGATCTTGTGCGGGTAGCACTGGTGACCGACGTCCCAGACGATGCGGTCGTCGGGGGTGTCGAACACGTGGTGCAGCGCCACCGTCAGCTCGACCACGCCCAGCCCCGAGCCGAGATGGCCGCCGGTGATCGAGACCGCGTCGATCATCTCGGCGCGCACCGCGTCCGCCACCGCCTGAAGCTCCAACTCCGGAAGACGCCGAAGCGCCGATGGAGACGGAACGCGGTCCAGCAACGCCGATTGCTCAGGGGAGAGTGCCAATGCTCGCATCCGTTCGTTCGAGTATGGCGACGGCTCCGCCGCGGGCCCTCGGCAACCGCGACGCCAGCAGCCCGGGGACGCGCGTTCATGCTAGAACCCGCCCGTCCGTCGCTGTCATGATAGTGCCAGTTACGGACGAACGGCGGCGCGATCAATGTCGGGCCGGCGTTTTTTTCGATCACGTGCCCTTAACGCCACAAGAGGCCCGCCTTTGAATCCGGCTCGTCTGTGCACAATCCTGCTCATGCTCGCGATTACGGGTAACGGCCAAGCTTACGCCCAGCCGCGGCCGCCGGACGGCAATCTCGACTTCCTCTGCAACTTCCTCGGCGACTGCCCGGCGCGGGTCTCGCCGGGCGGCCCGGACCGCGACGCCCGCCCCTTCGGCAACAGCCTCGGCCGGCCCTGCGCGTGGCGGGACCGCCCGACCCCGGAGGGCGTGCGCCGGGTCCGCGTATGCTGGTGAGGCGCCACCCGGGGCTCGCCGCCGCGGCCGTGGCCGCGGTTCTGGCCCTCGCACCGGGCGCGGTCCCGGCCCGGGCCCAGGATGCCTGCCCGGGCCTGTTCGCCGACGGGCGGACGCCGGTCCTCACGAACCCGAAGCTCGCCGTCCGCGCGGTCCCGCTGTGCTTCGAGGCCTTCGCGGTCCTGCATTCCGGCGTGACGCGCACGCCGCTCTACGCCGCCGAGCACCTCACGCGCGCCAGCGTCGCGGCCGCCCGGGCGGTGGCCCGCGACGACGCCTTCCACGAGGAGACCCGGCTGCCGGAGGATCAGCGCGCCTCGCTGGAGGATTACGTCCGCAGCGGGTTCGACCGGGGCCATCTCGCCCCGGCCGGGGACATGCCGACCCTCAGTTCCCAGGCCGAGTCGTTCAGCCTCGCCAACATCGTGCCGCAGAACCGCGTCCTGAACCGCGGGCTCTGGGCGGATATCGAGGAGAGCACCCGGCGCCTGGCCACCCGCCGCGGCGCGCTCTTCGTCGTCACCGGGGTGATCTTCGCGGGCGACGCGGTGCAGCAGATCAAGGGCGGCGTGCTCGTCCCGACGCAGCTGTTCAAGGCCGTGTACGACCCGTCCCGCGGCGAGGCGGGCGCCTACCTCGCGCGGAACGACGATTCGAAGGACTGGCGCGCCCTGTCGATCGAGGATCTCCAGCGGGAATCCGGCATCGACGTCTTCCCCGGCCTGCCGCCCGCGGCGCGGGCGACCGCGATGAGCCTGCCGGACCCCCATGCCTCCGCCCGCGCGGACGAGCGCCGGCCCCGCCACGAGCAGACGTGGCAGGAATGGCTCGAGCGCGAACTCACCCGTGCCCTGCGCAAGCTCGTCCGCGACTTCCTGCGCACGTTCTTCTGAGAGGACCCGATGCCCGAGGACAAGCGACGCGCCCGGCGCAAGGGCGAGAGCCCGGATGACAAGAGCGGGCGTGACGAGAGCCCGGCCATCGCGGGCTTCGTGCCGTTCGCGGACGAGGCCGGCGCGCGCTCCATCGGCGCCCTGTGCTTCGAGAACGGCACGGACCGGATCGCCGTGCACGGGTCGATCGACCTGACCCGCGACCGGACCGGCCTGGATCAGGCCAGACTGCTCCGGGAGACGCTGGACGCGATCGTGAAGGCCCTGGAGGGGTCCGATCTGCCGGAGGCGGTGGCGGAGGCGCCGGACGCGCCGCCGCGATCGGTCAAGAACCCGTTCGCGTGAGCGTTCCGCTCCCCGCCGAGATCCGGCCCGTCCTTGCCGCGTCCCGGCGGGCCTGATAGTCGGAGAGGGTCATTCCTATATCGTAGGGACGCGCGTCCAGGACGGGTGCTGAGGCCCGGTGCCTGACCCGTGCCGCTGGCACGATCCGCGCGGTCCCGAACAACGCGCCGAGGACGATCCGCGATGGCTCGCGAATTCATCTACCACATGCGGGGCCTGACCAAGGCCTATACCGGCGGCAAGAAGGTCCTGGATAACGTCAACCTGTCCTTCTACCCGGACGCCAAGATCGGCGTCCTGGGCATCAACGGCGCCGGCAAGTCGACGCTGCTGAAGATCATGGCGGGCATCGACAAGGAATTCACCGGCGACGGCTGGGTCGCGCAGGGCGCGCGCGTCGGCTACCTGCCCCAGGAGCCCCAGCTCGACCCGAACAAGACCGTCCGCGAGAACGTGATGGAGGGCGTCGCCGAGAAGCAGGCCATGCTCGACCGCTACAACGAGCTCGCCATGAACTACTCGGAGGAGACCGCCGACGAGATGACGGAGCTCCAGGACCGGATCGAGTCGCTGGGTCTCTGGGAACTCGATTCGAAGGTCGACCAGGCCATGGAGGCCCTGGGCTGCCCGAGCGACGAGCAGCCGGTCGCCACCCTGTCGGGCGGCGAGCGCCGCCGCATCGCGCTCTGCCGCCTGCTCCTGTGGGAGCCGGAGCTGCTGCTCCTCGACGAGCCGACCAACCACCTCGACGCCGAGACGGTGAACTGGCTGGAGGGCCACCTGCGCCAGTATCCGGGCGCGATCCTGATCGTCACCCACGACCGCTACTTCCTCGACAACGTCACCAGCTGGATCCTGGAGCTCGATCGCGGCAAGGGCATCCCGTACGAGGGCAACTACTCGGCGTGGCTGGTCCAGAAGCAGAAGCGCCTGGAGCAGGAGGGCCGCGAGGACATGGCGCGGCAGCGCTCCATCGCCCGCGAGCAGGAGTGGATCGCCGCCTCGCCGAAGGCGCGCCAGTCCAAGTCGAAGGCCCGCATCACCCGCTACGAGGAGCTGGTCGCCAAGCAGGCGCAGAAGGTCGACGCGGCCGCGCAGATCGTCATCCCGATCGACGAGCGGCTCGGCAACAACGTCATCGAGTTCGAGCACCTCAGCAAGGCGTTCGGCGACCGGCTGCTGATCGAGGACCTGTCGTTCAAGCTGCCCCCGGGCGGCATCGTCGGGGTGATCGGCCCGAACGGCGCCGGCAAGACCACCCTGTTCAAGATGATCACCGGCCAGGAGAAGCCCGACAGCGGCAAGATCGAGGTCGGCGAGACGGTGAAGCTCGGCTACGTCGACCAGTCGCGCGACGCCCTCGATCCGAACGCCACGGTCTGGCAGGAGGTCTCGGGCGGCAACGACATCATCTATTTCAACAAGCGCGAGATCAACTCGCGCGCCTACTGCGCGGCCTTCGCCTTCAAGGGGCCCGACCAGCAGAAGAAGGTGGGCACCCTCTCGGGCGGCGAGCGCAACCGGGTGCACCTCGCCCGGACCCTGAAGGGCGGCGCCAACGTGCTGCTCCTCGACGAGCCGACCAACGACCTCGACATGGAGACCCTGCGCGCCCTCGAGGACGCGCTGGAGGATTACGCCGGCTGCGCGGTCATCATCAGCCACGATCGCTGGTTCCTGAACCGCATCGCGACGCACATCCTGGCCTTCGAGGGCGACAGCCACGTCGAGTGGTTCGAGGGCAATTTCTCCGACTACGAGGCCGACAAGGTGCGCCGGCTCGGGGCGGATTCGATCATGCCGAAGAAGATCAAGTACAAGCGCTTCTCGCGCTGAGACCGGTCGCGCTCCCGAGCGCCGCCGGCGTTTCCGGAGCCGCGCGCCCGTCCGAGGGCGTCGCCGTCACCTTCGGACGGTGACAGATCACCGGAGGCGCGCCCGTGCCTCCGCCAGGATCGTCGACAGGCTCTGCGCGAGCGGGATGGTCGGCGCCCATCCGGTGGCGGTCCCGAAGGCCGCGGGGTCGCAGCCCTCGCTGCGTACCCCCGCCGGGCGGACCCGCCCGGGCGCGACGCGCAGGTCGAACCGCGCGTCCGTCAGTCCGCGCAGCGTCTCCAGGATGTCGGAGACCGGGGTGACGACCCCCGATCCCACGTTGAAGATGCCGCCGTCCGGCAGGTCGTCGATCCGCGCGATCACGCGCAGGCAGGCCGCGGTGAAGTCGGCCACGTCGAAGAAGTCGCGCCCCGCCGAGAGGTCGCCGACCTCGAGGCTCGGCGGCGCCAGCCCCCGCTCGATGCGGGCGATCTGACCGGCGAAGGAGGCGACCACGAAGGTCTCGCTCTGCCCGGCGCCGATGTAGTTCGACGGCCGCAGCACGAGATGCTTGACGCGGGCATTCGCCAGGACGTCGCGGAGGATGTACTCGCAGGCGTTCTTGGTCCGGCCCGAGATCGTGTCCGGGCGCGGCGTGACGCTCTCGTCGGGGCGCGCGCAGGCGCGGAACACCTCGCCGTAGACGACGGTGGAGCTGAGGAAGACCAGGGCCGCGCGGGTCCGCGCCACCGCCTCGGCGAGGTTGAGGGTGCCGAGCAGTTCCGCCCGCCAGGCGTAGGACGGCGTCTCGCTCGACTGGGCGACCGAGGCCAGGGCCGCGAGGTGGAACACGCAGGTCGGATCGAAGGCCGCGACCGTCTCGGCGAGGTCGCGCGCGTCGAACGGGTCGACGGTCCTCAGCGTCACGCCGTCGAGGGGCGGCGGCGGGCTCCGGTCGAGGCCGAGGATGCGGCTGCCCGGGGGCAGGTCCCGACGCAGAGCCTCGAGCAGGCGACGGCCGAGATAGTCTCCCGCTCCGGTGACGAGGACGCGCATGTCCCTTGCCCTCAACCCTGCCTCGAGCCCCGCGGTCCCCCGTCCCGGCGCGGGCGCCGGAATCCGGGATCGTCGGCCGCGTCTATACCGGGCCCCGCCTCGACGCGAGGGGGCGCGGGCGACGGCCGGCGCGGCCTGCGGATCATCGGCGCGCTCCCGCCGTTGTGCACATCCGAACACAGGCACGTGATCGGCGGGCTCCCGGGCGGCGCGCGCGCTATTGTTCCACCGCGGCCCCGGCCGCTCCGCGTCCGGACGGAGAGCGCCACGGTGATGGGCTGAGTGACGCGCCTCGACGATCTCGAACGGCCCGGCGCCGCGGCCCCGCGGGCGCTTCCCCCGCCGCCCGCCGGGGCACCGCCCGCGAAGCCCGTGCGCGACGCGCGGGTCGACGTCGTGCGCGGCCTCGCGCTCCTGACGATCTTCATCGACCACATCCCGCGCAACGCGCCGGCCCTGCTGACGCTGCACAATTTCGGGTTCTCGGACGCGGCCGAGATCTTCGTCCTGCTGGCCGGCTACTCGTCGATGATCGCCTACGGCGGGCTGTTCCGGCGGGCCGGGATCCGGACGGCGCTCACGCGCATCGCCAAGCGCTGCCTGCGCATCTACCTGTTCCAGGCCGGGCTGCTGCTCGCGACCCTGGTCATCGTCCGGATCTGGATGGACCTCACCGGCCTGACGCCGCGATTCGGCGTCGCGCCCCTGCTGCAGATGGGTCTCCTGCCGGGCCTGCTGCGCGGCCTCGCGCTGAACGCGCTGCCGAACTACCTCGACATCCTGCCGCTCTACATCCTGCTGCTGGCGCTGTTCCCGCTGGTCTACGCCGGGATGCGGCGCGGGATCTGGGGCGTGCTGGGCCTGTCGGGGGCGCTCTGGCTCGCCGCCAACGTCGACCATCAGCTGAACCTCCCGAACGCCGCGGCGGTGGACGACGGGTGGTACTTCAATCCCTTCGCGTGGCAGTTCCTGTTCGTGATCGGCGCGGCGCTCGCGGTCGCGGTCCGCGCCCATGACGGCCTGCTGCCGCGGCGCGGCTGGGCCGTGGCCGCGGCCGCCGCCTACCTCGCCTTCGCCTTCCTGCAGGGCGGGTCCTGGGCGGAGTGGGGACTTCCCGATCTCCGGCCGCTGGGGATCGGGCCGCCCGACAAGGGCCACGTCGCGCCCCTGCGCCTGATCAACATGCTGGCGCTGGCCTACCTGCTGTTCAGCACGCCCGCCGCGGCGCGCGCGAGCCGGTGGCGGGGGCTGCGCCTCGTCGACGCCTGCGGCCGGCACTCGCTGGAGATCTTCGCGGCCGGGTGCCTGGCGGCGCTGATCGGCCGCATCCTCTACCGGACCTTCGACCCCACTTGGCCGCTGCAGGTCGCGGTCAATGTCGGGGGGATCGCGGTCATGCTCGGCCTGGCGCACCTCCTGGACGCGCGCCTCCGCCGGGCCGCCGAGACCGGCCCCGACGCGCGCCGGCCCGGATAGGCCGGGAGGAGCGACGATGCCGCCGATGCGCCGCAAGGGCGATCTGCCGGAGAAGATCTGCGCCCAGTGCGGCCGCCCGTTCGCGTGGCGCAAGAAGTGGGAGCGGGTCTGGGACGAGGTCCGCTACTGCTCGGATCGGTGCCGGGCCGAGGCGAAGGCCGCCCGCGGGCGCGGCGCGGCGGGGCGCTGACCGCCCGCCGGGACGATCGGACAGCCCGCGCTCACGCGGTCCGGTCTGAAGGTCCGCCGGCCAGCGCGGCCAGCGTGTCCGGCGTGTCGACGTCGAGGGCGGTGGCCGGGTCGCCCGGGATCTCCAGCACGTCCGACCGTCCCTTCAGGAGCGGCCCGGCCCCGCGATCGCCGGCGAGGCTGGCGATGTCCGGGCCGAGGCGGCGCAGGTTGAGCAGCACCGGGTTCCCGCGCCGGCCGGCCTGAACCGGCACCACGGCCGCGGGCAGCTCCGGGGCGCCCGCGAAGGCCTCCGCGAGGCGGTCGAGATGCGCGGCGGTGACGCGCGGCATGTCGCCCAGGACGACGATGGCGGCCGCGCAGGTGGCGGGCAGCGCCGCGAGGCCGGCGCGCAGCGAGCTCGCGAGGCCGGTGCGGTAGTCCGGATTGTCGACGCGGACGAGGTCGAGCCCCGCCAGGGCGTCGCGGACCGCCTCCGCGTGCGCGCCGAGGACGGCGACCACCGGGCGCGGACGGGCGCCCAGGGCGGCCTCGGCCGCGTGGCGCACCAGGGGCTTGCCGTCGAGGCGCGCGAGCAGCTTCGGCGCGGCGCCGAACCGGCTGCCGAGGCCCGCGGCGAGCAGGACCGTGCCGATCTCAGCCATCCGCGGAGCCCGGCTCGGACTCGTCGGTCGCGGCGGCGCCGCCGGCGCGGGGCTGCGGGCGCGAGACGATCTCCATCAGCAGGCCGCCGACGCCCAGGGTGACGATGTCGGCCCGGGTCACCGGTAGGTCCGCGAGGAGCCGATGCAGGATCCAGTCGAAGCCGTTCTCCTTGGGCGAGCGGGCGCAGCCCGGCGCGCCGATCACCGGCACGGCGCCGCGGGCGCCGACGAGGAGCAGGTTGCCGGGGTCGACCGGCATGCCGAGATGGTCGACCCGGCCGCCCGCCGCCGCGATGCCGGCCGGGATGACGTCGCGCCGGTCGGCGATCGCCGAGGCGCCGAACACCACGACGAGCTCGGCCCCGGCGCGATCGATCACCTCCGCCAGGGCCACCGCCACGGACGCGCCGGCATGGGGCACCCGGGTCTCGGCGACGATCGCGGCGCCGGCGGGCGCGAGACGGTCGGCCAGCGCCCGGAGCGTCTTGTCGATCGTGGTCTCCTTGAGGCTCGGCAGGCGCGTCGAGACCACGGCCACCCGGCGGCGGCGATACGGCGTTACCGCGAGGACGTCGCCCTCCGCGGCCGCGCAGGCCCGGGCCAGCACGGCGCCCGGCACCGCGTAGGGGATGATCTTCACCGTGGCGACCATCTCGCCCTCGACCACCGGCCGGAAGCGCGGCAGCGTCGCCACCGTCACCGCCTCGTCCACGGCGTTGACCGCGTCGATCCGGGCCGGATCGAGGGTGAGCACCCCGGCCGCCTCGGCGAACAGGTTGCTGCGGCCGGTGAAGGGCGCCTCGACGCGCAGGTTCGGCCCGCGCAGGCGCGCGGCGAGGCGCGCCGCGGCGGCGTCCTCGCCGACGTCGCCGGGTTCGAGCGTCGCCGCCACGATCTCCGACAGGCCGGCCCGGGCCAGACCGGCGGCGGTCTCCTGCGCGATGACGGCGCCCTTGCGCAGGGTGATGTCGGCCCGCCGCACCGTGTGCGCGCTGATCAGCCCGGCCGATTCGGCGACCGGGACCGTCCCGAATCTCACGCGACCTCCGGACGGGGCACGCGGCGCAAGGTGGCGACGATCTCGGCGAGCACCGCCAGGGCGATCTCGGCGGGGCTCACGGCGCCGATGGGCAGGCCGATCGGCGCGTGGATCCGGCCGATCTGGGCGGGCGCGAACCCGGCCTCGGTGAGCCGCGCGACGCGCGCCGCGTGGGTCTTCCGCGAGCCGAGGGCGCCCACGTAGAAGCACTCGGCCGCCAGCGCCGCCTTCAGCGCGGGATCGTCGATCTTGGGGTCGTGGGTCAGGGCCGCCAGGGCGCAGTAGCGGTCGAGCACCGGCACGCTGGTCCCGAGGGCCGCGTCCGGCCATTCGGCGACCAGCGCGGTGCCGGGGAAGCGCTCGGGGGTCGCGAACGCGGTGCGCGGGTCGATCACCGTGAGCGCGAGGTCCAGCCCCGCCGCCATCGGCGCCATGGCCTGCGAGATGTGGACGGCGCCGACCACCACGAGCCGCACCGGCGGCACCTGCACGGTGAGGAACAGCGTCCGCCCGCCCGCCTCGACGAGGCCGCTCTTGCCGGCGGCGAGGTGCTTCGCCAGCACGTCGGCGAGGGGATCGGCGGCGATCTCGTCCTCGCGGACGAGGCGCTGCG
This sequence comes from Methylobacterium sp. 22177, assembly GCF_052045615.1. Lineage (NCBI taxonomy): Bacteria > Pseudomonadati > Pseudomonadota > Alphaproteobacteria > Hyphomicrobiales > Methylobacteriaceae > Methylobacterium > Methylobacterium sp. 22177. The sequence goes on along the minus strand of NZ_JBQEPK010000063.1, from coordinate 13,676 downwards.
CGCCGTCGGCGATGTCGGTGATGAGGATCGCGGCGCGGCGCGCCGCCCGCGCGTCGTTGAGCGCCGCCAGGACATCGCTGCGCATCAGTCGACCCGCTCGACGAAGACACGGATCCGGCCGCCGCAGGACAGGCCGGCGCGCCACGCGGTCTCGTCCGCGACGCCGAATTCGAGGACGCGCGGCGCGCCGGCCTCGATCACCTCGATCGCCTCGGTGATCACCGCGCCCTCGACGCAGCCGCCGGAGACGGAGCCCAGGAAATTGCCGTCGCCGTCGACGACGAGGTGGCTGCCCACCGGTCGCGGGGCCGAGCCCCAGGTCTCGATCACGGTGGCGAGGGCCACGGCGCGGCCGTCGCGCCGCCAGGATTGGGCGGCGGACAGGATGTCTGTGTCGGTGCTGAGCATGGCCTCGTGGACTTTCGGCCGGCGGGCGCCCCCCGCCCCTCACAGGTATGGCCCGCGTGCCGCCGTGCAAGTCGCCCGGGCCCACCGGGGATCGCGCGGCGCCTTGGCCGATCCCGACGCGGATGCGATAACGCACAGGCTTTCCGCGCCCGCTCGAGCCATGTCCGCCGCCGTTGAACGGATCCTCCGTCGACCGACCTGCCACCGCGCCCGCGGGACGGACGGGCGCGCGATGTCATGAACGCCCCGGATCCCGCCCTCGCCCGGGCGCTCCGGAAGGACCCGCCGCGCTCGGGCCCGCGCCGCCTGTGGAAGCGCGTCAGCCGGGCGATCGGCGACGTCCTGCCGAAGGGCCTCTACGCCCGCTCGCTGATCATCATCATCGCGCCGGTCGTCCTGCTCCAGTCGGTGATCGCCTACACCTTCATGGAGCGGCACTGGCAGCTCGTGACCAAGCGGCTGTCGGCGGCGGTGACCGCGGACGTCGCGGCGCTGATCGACATCTACGAGAGCTACCCGCAGGACAAGGACGCCGAGACCCTCTCGCGCATCGCCGGGGAGCGGCTGAACCTCGACCTCGACATCCTCAAGGGCGCCAAGCTGCCGCCCCCGGGCCCGCGGCCGTTCTTCTCGATCCTCGACGAGGCCCTGTCCGACGAGATCAAGCGCCAGATCCGCAGACCCTTCTGGATCGACACGGTCGGCCGCTCGAACCTGATCGAGATCCGCGTGGCGATCCCCGACGGGGTGATGCGCATCACCGCCCGGCGCAGCCAGGCCTACGCGTCGAACTCGCACATCTTCCTCGTGTGGATGATCGGCTCGTCGCTGGTGCTGCTCGGCGTCGCGATCCTGTTCCTGCGCAACCAGATCAAGCCGATCCTGCGGCTCGCCGCCGTGGCGGAGGGCTTCGGCAAGGGGCGGGAGATCGAGTTCCGGCCCCGCGGCGCCCGCGAGGTGCGTCAGGCCGGTCACGCCTTCATCGAGATGAAGCGGCGCATCGAGCGGGCGATGGAGCAGCGCACCACGATGCTGAACGGCGTCAGCCACGACCTGCGCACCATCCTGACCCGCTTCCGCCTGTCCCTGGCGCTGATCGAGCAGACCGAGGAGATCGAGGATCTCAGCCGCGACGTCGACGAGATGAGCCGGATGCTGGAGGGCTACCTCGCCTTCGCGCGGGGCGATTCGGCCGAGCCCGCGACCCCCACCGACATGCGCGCCCTGCTGGAGGACCTGCGGACCGACGTCGAGCGCCTCGGTGCCCACGTCTCCGCGGTCGATCTCGTCGGCGCGCCCGAGGTCACGGTCCGGCCGGGCGCCTTCCGGCGGTGCCTGTTCAATCTCGCGGCCAACGCCGTCCGCTACGGCGAGACGGTGGCGATCTCCGGCCGGCTGGAGGCCCGCGCCTTCCTCGTCTCGATCGACGATGACGGGCCCGGCATCCCGGCGGAGAGCCGCGAGGACGTGTTCAAGCCGTTCGTGCGGCTCGACGACGCCCGCCAGGATGCCGGCGGCTCCGGGCTGGGCCTGTCGATCGCCCGGGACATCGCCCGCGCCCACGGCGGCGACATAACCCTGCACGACAGCCCGCTCGGCGGCCTGCGGGCCACCGTCCGGGTTCCGGCCTGAGCCGGATCAGGCGGGCCGGATCACGGGAACCGGCTCAGGTATCGGCGGGCCGTCGCAGGCGCAGGAACTCGGCCTGCACGTTCCGGAGCAGGTGATCGATGCTCGCCTCGTCGAGGGCGGCGCCCGCCAGCCGGGCGCGCAGGCCGGCCTCGCCGTTCCAGGCGTAGCCGGCCTCGTACGGCAGGTGCCGCCGCAGGAGCGGGCTGACGACCGCCTCGCGCCGATAGGCGGGATGTCGCAGCAGCCGCCCGATATGGAGCGCCAGCGTGTCGATGCTGGGGGATCTGGGGCCCGCTCCCCCCGCTCCCTTGCCTTTCGAATCGACCGATGCCCAACGCATACGTGTCCGCCCTCCCGGAGACGCCGCTGTTGCGCGAAATGATTGCGCATCCATGAGCGTCCGGGCGCGCCGGCGAAAAACTGCAGCTTGCGGGGTCCCAACCTTCGCAGCACGATGATATGCAGGGGCGCTTTCCCAGGGCCGCGGTCAGCCGCGCGCCGGATCCCGAGTGCCGAACATGAACCCGCTCGTCCCGCTCTTCGCCCTCATCTCGCTGCCGCTCGCGGCCATCGGGCTCGTGCTCTACACCGATGAGGGCATCAATCCGGACCTGTTCTACGCCTCCGTGAAGACCTTCGTGATCCTGGGCGCGATCGCCGTGGCGATGTCGTTCGGCGCGATGAAGCTCTCCGAGCGGTCCAAGCACTGAGACCTCACCGCCCGGAGGGCGCGATGCTGCACGTGGTCCCGGCCTTCTCGCGCATCGGCGAGGAGAACGCCTTCGCGGTTCTGGCTCGGGCCCAGGCCCTCGCCGCCCAGGGGCGGGACGTGATCAATCTCGGCATCGGCCAGCCGGACATGCCCACGCCCGCCCACGTGGTCGAGGCGGGGATCAAGGCGCTGCGCGACGGCCACCACGGCTACACGCCGGCCGTCGGCATCCCGCCGCTCCGCGAGGCGGTGGCCCGCGACATCCACCGCCGCCACGGCGTCGAGGTCTCGCCGGATTCCGTGATGATCGTGCCGGGCGGCAAGGTCACCATGTTCATGGCGATCCTGATGTTCGGCGCGCCCGGGACCGAGATCCTGTATCCGGACCCCGGCTTCCCGATCTACCGCTCGATGATCGAGTTCACCGGCGCGACGCCGGTGCCGGTGCCGATCCGCGAGGCGAACGGCTTCGCCTTCTCGGCGGCCGAGACGCTGGCGCTGATCACGCCGAGGACGCGGCTGCTGATCGTCAACTCGCCCGCCAACCCCACCGGCGGCGTGACGCCGAAGACCGAGATCGACGCCCTGGTGAAGGGCCTCGCCGAGCACCCCGACGTCGCGGTGCTGTCGGACGAGATCTACGGCACCATGACCTACGACGGCGAGACCCACCACTCGCTGCTGACCTATCCCGAGATCCGCGACCGGCTGGTCTACCTCGACGGCGCGTCCAAGACCTACGCGATGACCGGCTGGCGGCTCGGCTGGTCGGTCTGGCCGAAGCCGCTCTACGACGCGGCGCGCAAGCTCGCGGTCAACGCGCATTCCTGCGTCAACGCGGCGACCCAGTGGGCCGGCATCGCGGCGCTCGACGGCCCGCAGGCTTGCGTGTCCGAGATGGTGGCCGAGTTCGACCGGCGCCGGGCGATCGTGGTCGACGGGCTGAACGCCCTGCCGGACGTCTCCTGCATCGCGCCCAAGGGCGCGTTCTACGCCTTCCCGAACATCGCCCGGACCGGCTGGAAGGCGAAGGCCCTGGCCTCGGCCCTCCTGGAAGAGACGGGCGTGGCCGTGATCGGCGGTCCGGATTTCGGCGTCCACGGCGAGGGCTACCTCCGCCTGTCCTACGCCAACTCGGCCGAGAACATCCGGCGGGCTCTGGAGCGGATGGGCGCGTTCCTCGGCGAGCGGAAGCCGGGCTGAGCGGACGCCCCGTCACCCACCTCGGCCGGGCCATCAGAACCTGTCCCGGTCGACGGTAACGGCGCCGCCGTCCCCGCGAGCGCGGCGCAGCGATCCAGCCGGCGCGACGACCGCCGAGGCCGAGCCGCCCTGGGTCACTTCGCTGCGCGCGTGATGACGCCGGCGGGTGTGGCGACCGCAGCGCTCGGACGGACACAGGTGTAAACGGCGCGCCCGATCGGCCCGCCTCAGGACTTGCCGGGCGCCCGCTTGTCGATCCAGCCGACCAGCCAGTCGGCGATGTCGAGGCTGTTCTTGTCCTGCATCAGCATGTGCGAATTGCCGTGGATGCCGATCTCCGGCAGCAGGATCAGTTCCGCCTTGCCGCCCGCGGCGTTCGCCGCCGCCACGAAGCTGCGGCACTGCTTGAGCCGCGGCGCCCAGCGGGGCGAGGCGTCGACGTAGTCGCCGAACAGGACGAGGATCGGCAGGTCCTTGTAGGGCGCGAGGTCGTCCTTCGCCGGGTCCGGGCAGGCGGCCGGCTCGATCGCCACGATGGCGCGCAGGCCGGTCCGGTCGAGGGCGGCGGTCTGGAACGGGTAGATCCCCGATTGCGAGTGCGAGATCAGCACCGCGCCCTTGAGCCGCTTGGCGAGCTCCGACAGGGCCGGCACGGTCGGGTTCGGCACCGGCAGGGCGGCCGACCAGTCGGGAACCATCTGCTTCCAGAACTCGCCCTGGGCCTCCAGGGGGAACTGCATGCCGGGGAACACCTTCGGGTATTCCGGCCCGAACCGGAAGATCGCCCAGGCCGGCTCGCGGCCGGCCGAGAAGACGGCCGGCAGGGAATTCGGGTCGGCCCGCCCCGTCTTCACGGCGTTGATCTGGGCCGGGCTCGCCGCCGAGCGGCCGCGCCAGGCCTGATCGATCACGTAGGTCGGGAAGCCGCGCCGGACGAGGTACTCGTCCCAGCCCATGCGCCCGTCGGGCGTCGTCTCCCAGGTTTTGCCGGTGAGGCAGCAGCCGTGGATCAGGACCAGCGGCGGCCGTCCGGCGTTCACCGGGATCTGATAGCGGACATAGATCTGGTCGACGCTGATCGTGCCCGACGGCGCGTAGGCCGGCAGCGTCGAGAGCGTGTCGGACTGGACGTCGCGACCGCCGACGAAGAAGCTGCCCTGCTCGGCGATCGTCAGCGGGCCGGGGGCCGGGTCGGCCGCGCGCGCGGAGCCGCCGGCGATCAGCACGGCTGCGACCAGCGCGCAGGCCCGCCGCCGGGCGCGCCCGAGCGCGGGCACTGACAGTCCTGCCATGAAATGTCCCGTCCTCCCGCGGACGGATCGCCCGGACCCGTCGTCGCGGGGAAGCCTAGCACGAAGCTCGGCCGCCGTGGAGGATCCACCCATCGGACAGGTTGCCGCTCAGGCCGCGATGTCGCGCTCGACCCGCTCGGTCGTCTCCGCGGGCAGGTCGAGGGCCTCGGCCAGCATCTTCAGGAACTGACGCTCCTGGAGCGTGTCGGGATCGATCGCGAGCCGCGCCGCCGCGAAGATCCGCGCCGCCGCGTCCGGACTCGCGACCCGCTCGGCGATCGTGTCGACGTCGGCGGGATCCGCGAGTTCGCGGTCGAGCCAGGACCGGCCATCGGGATCGAGGCCCGCCTCCGCCACGGCCGCGTCGAGGCGCTTGCGCTCCGCGGCGTCGACCATCCCGTCGGCCGTCGTGGCCGCCACCATGGCCCGCAGCATCAGCCGGGCCTCGTCCTCGGCGACCTGCGTGAAGTCCGGCCCGCCGGCCTCGGGCGGCGCCGCCCCGCGCAGTGCCCGGTAGGCGAGGCTGCCGATCAGCGCCAGCCCGCCGAGGGCGGCACCGGCGGCGAGGCCGCCGCGCCTCGAACGCACCAGCGCGTCGACGATCCGTCTGCTGTCAGCCATGCCGTCCTCCCGGGATCCGATCCAGATCGGATCGGAAACCACCCGGGAGGCGCTCGGGTTCAGCCGCGCTCAGGCGTCGGCCTCATCCTCGTCCTCGTCCTCGTCGATATCCACGAGGAAGACGATGTCGGCCTCGTCCTCGTCGTCCGACTCGGACCCGGTGTGGCGCGGATCCTCGACGAAGTCGCCCTCGCCGTCGTCCTCGGCGAGCGCGTCCTCGAAGATCTCGACCTCGTCCTCGGTGGCGGCCCGGACCTTGAGCGCCGACGTGCCGTTCCAGAGCGGCTTCCCGCCGGTCGTCATGGTCCGGATGTCTTCCTTGAAGCCGTCACAGGTGAAGAGGTCCTTGGCGGACGCCTCGTCGCTGTTGATCACCGCAACGGCGGTGCCGTCGATCTCGAGCGTGAACATGGCCGGCATCCCTCTCGTAACCGTCCTCAGGCGCCCCCGCTCGGCGGGCCGGCGCACGGGTGCGACGTGCTGCCCCGGGAAGAAGCGCCTCGGCTTCGTCCGGTGGCGATGAGCGTCGCGCGGGGATGCTGTAGGGGTGAAGCGGACGGCCGCCAAGCCCGTCGCGGCCCCACCCGCACGATTCGGCGCGGCACGGCTCCTGCGCGCATCGCCGCGGACACGGTCTCGAACACGAAGGATCACCCGCGCATGCGGATCAGGCTCGGCTGCGAGATGCGCTACGCCTTCCCCTACCCGGTGCCCATGGTGGTGATGCTCAACGTGCATCCCTCCAGGGCGGCCGCCCTGGAGGCGCCCGACGCGCTCCGGACCGATCCGCCCGTCCCGGTGACGATCTATCGCGACGGCTTCGGCAACCTGTGCGGCCGCCTGACCGCGCCCGCCGGCAACTTCACCATCGGGACCGACGCCGCGATCCGCGACAGCGGCGTGCCCGATCCGGTCCACCCGGAGGCCGCGCAGCACGCGATCGAGGAGCTGCCGCCCGAGACGATCGTGTTCCTGCTCCCCAGCCGCTACTGCGAGTCCGACCTCCTGGCCGACGAGGCGTGGCGTCTCTTCGGCCATACCGAGCCGGGCTGGGCCCGGGTGCAGGCGGTCTGCGACTTCGTCCACGCCCACATCGCGTTCGGCTACGAGTTCGCCCACCGCGACCGCACGGCCATGGACGCCTACGCGGGCGGGCGCGGCGTCTGCCGGGACTTCACCCACCTGGCGGTCGCGTTCTGCCGCGCCCTCAACGTCCCGACCCGGTACTGCACCGGCTACATCAGCTTCATCGGCGAGCCCGAGCCGCACCCGGCGGGCGACTTCGCGGCCTGGATGGAGGTCTATCTCGGTGGAGGCTGGCACGTGTTCGACCCGCGCAACAACAGCCCGCGGATCGGCCGCGTCATGGTCGCGTACGGCCGCGACGCCGCGGACGTGCCGCTGACCCACACGTTCGGACCCAATCCCCTCGTGGGCTTCCGGGTCTGGGCCGACCGGATCGACCACCTCGACGCGTCCGGCGACGCGCCGGTAATGCCGGAGGAACCCCTGCCGCCGCAGAGCATGGCGACCCGGACGGGGTGAGCGCCGCGCGTCAGACGCCGGCGCCGCGGGCGATGGCGCGCTTGACCACCCCCTGCACGTCCGGGTTCGAGAGGAACAGGTCGTGGTTGATCAGGCCGCCGCCGTAATCGGAGGCGTCGGCGACGCGGACGCCGAGGGCCTCGAGCTTGGCGCGGTCGGCCGCGCCGGCGCGCACGCCCCCCGCCAGCGCCGCCGAGAGTTCGAGCGCCCGGTCGTTGGTGGAGGAGATCACCGTGATCTTCGAGACGTCGGGCCCGAGGCGGGCGACGCCGTTGGAGAACAGGTCGAAATCGATGTCGGGCGCGGCCAGCACCACGGCACCGATCCGCGACATCGCCGCCTCGCCGGCCTCGGCGCGGAGCATGCGCAGGGTCTCGAGGGTGAGGAGCGTGCCCATGGAGTGCGCGACGATGTTGATGCGGCCGCCGCTGGGCGAGGCGGCGAGCGCCTTCAGCAGGTCCTCGAACGCGTCGCGCGACCAGAGGGCGCTCTCGCGATCGTAATTGTAATCGAGGGTCGCGGCCGCCGACGGCCACGTGAACAGGCCGGAGACGCCGCGGAACCGGATCCCGTCCGAGAGCCGGGCAGCGCTGACGGCGGCGGATTCGAACGATTCGCGGTAGCCGTGGACGTAGATCAGCACGTCGCGCCCGAGGGCAGCCTGGGAAAAGGCCTCGGCGGCGCCCGGGCCGGACTCGGATTTCGGAACTGCGCCGATGGTCCAGTCGCCGGTGATGACGGACGAGACCTTGCCGAGCAGCGAGCGGTCGGGCGGCGACAGGCGCACCTCGGCGAAGCTCAGGCCGCGGCCGCGGTCGCTGCTGAAGTACGGCGGTCGGGGCGGATTGCCCACGGGCTTGCGGGTCGTGGCGACCAGCAGCACCGGCATGACGTCGAGGGCCGACTGCTTCTCGGGCAGGGCCGCGCCGGTGCCGAGGTCGTCGGTGACGCAGGCACCGAGCGACGGGGCGAGACCCGCGGCGCCCGCGAGGGCTCCGAAGCGGAGAAGGACGCGGCGTGAGACGATCTGGCTCGACATGATCCGGTGACGCTCGGGCGGGTCGTCTTCCGTTGCCCAGGATCGTGACCATCGCGGGGCACGATCGCCGCATCGCGGCGTGAATAGCGGGCACGGCCGGGCTTGTGGTGGGCGGGACACAGCCGGCCCATCCCCCGGCCCCGGTACTCTCCCCCTCGACGGCGGCCGTCGCCGCGGCCATGAAGGGATCATGACGCCGTCCATCGACATCGAGAGTCTCCGGGAGCGCCTGCTGCGCGGCGACCGCGCCGCTCTGGCCCGCGCCATCACGCTGGCCGAGTCCAAGCGCGCCGATCACCGGGCGCTGGCGGCGAGCCTGATCGACTCGGTCCTGCCCGAGACCGGCCGGGCGATCCGCGTCGGCATCACCGGCGTACCCGGCGTCGGCAAGTCGACCACCATCGACGCCCTCGGCTCGAACCTGACGGAGGCCGGTCACAAGGTGGCGGTGCTCGCGGTCGACCCGTCGTCCTCGCGGACCGGCGGCTCGATCTTGGGCGACAAGACCCGGATGGCGCGGCTGTCGCACGATCCCGGAGCCTTCATCCGTCCCTCCCCGTCCTCCGGCACGCTCGGCGGCGTCGCGGCCAAGACCCGCGAGACCATGCTGCTCTGCGAGGCGGCGGGCTTCGACGTGATCCTCGTCGAGACGGTCGGCGTCGGCCAGTCGGAAACGGCCGTGGCCGACCTCACCGACTTCTTCCTCGTGCTGATGCTGCCCGGGGCGGGCGACGAGTTGCAGGGCATCAAGAAGGGCATTCTCGAACTCGCCGACATGATCGCCGTCAACAAGGCCGATGCGGGCGAGGCCGAGCAGCGCGCCAACGCGGCGGCCTCGGAGTACCGGGCGGCGCTGCACATCCTGACCCCGGCCTCCGCCACCTGGACGCCGCCGGTGGTCACGATCTCGGGCTTCCACAACCTGCGGCTCGACGCCCTGTGGGCGAAGATCGTCGATCACCGGGAGAAGCTCACGGCGACCGGCGAGATCCAGGCGAAGCGCCGGACTCAGGACGTGAAGTGGATGTGGGCGCTGGTCGACGAGCGCCTGCACCAGCGTCTCGTCGGCTCCCCGGAAGTTCGCCGCCGCACGGCCGAGGCCGAGGCCGGCGTCGCCCGGGGCGAGACCTCCCCGGCCGCCGGCGCGGCGGCCATCGCCGAGTTGATCGGGCTCTGACCGTTCCGCGGCCGCGATCGCGGGGCGAGACGCACAATTTCGTGGCGGGCGGGGGCACAAACGCCGTCTCGCGCGTTCGGTGGACGACGGCTTATCGAGCGGCGCCCCTGTCGCGGCGCCGCGCTCACGTCCAGGAGAGTGCCATGGTTGATACGGATCGGATCGTCGGCGGCGCCAAGGAGGCCGTCGGCAAGGTTCAGGGCTCGGCCGGTGATTTCGTGGGCTCCAACCGCGACTCGGTCGAGGGACGTTTCCGCGAGGCCCAGGGCCAGGCTCAGAACGTCTACGGCCAGGTGAAGGACAAGGCCCGTGACATCGCCGACCGGGCCGGTGACTACGCGAGCGACGCCTACGAGCGCGCTGGCGACGTGGCGGGGGACGTCTACGAGCGAAGCGGTTCGTACCTGCGCGACGGGCGCACCGCCGTCGGCGCCCGGGTGGAGGAGAACCCCTTGGTCGCGCTGCTGATCGCGGGCGCGGTCGGCTACGGCCTCGCCCTGCTGGTCCACGGTCGCCGCTGACCGGGAGCGGCCCCGCCCGGATTCGGGCGGGGCCTTGGCGGCGACCGGGCCCGGCCGCCGCGGCCGGTCGCGCTACTGCGCGGTCCAGCCACCGTCCATGCTGATATTGGCGCCCGTGATCTGGCTCGCCGCGTCGGAGCACAGGAACACCGCCAGCGCGGCCACCTGGTCGACGGTGACGAACTCCTTGGTCGGCTGCGCCTTCAGCATCACGTCCTCGATCACCTGCTCCTTGGTGAGGCCGCGGGCCTTCATCGTGTCGGGGATCTGCGCCTCCACCAGAGGCGTCCAGACGTAGCCCGGCGAGATGCAGTTCACCGTGATCCTGTGCGGGGCGAGTTCCAGCGCCGCCGTCTTGCTCAGACCCGCGATCCCGTGCTTGGCCGCCACGTAGGCCGACTTGAACGGCGAGGCCACCAGAGAGTGGGCCGAGGCCGTGTTGATGATCCGCCCCCAACCCCGCGCCTTCATCCCGGGAATCGCCGCGTGCATCGTGTGGAAGGCCGAGGACAGGTTGATCGCGATGATCTGCTCCCACTTCTCCGCGGGAAACTCCTCGATCGGCGATACGAACTGGATGCCGGCGTTGTTGACCAGCACGTCGACCGCCCCGAAGGTCTCCTCCGCCTCGCGCACCATGGCGGCGATCGCATCGGGCTCGCTCATGTCGGCGGCCGAGTACCGGGCCTTGACCCCGTAGGTGCTCTCGATCCCCGCCCGGGCCTCCTCGACGGCCTGCGCGTCCCCGAAGCCGTTGAGCACGATGTTGGCCCCCTCGGCCGCGAGGGCGCGCGCGATGGCGAGCCCGATGCCGCTGGTCGAGCCGGTCACGAGGGCGGTCTTGGTCTTGAGGGTCATGGGGCCTCCTGGAACGCGGGCGCGCCGCCGCTCGGACGCGGTCACGGCCGGGCGACGGTGGGACAGGTCGCGACCTAAGTAGCGCGGGACAGGGAGTCCGGCACAGGGTCGCCCGATGGCGGAGCGGGCAGGATGTCACCGGCCGCCGGCTGCGCCTGCGCCGAGGCCGGAAACTCGATCTCGACCCGCAGCCCGGGGCCGTTGTCGGCGAGCCGCAGGGTCCCGTGATGCAGGCGCACCACGGCGTTGACGAGGCTGAGGCCCAGACCGAAGCCGGGTCGCGACCGGGCATCCTCCAGGCGCACGAAGCGTCCGAGCACGCGGGCCCGGTCCGTCTCGGGAATGCCCGGGCCGTGATCGGAGACGGCGAGTCGGACCGTGCCCGCCTCGCGCCACGCGTCCAGGGTCACGCGGGCTTCCGCTCCGGCGGAGACGGCCCCGTACTTCAGGGCGTTGTCGATCAGGTTGGCCAGGGCCTGACCGATGAGTTCGCGGTTGCCGGCGATGATCAGGTCGTCCTGCGCGGTCACCGTGAGGGTCAGGCCCTGGTCCTCGGCGAGCGCCTCGTACAATTCGCCGACGCCCCGCACCGCTTGTCCGATATCCAGCGGGACGAGGATCTCCCGGGCGCTTCCGGCCTCGAGCCGCGCGATCATCAGGAGCGCGTTGAACACCCGGATCAGCCCGTCGCCCTCGTCGATCACGGCTTCCAGCGCCGCGCGCAGTTCCTCCTGCGTCGAGGCCCGGCGCAGGGCCTCGTCGGCGCGGTTGCGCAGGCGGGTCAGCGGCGTCTTCAGGTCATGCGCGATGTTGTCGGAGACCTCCCGCATGCCGCGCATCAGTTCGCCGATCCGCTCCAGCATCTGGTTGAGGCTGGACGCGAGGCGGTCGAGTTCGTCGCCGTTCCCGGCCACGTGGAGCCGGCCGTCGAGGTCGCCCGCCATGATCGCCCGCGTAGTCTGTGTCATGGCATCGACCCGGCGCAGGACACGGCTCGCCGCGAGCCAGCCGCCGATCACCCCGAGGAGCACGACCGCGGCCAGCGACGTGACGAAGGCGCGTCCGATCACCGCCCGCAGGCGGTCGCGCTCCTCGGTGTCGCGCCCGACGAGCAGGCGGAACCCGCCCGGCAGCGTGAAGACCCGCACGATCGCCTGATGCGCCTCGGAATCCGCGTCGTTGCGGCCGTAGCGCGTCTCGCTCTGGCCGGGCGTCGCCAGCACGGCGGCGGGCACGTAGCCGACGTTGCCGACGACATGGTCGCCGCCCGCCGTGGTCACCAGGTAGAGGGACGCGCCGGGCTCCCGCGAGCGCCGCTCCACCACGGAGATCAGCCGCCGCAGGCCGCCGGCATTGTACTGCTCCGACAGGCCGTTGATCTCTGCGTCGATCGTCGAGACGATCTGGTCGTCGAGCACCGCGCGGGCGTTCCACGCGACGTAGCCGAGCGCCAGGAACGCGCAGAGGGCGAAGATCGCCAGGTAGGCCAGCGACAGCTTGAACGCGGTGGTGCGGAACAGCTTCTGGAACCGCGCCCCCGCGGTCTCGCGGGCGACCGGCGCCTCGGTCCCGACGTCGCTCACCCGGCCGCACCGTCGTCGAAGCGCAGCACGTAGCCGGCCCCCCGGACCGTGTGGATGATCGGCGACGGGAAGCCCTTGTCGAGCTTGCTGCGCAGGCGCGAGACGTGGACGTCGATGACGTTGGTCTGCGGGTCGAAGTGGTAGTCCCACACGTGCTCGAGCAGCATGGTGCGCGTCACAACCTGTCCGGCGTGACGCATCAGGTACTCGAGGAGGCGGAACTCGCGCGGCTGCAGCGGGATCTCGCGGCCGGCCCGGGTCACCCGATGCGACAGGCGGTCGAGCTCCAGGTCGCCGATCCGGTAGCGCGTCTCCTCCGCGGCGCCGGATCCGGCCTGTCGCCGGGCCAGCGCCTCGGTCCGTGCCAGGAGCTCGGAGAACGCGTAGGGCTTCGGCAGGTAGTCGTCGCCGCCGGCGCGCAGCCCCTTCACCCGGTCGTCGACCTGCCCCAGCGCGGACAGGATCAGGGTCGGCGTCGCGACGTTCTGCTCGCGCAGCGACCGGATCAGCGACAGGCCGTCGAGCTTCGGCAGCATCCTGTCGACGATCAGCACGTCGTAGTCGCCCTCGCGGGCGAGCGCGTACCCGTCGAGACCATCATGCGCGCTGTCGGCGACGTGTCCGGTCTCGCGGAACGCCTTGACGAGATAGGCCGCCGCCTCCCGGTCGTCCTCGATGATGAGCAGTCGCATGGCCCCGTTCCATAGCGCGCCGCGCGGGTCGGGGGAACGTATCTCCATCAACATGGTCAAGCCGCTCCCCTCCCCTCTCGGGACGAACGGGCCGAGGCCGCGGACCTCGACCCGTCCCGAAGCGGGGCGCGGACGACTCGGAGGGCGCGAGATCCGTCACCGGCTTCGTCCGCGCGGGCGATGGGCCGCGCGCGGTCCGAGGATGATGGTGCGGGAGCGGTTACCGGAGGTTCGCGGGAAGATGACTTCGCGGTAAGGCGGCCGCATATCGCGAGCCGACAGCAAAACGCCGACAGGCCGCTCTCGGAGAGAGCGGCCTGTCGGCGTCGCGGATCGTGGTGAGGGAATGTTGGTGGACTGCGTTGTGCGGGTCTGGCGGCGACCGACTCTCCC
>NZ_JBQEPK010000062.1:0-25685 GCF_052045615.1 Methylobacterium sp. 22177 | reverse complement strand
CCCGATCCGGAAACGTCTTGTCCCTCACCCCAGCCCTCTCCCGCACGGGAGAGGGGGCACGGTGCGGGTCTGGGTTCCGGGCTCGGGTGCGACCCCCGGTCCGCCCCCGGTCAGTCCGCCCGCCGGAGGCGGCTCGCGAAGAAGCCGTCGAGGCCGCCGCGGGCGCCGGGGATCTCCGGCAGGTGGCACGGCAGGGTCCGCAGGTCGCCGCAGTCGTCGATCAGCGCCGCGGCGCCGCCGACCTCGTCGGGCCGGACCGGGACGCGCGCGTAGCCGGGCTCGCGGGCCAGGAAGGCCGCCACCTGCGCCTCGCCCTCCTCCGGCTCCAGCGAGCAGGTGCAGTAGACGAGGAGGCCGCCCGGCCGCACCAGCGCGGCCGCGTGGTCGAGGAGCCTGGCCTGGAGCGCGGCGAGCCGGCCGATATCGGCTTCCGCCTTGGTCCAGGCGACGTCGGGATGGCGCCGGATCGTCCCGGTGGCCGAGCACGGCGCGTCGAGCAGCACCGCGTCGTGGTCCTGCGGCTCCAGGGCGAGGGCGTCGGCGACCACGACGTCGACGGCGAAGCCGAGCCGCGCGACGTTCTCGCGCAGGCGCTCCAGCCGCGGCGCGGACCGGTCGACCGCGGTGACCCGGGCGCCGGTGGCGGCGAGCTGCAGGGTCTTGCCACCGGGCGCCGCGCAGAGGTCGAGGACGCGGGTGCCTTCCCGGGGGCCCAGGAGGCGGGCCGGCAGCGCCGCGGCGGCGTCCTGGACCCACCACGCCCCCTCCTGGAAGCCCGGCAGGTCGGGGATGGCCGGGCCGTTCTCCGGCAGGCGCAGGGAGCCGGTCGGCAGGGTCGCGGCGCCGAGCCGCGCGGCCCAGTCGCCGGCGTCGCCCCGCGGGGTCAGGTCGATGGCGGCCCCCGCGAGATGGGCGCGGGCGATCGCGGCCGCGCGCTCGGGCCCGTAGGCCGCGACCCATCGGCGGGCGAGCCAGTCCGGGGTGTTGACCGCCAGGGCGTCGGCGTCCGCGGCCAGGATCGCGTCCCGCTCGCGGGCGACCCGGCGCAGGACGGCGTTGACGAGCCCGGCGAGATGGGCCGTGCGGGTATCCGCCTTGGCGAGCCGCACGGCGAGGTCGACGGCGGCGTGGTCTGGGACCGCGAGGTCGAGGATCTGGGCGGTCGCGGTGGCGAGCAGGGCCGTGAGCTGCGGCTTGGCCGCGGGGAGCCCGCGCTCGAGCCGCGCGGCCAGGGCTGCCCGGATCAGCCCGTAGCGGCGGAAGGTCGCCACCGCGATGGCCCGCGCCAGCCCGGCATCGGCCGGCGCCAGCGCCTCGGCGCGGATCGCCTGGGCGAGGGCGTCGTCGAGGGCGGGGGGGCGCTCCTGGCCGATCAGGGACGCGACCGCCTGCATCGCCGCGCGGCGCGCAGCCAGTCCCGCGATGTCCGGACCGGTTCCGCCCGGTGCCGCTGCGTTCCGCGTGTTGCGGCCTGTGTCCCGCGATGCCACTTCTGCTCCAGATCCGACGTCTTCCGGACCCACGCCCTCACACCCGAGCGAGCGCGATGCAAGAGCCGACCGCACGAGACCCGCACCGACAGAACCCGACCGAGGAGGCCGGAGACGGCGCCGCGCCGCCCCGTATCCTCAGCCCGGCGGCCCAGCGCGCCCTGGCCGAGGCCGCCGAGCGCCGCGCGGCGATCGACGCCCGGGCCGCCGAGATCGGCGCCAAGCCCGAGCGCCAGGGGCGCGGCGGCCTGGAGCCGGTCCGCTACGACGACTGGGAGGTGAAGGGCCTCGCGGTCGACTTCTGAGGGACCTGTCGCGGGATGCCTACTCGGCCGGGACCGCCAGCGGCGCGCCGGCCTCGTCCTCGGCCCGGGCCTCCGCGACGCCCGCCCCGAACCGCCGGTACCAGAGCCCGGTCAGGATCGGCACGAGGATCGAGGTGACGATGATGCAGATCGTCACCAGCACGGTGGCGGTCTGCGCCGACGGGGCGAATTGCGGGGCGACGGCGGCGATCGCCAGCGGGTTGGCGGCGGCGGCCCCGGCCGTCGAGGAGGCCGCCAGCCCCGCCGTGCCGGTCCCGCCCCCGATCGCCCGGTCGGCCAGGATCAGCGGGATGCCGGTCAGGACGATCACCGCCAGCGCCAGCACGATGCCGAGCCCCGCGAGCGGCGAGAGCAGGTTGTTGAGGTCGACCGTGTTCCCGAGCGCGAAGGCGAAGAACGGGATCATCAGCTGGCCGCCCGGGGCGAACAGGGCGCGGAGCTTCGGGTCGAGGTTGCCGAGGGCGAAGCCGACGAGGAAGGGCAGCACCGCGCCCACGAAGATCTGCGGCTCGAAATGCGCCGCCCCGGAGGCCCCCAGGATGATCATGCTCATCAGCGGGCCGGACTCGATCGAGGTCAGGATGAAGGCGCCGGCCTCCTCGCGGCTGCCGTAGGTCTGCATCAGCGAGGCGTAGAGGCCGCCATTGGTCATATCCATCGCGCAGACGATCGCCAGGATCGACAGGCCGGCGAAGAAGCCGGTCCGGATCCCCTCGGGCGGGATGAACAGCCCGGCCACCAGCACGATCGCCCAGGCAGCCACGAGCTTGGTCGCCACCAGCGTGCCGGACTTGCGCAGCACCGTGCCGGTCGCCTTGAGGCTGACCGAGGCGCCCATGCAGAAGAACCAGACCGCCAGGATCGGGATCACGCCGGTCATGATCCCCTGCGTGAAGCCCTTGAAATAGGCCGGGGCGCCCGGCGCGAAGGTCTTGCACAGGGCTCCGAGCAGGAGCGGCACCAGCATCAGGCCGCCGGGAATCCTGTCGATCGCCGCCTTGATCTGCATGGCGCGTCCCTCCCGATCCGGGTCGTCCGCCGACGCGCCGGACCCGGGCGGGCCCGCGGGCGCCGTGCCGGCCCGCGCCTCTGTCGGGCGCCTCTCGGACCGGTGCGTCATCCTGTCGGGGCGCGGCGCGGGCCGTCAAGCGGCGCCCCGGCGCGGGGCTTGCCGAACGTGTCGCGCTGTCGGGCGCGGAACGTCGGGCGCCGGGCCCCGTTGGGCAGGTTCACCCGAGGGAGGCCAAGATGGCGACGACAGTATCGGCCCGAAGCGCGGTCGCGGGACCGCACGGCGAGATCCCCCTCGCCCGCGGCGAGCGGCTCGGCATGCGCATGTGGCGGGCCGAGGAGCCCAACGCCGACAAGCCGATGACCACCTCGGCGCACGAGACGGTCGGCTACGTCGTCAGCGGCCGGGCCGAGCTCGTGCTGGAGGGCGAGACCGTGGCGCTCGCGCCGGGCGACTCCTACTGCGTGCCGGCCGGCGCCGCGCACACCTACCGGATCCTGGAGACCTTCACGGCCGTCGAGGCGACCGCCCCGCCGGCCGCGTGAGCCCCGCCCGCCTCAGTGGGTCATGTAGACCTGCGTGCCGACATCGACCCGCGCGTAGAGGTCGACCACGTCCTGGTTGTACATCCGGATGCAGCCGTAGGACGCGTAGGTGCCCACCGAGCTCGGCCGGTTGGTGCCGTGGATCGCGTACTCGCCGCCCGCGAGCGTCATCGCCGCCGCCCCCATGGGATTGTGCGGCGAGCCGCCCGCGATGAGGTTCGGCAGGCGCGGGTTGTCGCGCTTCACCTCCGCGGGGGGCGACCAGGCGGGGGCGACGTACTTGCCGTCGATCGGCTTGATGCCGAACCACTGCTTGCCGGGACGGCCCACCGCCACGGGATAGCGGATCGCCGTGCCGTCGCCGTTCACCAGGTAGAGCTTGCGCTGCGACACGCTGATCACCACCGAGCCCGGCGCGACGCCGTTCGCGAAGGGGACGATCTCGCGCGCCTGCGCAGCCTGGAAACAACCGGCCAGCATCGCGCCGGCCAAACCGAATAGAGCCGCCACCCGACCCGACATCACCGCGATCCTCGCAAAGCTAGACTTGACGCGGGCAAGTAATCCCCGGCCGAGCTTACCGTTCCGAGAAAAGCTATGGTTGATGCGGCGTCATACTGCGGATCCGCGGGCCACGGTAAAAGAGCAACCACGATCCAGGGTGTACGGGCGGTTGCCGGGCAGCCGGGCCGCCCTGCGGGTCCCGGAGCGCGCCCGAGCGCGTCTCAGCGCTCGTGGAGCTCGCTGCCGCGCCGGTCCTCCGGTTGCCAGCCGTGGCGCTCCAGCTCCGGATCGAGATGCTCCTCCACCGGGTACCCGACGCAGAGATAGGCCACGAGCCGCCACGTCTCCGGCACGGCCAGGATCCCCGTGACCGCCTCCGGCTCCAGGATCGAGACCCAGCCGACGCCGAGGCCGCGGGCCCGGGCGGCGAGCCAGAAGCACTGCACCGCCCCCACCACCGAGTAGGCCAGGGTCTCGGGCATGCTGGCCCGGCCGAGGCCGAGGCCGGTCTCGGTGGCCGCGTCGCAGAAGGCGGCCAGGTGGACCGGCGCCTCCCGCAGGCCGGCGAGCTTCAGCCCGCGGTACTGCGCGGCCCGGTCCGCCGCGTAGCCGGCGGCCGCGGCGGCGTTGCAGCCGGCGAAGTTCTCCGCGACCGCCCGGCGCCGTCCCGGATCCGCGACGCGCACGAAGCGCCAGGGCCGGCTGTTGCCGACCGAGGGGGCGTGGTGGGCCGCCGCGAGGCAGGCGCGCAGGGCCTCCTCGTCGACCGGATCCGTCCGGAAGCGGCGCACGTCGCGGCGCCACGCGAACAGCGCGTCGAGGTCGTGCAGGAAGGCGGCGTCGAAGGCGGGCGGGCCCATGGTGCGGCTGGCATAGCCGCAACTCCGGCCCGACGGGAAACAGAAAAAAGGCCGCCCGAGGGGCGGCCTGAAGTCTTGGGTCTCGAAACCTCGGAGTGCCGGATCCTGGGATCCCGAGCGGCGACCGATGGCTGGGGAGCTGGGTGTCGGTCGCCGACCGGGCAGAACCCGGCGAGGTTCGATGCCTGTTGTCGCGCTGCAACGCGGCCTGCAAAAGGCGTGAATCGGGCCAAACCGTGTTTTTTGTCGCTTGGGCGTGTCTCGCGGGACACGTCTGCCGCCGCCCCGGCCGCGACCCTTGCGGGCCGCGGCGGCGAGGCCCATCATCCGGCAAAGCATCGATGCACGGGAGCCGTGATGACCGAGAGGACGAGCGCCGGGTCGAGGCCCGACGAAGCGGCGGGCCATGTCATTCCCTTCCCCGCCCGCGCGGCCCCTCCGCAGATCGCCTTCAACCGGGACGAGCTCCGCACGATCTTCAATCTCTACGGCCGGCAGGTCGCCGCGGGCGAGTGGCGCGACTACGCCCTCGATTTCCGCCGGGACAAGGCGGTGTTCTCGATCTACCGCCGCTCCTCCGAGATGCCGCTGTACCGGATCGAGAAGGATCCCCGGCTCGCCCGTCGCCAGGGGGCCTACGCGGTCGTCGCCGCGAGCGGCCAGATCCTGAAGCGCGGCACCGAACTCGCCCGGGTGCTCGCCGTGCTGGAGCCGGCGCCGACGGCGGTCTGACCGCGCGCGCAGGCAGGCTCCGGGTGACGCGCGGGCCCGGAACGTCCGGCGCGACGCGGCCGCTCAGGCCAGGGACAGGCTCCGGACCGTCGCGGCGATCTCGGCCACCGCCTCCGGCGCGAGGGGCCGGATCGGCCGCGGCGGCTCGGCGCGGCACAGGCCCATGAGATCGGCCAGGGCGTAGACCACCCGCAGGCTCGAATGCGTTCGGAACAGCGTCCAGAGGGGGGCCAGCTCCGCGTCGAGGGCGCGGGCCCGCTCCGCCTCGCCCGCCGCGACGGCCCGGACGATCGCCAGGCAGGTCCGGGGGAACAGCCCGCCCGCCACGCTGAACCACGCCGCGCCGCCGGCGATCAGCGCCTCGGTCACGTTCCAGTCGCCGCTGAAGCCGACGGGGAACCCCGCCGGGACGGCCTGCCGCAGAGCCGCGACGCCGGACGCGGCCTGCGCCGGCTCCGGCGCCGCGCACTTGGCGGCCACGATCCCGGGGCGGCGGGCGATCCGGCCGATCAGCGCCGGCGTGAAGCGGAAATGCGTGGTCGCGGGGTTGTCGTAGAGGACGAGGGGCAGGCCGCCCGCCTCCGCCACGGCGGCGAAATGCGCCTCGACCTCGGCCTCGGTGAGCGGCGTGTAGGAGACGGGGGCGAGGAGCCCGGCATCCGCGCCGGCCGCCCGCGCGTCCTGCGCGAGGCGGACGGCCTCGTCGGTGCGCAGGGCGCCGATGCCGACGAGGAGCGGCACCCGTCCGCCCACGGTCTCGGCGGCGATCGTCACCGCCCGGCGCCGCTCCTCCCGGCTCAGATACGCGTAGGTCCCGGTGCTGCCGAGCAGGCCGATCGAGTCGACCCCGGCGGCCGCCAGGGGCTCCAGCAGCCGGCGCAGCGCGCCGGCGTCGACGCGGCCGTCGGCGTCGCTCGGGGTGATCGGGAAGGCGGAGAGTCCGGAGATCGCGGGCATGGCCCGAGCCTAGCGCGTCCGCGCGCGGGGGCCAGGCAAAAAGAGACCCCGGCGGTCGCCCGCCGGGGTCTCCTCGTCTCGCCGTTCGGGCTGGCTCAGCGGCGGTCGCCGATCAGGCTCAGCAGGAACTGGAACATGTTGATGAAGTCGAGATAGAGCGTCAGGGCGCCGTTCACCGACATCTTGGCCGCCATCTCGCCGTCGAAGCCGCCGTAGAGATACATCTCCTTGAGCTTCTGGGTGTCGTAGGCGGTCAGCCCCGCGAAGATCAGCACGCCCAGCACCGAGATGGCGAACTGGAGGGCCGACGAGGCGAAGAAGATGTTCACCAGCGACGCGAGGATGATGCCGATCAGGCCCATCATCAGGAACGAGCCCATGCCGGAGAGGCTGCGCCGGGTGGTGTAGCCCCAGAGGCTGAGCGAGCCGAAGGCCGCCGCCGTGATGAAGAACACCTGCACCACGCTGCCCCCGGTGAACACCAGGAGAAGCGAGGACAGAGAGGCGCCCATCACCGCCGCGAAGGCCCAGAACATCGTCCGCGCGGAGGATGCCGACATCCGGTCCATCCGCATGGAGAAGACGAAGATGAACGCCAGCGGGGCGAGCATCAGGACCCACTTCAGCGGGCTGAGGTAGAGAGTCTGACCGAACGGGGTCAGGATCGGGCGGGTGCCCTGGTAGGCCGCCACGGAGGCCATGTTCAGGCCGAGCGCGACGAGACCCGAGATGCCAAGCCCGACGACCATGTTGTTGTAGACGCCGAGCATGAAGGTGCGCAGGCCCTGGTCGACCTCGACCTGGGTGCCGGCGTAGCCGGTCGGCTGCTGGGCGCCGTACCGGAAGGGGCTGTTCTCGAATGCCATGGGAGTTTCCTTGCGGAGGCTCTCTCAGCGTGGTGTTCGGGCGAGGCCCACGCAGGACCTCTGGCGCCAGGCTGGCGCCTCGCTGTGGAATATGTTGCGCCCGCCGCCGCGACACAAGTCCCCGGCCACGGTTCCGGGACCGCTTTTCCGTGTCCGGTTGATGTATTTTTGTCCATCCGGGCCGGGATTAAAATGCATTCCGCTCCGTCGCCGGATTATTCGACTGACGGTTGCCGCCATCCAGGCGTTTCGACGCCCCTGCGCGAAGTCTTAACGGCTTCCTTATGCCACGTGCGCCCGCGCGCGTGCCGATTTCTCCGGTGCGGACCGCCGCGGCGCGGCGGGTTCGAGCCTGCGCGGGCGACCCGCGGCCGCCGAGAACCGGTCTCCGGCGCGCGGAATCTGGCGGAGTCTGGCGGAGGCTGGCTTTTCCGGAGGGGCGGCTCAGCGCGTCATCCGGCGGGCGAGGGTGCGGCCCAGACCCAGCAGCATCAGGTCTGCGGCGGCCCGCACCTCGGCGGGCATGTCGTCGGTGAGCGTCTCCTTGAGCGCGACGGCGAGGGCGGCCGCCCGCTCCAGCGGGTCTCCGCCCGTTACGGGCTTGCCGACCACGTAGCGGTCGCCGCCGTCGCGGATCTCCGTGATGTCCATCAGGATGCCGTGCGAGCGCTGCGGCTGGCCGTCCCCGTTCCGGTGGGTCCGCCCGCGGCTCAGGAGCCAGCGCACGGAGCCGTCCGCCGTGAACACGCGGTACTCGGCCAGGACCAGACCGCTGGACCAGACGGCCCGGAGCATGTGGTCCATCAGCCACGTCATGTCCTCGGGGTGCACCGCGGCCAGGGCCATCGGTCCGTTGATCGGACGGTCGGCGAGGCCGGGATTGCCGGTCAGCAGCCGGGCCGCGCCCGCGTCGTAGACGACCACGCCGCGGACGTGGTCCCACTCCCAGGCTCCGACGACGCACGAGGCGTCGAGGGCCGCGCGGAGACGGTCGGCGTTCTCCGCGGTGCCGTCGATGACGTTGATGCGCATTCTGGGCGCCCCCCCCTGACCGGCCGAAGCTCGAATGTCCAGCTCCGTACCGATCTTGCTGCAGAATGACAAAGAGTTCACTTGCGAATATTCCTTCAGCGGGGCACCCCTTGTCACGGTTGGGAAATTATCCTCCGTCGCGAGTGATTCGAGGGACCGCCATGGATGAGAACGGGCTCGAATTTCTCCGCACGATTGCCGACAGGAAGACGGAATCCTCCGCCGCGCGCGCGCTGAACAGGATTGCGCAGTCCCTCGATTTGCCGGTCGAGGCGTTCTACGAGTCCGAGCGCCGCGGACCTGCGGACCGGCTGACGGTCGAGCGGGAGACGGAGCGGCTGCTGACGCTGGTCGGGGCCCACCTGCGCCGCCTCGACCCGGGCGCGCGCAGGCGTTTCGGCGAGGCGGTCCTCGCCCTGGTCGGCCCCGAATCGGCGGAGGACTGCGCGCGCACCGCCGAGCGCGACGATCCGTGAGGGCCGCGCCCGACGGCGGAACGCCCCTCCCCTGCGGACCGAGGGCACCGACTCCCGGCCGGACCGCCGTCGACCGGGCCGCCGTCGACCGGGCGCTGTCCGCCGCGACGATCGAGGGCCCGCGTCCCGCGCACACGGACGAGGCGCGGTTCATCGCGCTCCATCGCGCTCCGCGGCCCCGATCGCGGCCCCGATCGCGGCCCCGATCGCGGCCCCGATCGCGGCCCCGATCGCGGCCTTCGCCGGATACGGAGCGGCTGCGGCGCCCGCAAGACCGGCCTGCGGCTGGACGGCGAGGCCTGTCGCGACGTGCCGGCGCTCCGCGCGGCGCCGACGCTCCGGACGCGCGGCGGTGATCCTCGGGTCCGGCACCGAGGCCGGACCCGCGCGCGCCGGCGCGCGTCAGATCTGCCGGAGATACGGCGCGGGCTTCTGCCCCAGGATCCGCCACGTGCCGGCGAGCCCGAGGAGGATCGCCAGCGCCACGGCGGCCACGGCCGCGACCAGCGCGCCCGAGAGGTCGAGGCGGAAGTCGAGGTGCATGACCTTGGCGACGATCACCCAGCCGGCGAGCGACCCGGCCAGCAGGCCGAACAGGGCCGTGGCGAGCCCCAGCGCGGCGTATTCGAGGGCGTAGGCGGTGAGCAGCCGCGCCCGGCTCGCGCCCAGCACCTTGAGCACGACGGCGTCGTAGAGCCGCGCCCGGTGCCCGGCCGCGATGGCGCCCGCCAGCACGAACAGGCTCGCCAGGACCGCCACCGCGCTCGCCCCGCGGATCGCCAGGACCAGCCGGCCGACGAGGTCGCCGATGGCGTCGAGGGCATCTTTGACCCGGACGGCGCTCACCGACGGGAAGGTCTTCGCGACGTCGCGCAGGACGCGGTTCTCGGCGGCCGCGTCGGTGCCGCCGGGCAGCGTCAGCGTGGCGAGGTCCGAGTGCGGCGCGCCGCGGAAGGTGCCCGGCGAGAACACCATCACGAAGTTGATGCCGAGGTTGCGCCACTCCACCCGGCGCAGGTTGAAGATCGTCGCGGTGAGGTCGCGGCCGAGCACGTTGACCGTCACGGTGTCGCCGAGCTTCAGCCCGAGCTGGCGGGCGAGGTCGGCCTCGAAGGAGACCAGAGGCTTCGCGCCCTGCTCGGCGCTCCACCACGCGCCCTCGGTGAGGCTGGAGCCGTCCGGCACCGTGTCGGCGTAGGTGATGCCCCGGTCGCCGTCGAGCACCCAGGCGGCGTCCTCCGGGGGCCGGATCTTGCTCGCCGGCACGCCGTTCAGGGCGACGATCCGGCCGCGCATCATCGGCACGTCCTCGATCTTCCCGCTGGGGGCCGCGCGGGCCAGGAACTCCCGGAACTGGGCGGCGTCCCGCGAGGGGATATCCAGGAAGAAGAGATTGGGCGCCCGCGCCGGCAGGGTCGCGCTGATCGTGCGGCGGACGTTGGCGTCGATCAGGCTGAGCGTCACGAGGAGCGTCACGCCGAGGCCGAGCGACAGCACGATGGCCGGCGTCAGCGCGCCGGGCCGGTGGAGGTTGGCGAGCGCCATCCGGGGCGCCGGCCAGCGCGGGTGCGGCATGCGGCGGGCGAGCGCCATCAGCCCGAGCGCCACCAGATGGAGCAGCCCGAACGCGATGGCCGCGGCCGCGATGAAGATCAGCGCCACGCGCCGGTCGAAGGCGGTCGCCACCGACAGGCCGACCAGGGCCGCGAGGCTGGCGGCGAGCCAGATCCGGTAGCGCCAGCGCGGGCTGACGCGCGCCGGGTCGACCGTGTCGCGGAACAGGCCGGAGACCGGCACGTCGTGGGCGCGGCCGAGCGGCGTGATCGCGAAGGCGAAGGCGGTGATCAGCCCGTAGGCGGCGGCGAGCGCGAGCTCGCCCGGGGCGAGCGTCGGGTTCAGCGGCAGCGGCAGGTCGGCGGCGAACAGGGCGTCGAGCAGGAAGGGCAGGCTCGCGCCGATGACGAGGCCGATCAGGGTGCCGAGGCCGGCGATGAGCATCACCTGCGTCAGGTAGAGGGCGACCACCTGCGAGCCCGGCGCGCCGACGCTCTTGAGGGTCGCGATCGAGGGCCGTTTGCGCTCCACGAAGGCGTGGACGGCGTTGCCGACCCCGACGCCGCCGACGATCAGCGCGGTCAGCCCCACCAGGGTCAGGAACTGCGTGAAGCGCTCGATGCTCTTGGCGAAGCGCGGGTCGGCGTTGGTCCGCGAGCGGATCTCCCAGCCGGCCTCCGGGGTCGCGGCGCGGATCCGGGCCTGCGCGGCGTCGAGATCGGCGTCCGGCGTGCCGGGCGGCAGGATGAGGCGGTAGCTCCAGCGGTTGAGGCTGCCGGGCTGGACGAGGCCGGTGGCGCGGAGCGTCGGTTCGGAGACCATCAGCCGCGGCCCGAAGCCGATGCCGCCGGCGATCTTGTCGGGCTCGGACACGATGGTGCCGCGGATCGCCACGGCGTGCCCGGCGAGCGCGATCCGGTCGCCGACCTTGACGTCGAGGCGGGTGAGCAGCGCCGGGTCGGCGAGCGCCCCCGGCACCCCGTCGCGCTCCGCCAGCAGGTCGGCGAGGCGGCCCGGCGGGTCGGTCGCGAGGTCGCCCGCGGCCGGGTAGGTGGCGGGGTCGACGGCCTTCAGCTCGACCAGGGCCGCGTCGCCGCCCGGCGCCACCGCCATGGCTCGCAGGGAGGCGACCACGTCGAGGCGGCCCTCCCGCGCGAGGGCCTGCTTCTCCGCGTCGGTCGCCTCGCGGTTGATGAGGTTGAAGGCGAGGTCGCCGCCGAGGATGCGCCGGCCCTCCCGGCCGAGCCCGTCCGAGAGCGAGCGCGAGATCGAGGCCACCCCCGCGATGGCCATGACGCCCAGCGCGATGCAGGCGAGGAACACCGCGAAGCCGTTGAGCCCGGCCCGCAACTCGCGCAGCGCGAGGCGCAGGGTCAGCGGGATCCGGCGGGGCGCGGGGTCGGGGCGGGCGATCGTGCCGTGCATCAGGCCGCCACCGCCTCCTCGATCCGTCCCGAGCGCAGGCGCACGGTGCGGTCGCACAGGCGGGCGAGGCCGTTGTCGTGGGTGACCAGCACCAGCGTCGCGCCGCGGTCCCGCTTCAGCCGGAACAGCAGGTCGACGATCTGACGGCCGGTGGCCTCGTCGAGGTTGCCGGTGGGCTCGTCGGCCACCAGGATCGCCGGGTCCGGGGCGACTGCCCGGGCGATGGCGACGCGCTGCTGCTCGCCGCCCGAGAGCTGCGCCGGGTAATGGTGCAGCCGGTGGCCGAGGCCGACCGCCTCCAGCTCGGCGCGGGCGCGCTCCAGGGCGCCGGGCCGGTCGGCGAGTTCCAGCGGTAGCGCCACGTTCTCCAGCGCCGTCATGGTCGGCACGAGGTGGAAGGCCTGGAACACGATGCCGATCCGCCGGCCGCGGAACCGGGCGAGGGCGTCCTCGTCGAGCCGGACGAGGTCGGTGTCCTCAATGACGACGCCGCCGGAATCCGGCCGCTCCAGCCCGGCCATGACCATCAGCAGCGTCGACTTGCCGGAGCCGGACGGGCCGACGAGGCCGACCGCCTCGCCCCGGTCGACGGTCAGCGAGATGCCGCGCAGGACGTGGACGCGGGCGGCGCCTCGGCCGAGGCTGAGGTCGATGTTCGACAGCGCGATCGCGGGCTCGCGCAGCACCTTGCCTTGGCTCACCGGTGAGCCGATCTGTGGGCGATGACGAGCATGGCGCGCGAGGTCCTCACGTGGGGTCGATCCTGGCTGTACCGGCCGCGGGTGCACCGCGATATGGGTCCCGCATTGGGGCCACGCCATGACGGGCGCGGTGTGTTCCGGCGCACGGCCCTGTATGCCGCAGCGCTAGCGCTCCTGATGGTCCCTTTCATGACAGTTTCGCGGGCTGCCCCGGGCGGCCCGATCAAGCTCGTCGCCCTCGGCGACAGCCTGACCGCCGGCTACCGCCTCCCCGCCGACGCCGCTTTCCCCACCGTGCTGGAGCGCCTGCTCAAGGCCAGGGGCCAGGACGTGACGGTGGCCAACGCCGGCGTCTCCGGCGACACCGCCACGGGCGGCCTCGATCGGGTCGACTGGTCGGTCCCGGACGGGACCACCGGCGTGATCCTCGAGCTCGGCGCCAACGACATGCTGCGCGGCACCGACCCGAAGGTCACCGAGGGCGCGCTGGCGGCGATCATCGAGCGGCTGAAGGCGCGGGGCATCCCGGTCCTGCTCGCCGGCATGCAGGCCGCGCCCAATCTCGGGCCCGACTACAAGGCGCGGTTCGACGCGATCTACCCGGCGCTCGCCGAGCGTTACGGCCTGACCCTCTACCCGTTCTTCCTCGACGGCATCATCGGCGACCGGGCGCAGCACCTCGACGACATGATCCACCCGAACCGGCAGGGCGTGGAGACCATCGCGGCCCGCATGGCGCCCACGGTCGAGGCGTTCCTGGACCGAATCCGCCAGCAGCCGGTGCGCTGATGCCGCGCCTGTTCACCGGGCTCGCCGTGCCGGCGGAGATCGCCGAGGCGCTCAAGGTCTACCAGGGCGGCTTGCCCGGCGCCCGCTGGATCGAGCCGGGCGACTTCCACGTCACCCTGCGCTTCCTCTGCGACGTGGAGGCGACCGTGGCCGACGACGTCGTCGAGGCCCTGTCGGAGATGCGGGCGCGCCCGGCCCTGACGGTGACGCTCGACGGACTCGGCATCTTCGGCGGCGACAGGCCCCGCGCGCTCTACGCGTCGGTGGTGCCGGAGGCGGGGCTGATGGATCTGCAGGCCGAGCAGGAGCGGCTCGTGCGCCGCGCCGGGGTCGAGCCGGAACGGCGGAAATTCACCCCGCACGTGACCCTGGCCCGGCTGCGGCGCGACGCCACGCCGGAGGCGACCGCGATGTACCTGTCGCAGGCGCCGGTCTTCGCGCCGCTGACTTACACGTCGGACCGGGTGACGCTGTTCTCGGCGCGGGACTCGACCGGGGGCGGGCCGTATGTGGCGGAGGCGGAATTTCCGTTCGCGTGAGCGGGCTGCTCCCACCCGCGCCCTCATCCTGAGGTGCCGGAGCGGAGGCCTCGAAGGAGGGTGCGGTCTGGAGCCCCGAACCGGCCTACAGCCGCCGCAAAGCCACGCTCTCGATCCGGTGGCTCGCGCCCTTGGTGAGGATCAGGCTCGCCCGCTGGCGCGTCGGGACGATGTTCTCGCGCAGGTTCGGCAGGTTGATGGTCGTCCAGAGCCGGTCGGCGATGTCGAGCGCCTCGGTCTCGGGGATCCCGGCGTATTTCCGGAAGTAGGAGCGCGGATCGCGGAACGCCGTCTGGCGCAGCTTCATGAAGCGCGTGACGTACCAGCGGTGCAGGTCGTCCTCGTGGCCGTCGAGATAGATCGAGAAGTCGAAGAAGTCGGACACGAACGGGATCGCGGTCCCGTCCCGCGGCAGCCGCGCCGGCTGGAGCACGTTCAGGCCCTCGACGATCAGGATGTCGGGGCTCTCCACCACCCGCTCCTCACCGGGCACCCGGTCGTAGACGAGGTGCGAGTAGAGCGGCGCGGTCACGCGCTTGTGGCCGGCCTTCACGTCGTGGAGGAAGCGCAGCAGCGCGGCGGTGTCGTAGCTCTCCGGGAAACCCTTCCGCTCCATCAGCCCGTTGGCGGCGAGTTCGGCGTTGGGCAGCAGGAACCCGTCGGTGGTGACGAGGTCGACCTTCGGGGTGTTGGGCCAGCGCGCCAGCAGGGCGGTCAGGATGCGGGCGGTCGTCGACTTGCCCACCGCCACCGAGCCGGCGAGCCCGATGATGTAGGGCGCCTTGGTCTCGCGCTCGGCCAGCAGGAAGCGCTGCGTCGCCTTGAACAGCCCCTGCGTCGCCGCGACGTAGAGGGCGAGCAGGCGGGACAGCGGCAGGTAGATCGCCTCCACCTCCTCCAGCGAGATCGGGTCGTTGATCGATTGCAGCCGCTCGAGATCCTCCTGCTTGAGGGTCAGCGGCGTGTCGGCGCGGAGCTGCGCCCATTCCTCGCGGCTGAAGCGGCGATACGGCGAGAGCCGGTCCGACGCTTCGAGGATCGCCTCGACCGAGCCCGGCAGCGCGGCCGCGTTCACGCGGGGCGCCTCGCGGCCTTCTCGGCGATGCCGCTCTGGGCTGTGCGGCGCTCCAGCTCGGCCATGACGGCGTCGAGCTCGACGCCGCCGGCCCGGAGCAGCACGACGAGGTGGTAGAGCACGTCGGCGGCCTCGTTCCGCAGCCCGGTCTTGTCGCCCTGCACGGCCGCGATCGCCGCCTCCACCGCCTCCTCGCCGAGCTTCTTGGCCGCCTTGGCGGGTCCCTCGGACAGGAGCTTGGCCGTGTAGGAGGTGGCCGGATCGGTCCCGGCGCGGCTCGCCACGAGGGCGGCGAGGTCGGCGAGCGTGTAGGCGGTCATGAAGCGATCTGCATGTTACGACGGCCCCTTATACGGATCAGGGCCGGATTTCGGCAGGAAACTGCGCTACGGCCGCCCCGCGGGCAAGCGGGGCGGGTGAAGGCCGCCCGGCTTTGTCCGGGGTTCACCCGTTGTCGCGGCCTCACCCGTTCGGCAGGTGCCGCGCCAGCGCCTCCAGCACGGCCATGCGGACGGCCACGCCCATCTCGACCTGCTCGCGGATCAGCGACTGCGCGCCGTCGGCGATCTCGGAGGAGATCTCGACGCCGCGGTTCATCGGGCCCGGATGCATCACCAGGGCGTCGGGCTTGGCGAGCGCCAGCTTCTCGCCGTCGAGGCCGAAGTACCGGAAATACTCCTTCACCGAGGGCACGAACGAGCCGTTCATGCGCTCCCGCTGGAGGCGCAGCATCATCACGATGTCGCAGCCGACGAGGCCCCTGCGCATGTCGGTGAAGGTCTCGACGCCGAAGCGCTCGATGCCGGCGGGCAGCAGCGTCGAGGGCGCGATCAGGCGGACCCGCGCGCCCATCGCCTGCAGCAGGATGATGTTGGAGCGCGCCACCCGCGAGTGCAGGACGTCGCCGCAGATCGCCACCTGCAGCCCCTCGATCCGGCCCTTGTTGCGACGGATGGTGAGCGCGTCGAGGAGCGCCTGGGTCGGGTGCTCGTGGGCGCCGTCGCCGGCATTGACCACCGCGCAGTCGACCTTGCGGGCGAGCAGGTGCACCGCGCCGGCCGATTCGTGGCGGACCACGATGATGTCGGGCCGCATGGCGTTGAGCGTCGCGGCGGTGTCGATCAGGGTCTCGCCCTTCTTCACCGAGGACGAGGCCACCGACATGTTCATGACGTCGGCGCCGAGCCGCTTGCCGGCGAGCTCGAAGGACGATTGCGTCCGGGTCGAGGGCTCGAAGAACAGGTTGATCTGCGTGCGGCCCCGCAGGGTCGTGCGCTTCTTCTCCACCTGCCGCGAGATGTCGACGGCGGATTCGGCGGCGTCGAGCAGCACCTCGATATCGGGCCGGGTCAGGCCCTCGATGCCGAGGAGGTGCCGGTGCGGGAAGGCCGGGGTCGGAGGCGTCGTCATGATGAGGCCCGGGTGTAGGTGCGGCGCGCCCGGCGGGCAAGGCTGTGTCGCGGACATCTCGGTTCTATCCGCGGCGTCTGCTCCGTCCCGGAAGGGCTGCGGGTGACAGGCGGGTGACAGGGTTGTGAGGCCCCGGCAGGCTCGACCGGCGGCGGGCGGAAGCGCGGGTCCCTCTCCCGCAAGGGGAAGGAACGCTCGCGCTCCGCCATCGACCGCGCGCCCCCACGGGCGCAGCCGTGTCCCGAGGGGAGGCTTAAGGGGCGGCTGCGGCCTTTTTTCCGGCGGATGGTAACCGGACGCCCCTGCGCCACGTATTCGCCCGAACGGTCGGGTTCCAGACGATTCCCGGCCTCGCGATGCTTGTCCGGGACCGTGAAGCTTGGCCGCCTCCCCTGCCCTCGAAGCCCCCGAGACCGTCGACCGGCAGGGGCGCCGCTGGTTCTACCGCCACCCGCTGGTTATCCGGCTGGCCCACTGGATCAACGCCGCCGTCCTGCTGGTGCTGCTTATGAGCGGCCTGCAGATCTTCAACGCGCATCCGGCGCTCTACTGGGGCGCGACCTCGACCTTCGACACTCCGGCGCTCGCCATCACCAGCGAGCAGGGCCGCGACGGCACGGCCCGCGGCGTCGTGACGGTCGGTTCCCACACCCTCGACACCACCGGCGTGCTCGGCCTGTCGAAGGAGTACGGCACCGAGGTGGAGCGCGCCTTCCCGTCCTGGGCGACGCTGCCGGCCAACCAGGACCTCGCCACGGGACGGCGCTGGCACTTCCTGTTCGCGTGGCTCCTCGTGATCAACGGCGCGGTCTACCTCCTCTACGGCCTGTTCAGCGGCCAGCTCCGCCGGCGCCTGATCCCGGACGGCGACCAGATCCGCGACTTCGGCGGCTCGGTGAAGGAGCACCTGCTCCTGCGCTTCCCCGAGGGCACCGAGGCCAAGCGCTACAACGTCATCCAGAAGCTGACCTACCTCGTCCTCGTGCTCGGCCTGCTGCCCGCGATGGTGCTCGCCGGCCTCGCCATGTCGCCCGGGATGGACGCCGCGTGGCCCTGGCTCACCGAGCTGTTCGGCGGCCGGCAATCGGCGCGCAGCGTCCACTTCATCGCCGCCGGGCTGATCGTGCTGTTCGTGGTGGTCCACGTGCTGCTCGTGATCGTGTCCGGGCTCGTCAACAACATGCGCGGCATGATCACCGGCTGGTTCAGCCTCGGCCGTCCCGAGAAGGAGCCCGCCCGATGATCCTCCACCGCCGCAAGCTCCTCACCGCGGGCGCGGGCCTGATGGGCACCGCCCTCCTCGGCGGCTGCGACCGGTTCGCCGGGAGCGAGACGGGGCGGCGCACCCTCCAGGTCGGCGAGGACGCGAACCAGTACGTCCAGCGCCTGCTGATGTCGCCCGCGACCCTGGCCCGGGAATTTCCGGCCTCGATGATCTCGCCCTGGTTCAAGCCGAACGGCACCATCGACCCGCCGGACCGCGCCTACCGGGCGCTGGCGGCGCAGAAGTTCTTGGACTTCAGGCTGACGGTGGACGGGCTGGTCCAGACCCCGCTGTCGCTGAGCCTCGCGGACCTGCGCGCCCTGCCCGCGCGCACCCAGATCACCCGTCACGATTGCGTGGAGGGCTGGAGCTGCATCGGGCAGTGGAGCGGCGTGCCGCTCGCCGAGGTGCTGAAGAAGGCCGGGCTGAAGCCGCAGGCGCGCTTCGCGGTGTTCCACTGCGCCGACACGCTGGAGTTCGAGGCCGGTCCCAAGGGCGGCGGCAAGGGGCGCGATCAGGGAGCGTCCCTCTGGCGCCCGACCCATCCGGGCGCGGTGCGCGCGGCCTATATTCAGCTCGCCGCCGCCGACGACTGGGGCGGCCCGGCCACCGGCACCGACGCCCCCAAGGACGATTGGGGCCAGGGCAGCCCGGCCCCGGAGCCCGAGCCGGCCGGGATTCCGATCCGCTACTACGAGAGCATCGACCTCTACGACGCCGTCAACCCGCAGACGATCCTGGCCTACGACCTCAACGGCAAGCCGCTGCCGGTCTCGAACGGCGCGCCGCTCCGCCTGCGGGTCGAGCGCCAGCTCGGCTACAAGCAGGCCAAGTACGTGATGCGGGTCGAGATGGTGGAATCGCTCGCCGGGATCGGCCAGGGCAGCGGCGGCTACTGGGAGGATCGCGGCTACGAATGGTACGCGGGGATCTGAGCGCTCAGCGAGACTTCGCCGCGCGCTCGCGCTCGATCGCCTCCATCAGCGCGGCGTTGATGCGAGCCTGCCAACCCGGGCCCTGGGCACGGAAATGCGCGACGATCTCCGGCAGGAGGTGGATCGCGACCATCTCGTCCGACCTGCCGGTCGGCCCACGCGGCACGAAGCGATCGCCGACATAGAAATCGGCGCGCGCGAGCATCGCGTCCGTCAGCTCGGGAATCTCGTCGTACTCCTCCGGCGTGATCGTGTGCGCGTCCACCTTGGCCAGGTCGCTCTTGATCGCGGCGTCAGCGGATGAGCGGTGCGTAGCGCTTCTGCTCTCTGACATTGGCCTTCCTCATCGAGAAAACGTGACGGTCCTGCCCGCGCGGAGTCCGGATTATGATCGTCATGCGGCCGGCCAGGAAGCCTACGGTGACGACACGGCACTCGCCGTAATCCTGGCGGATATCCTCGAACGTAAACACGGGGCCAGCGAACACGACGGCCGCGTCCTCGAAATCGAGTCCCCGTTCCGCCAGGGTTCGACCGCGCTTCGGGGGATCGTATGTGATCGCCATCGCACACGACTCATATAAG
The DNA here is from genome assembly GCF_052045615.1 of Methylobacterium sp. 22177. Classification (NCBI taxonomy): domain Bacteria; kingdom Pseudomonadati; phylum Pseudomonadota; class Alphaproteobacteria; order Hyphomicrobiales; family Methylobacteriaceae; genus Methylobacterium; species Methylobacterium sp. 22177. The sequence continues at coordinate 6,608 of NZ_JBQEPK010000062.1, read as the reverse complement.
CCCTGTGCGCGGCTTACGCGGGCTCCCTCGGGCGAGGCTTGCGTCACCCCCGCCATTTGACATCCCGCCGCCCGTGACCCACTTGTCCCCGGCGCGCGGCCCCGGCCCGACGGCGGGCATACGTCCCACGCGAATCTCGAACAGAATTCGTCCGTCGCGCCCAGGCCCCGTCAGGGGCAGAGGTCTGAATGAAAGTCGTCGTCGTCGAGTCGCCGGCCAAAGCCAAGACGATCAATAAGTATCTCGGCCGCGACTATGAAGTCATCGCCTCCTTCGGGCACATCCGCGACCTGCCGCCCAAGGACGGCTCGGTGGATCCCGAGCAGGATTTCCGCATGGTCTGGGAACTGGCCGACCGCGGGGCGAGCCGGGTCTCCGAGATCGCCAAGGCGGTCAAGGGTGCCGACAAGCTGATCCTCGCCACCGACCCGGATCGCGAGGGCGAGGCGATCTCCTGGCACGTGCTGGAGGCGCTCACCGCCCGCAAGGCGCTCAAGGGCATCCCGGTCGAGCGCGTGACCTTCAACGCCATCACCAAGGCGTCGGTCGAGCAGGCGATGCGCAAGCCGCGCGAGATCGACCAGGCGCTGGTCGACGCCTACCTGGCGCGCCGGGCGCTCGACTACCTCGTGGGCTTCAACCTCTCGCCGGTCCTGTGGCGCAAGCTCCCGGGCGCCCGCTCGGCGGGGCGCGTGCAGTCCGTGGCGCTCCGCCTCGTCGTCGAGCGCGAGATGGAGATCGAGCGGTTCAAGCCGCGCGAGTACTGGACCCTCATCGCCACGCTGACGACCGCGGACGGCGCCACCTTCGAGGCCCGCCTCGTGGGCGCCGACGGCAAGCGCATCCAGCGCCTCGACGTCGGCACGGGCGACGAGGCGGCCGCCTTCAGGCGCGACCTCGAGCTCGCGACCTTCCAGGTGGCGAGCGTCGAGGCCAAGCCCGCCAAGCGCCACCCGCAGCCGCCCTTCACCACCTCGACCCTTCAGCAGGAGGCCTCGCGCAAGCTCGGCATGGCGCCGGCCCAGACCATGCGGGTCGCCCAGCGCCTCTACGAGGGCGTCGACATCGGCGGCGAGACGGTCGGCATCATCACCTACATGCGGACCGACGGCGTCGACATGGCGCCGGAGGCGATCCAGGACGCCCGCCGGGTCATCGGCAAGGAGTTCGGCGACCGCTACGTGCCGGACGTGCCGCGCAAGTACAGCGTCAAGGCCAAGAACGCCCAGGAGGCCCACGAGGCGGTGCGTCCCACCGACATGGGCCGCCTGCCCAAGACGGTGGCGCGCCACCTGGAGCCCGAGCAGGCCCGGCTCTACGAGCTGATCTGGACCCGCACCATGGCGAGCCAGATGGAATCGGCCGAGCTGGAGCGGACCACCGTCGACGTCACCGCCAAGGTCGGGCCGCGGACCATCGACCTGCGCGCCACCGGCCAGGTGGTGAAGTTCGACGGCTTCCTGACCCTCTACCAGGAGGGCAAGGACGACGAGGAGGACGAGGAGAGCCGCCGCCTGCCGCCCATGAAGGCCGGCGACCCCCTCACCCGCGAGCGCATCAGCGCGACCCAGCACTTCACCGAGCCGCCGCCGCGCTACTCCGAGGCGAGCCTCGTGAAGCGCATGGAGGAGCTCGGCATCGGCCGGCCCTCGACCTACGCCGCGGTGCTCCAGACCTTGCGGGACCGCGAGTACGTCAAGATCGAGAAGAAGCGGCTGCAGCCGGAGGACAAGGGGCGGCTCGTCACGGGCTTCCTGGAGAGCTTCTTCCGGCGCTACGTCGAGTACGACTTCACCGCCGGCCTCGAGGAGCAGCTCGACCGGGTCTCCAACGCCGAGATCGACTGGCGGGCGGTGCTGCGCGACTTCTGGCGCGACTTCTCCGCGGCGATCGGCGAGACCAAGGAGCTGCGCGTCGCCGACGTGCTGGAGGCGCTGAACGGCCTTCTCGGGCCGCACATCTTCCCCGACAAGGGCGACGGCTCGAACCCGCGCACCTGCCCGACCTGCGGCTCGGGCCAGCTGTCGCTGAAGCTCGGCAAGTTCGGCGCCTTCATCGGCTGCTCGAACTACCCGGAGTGCAAGTACACCCGCCAGCTCTCGGCCACGGGCATCGACGGCGACGGGGACGGCTCCTCGGCCGAGGGCGGCCAGCCGGGCGTGCGCGTGCTGGGCGACGATCCCGCGACCGGCCTGCCGGTGACGCTCCGCGACGGCCGCTTCGGGCCGTTCCTCCAGCTCGGCGAGGCCTCCACCGAGAAGGGCGCGGAGAAGCCGAAGCGCTCGTCGCTGCCGAAGGGGCTGAGCCCCTCGGACGTGGATCTGAACAAGGCGCTGGCCCTGCTCGCGCTGCCCCGCGAGGTGGCGCGCCACCCCGAGACCGGCGAGCCGATCCTGGCCAATCTCGGCCGGTTCGGGCCCTACGTGCAGCACGGGAAGACCTACGCCAATCTCGGCAAGGACGACGACGTGCTGGAGATCGGGGCCAACCGCGCCATCGACCTGATCGTCGCCAAGGAGCAGGGCGGCGGCCGCGGCCGCCCGGCCGCCGATCCGGGCCGGCCGCTCGGCAAGGACGAGGCCAGCGGCCGAGACCTCGTGGTCAAGGCCGGCAAGTACGGACCCTACGTCACCGACGGCGAGGTCAACGCCACGCTGCCGAAGACGATGAGCGCCGAGGCGCTGACGCTGGACGAGGCGATCGCCCTGGTGAACGCCAAGCGCGCCGCGGGCGGCGGCAAGCCGGCGAAGCGGGGGGCGGCCCGGAAGAGTTCGGCGCGCGCCGCGAGCGGCGACAAGCCGGCGGCGAAGAAGACCGCCACGAAGAAGCCGGCGGCCAAGAAGGCGGCGACCAAGAAATCGAGCTCGGGCTGAGGGGCTCGCGGGCGGGGGCCGGGAGCGGCCGCCCCGTCCGCGCGCGCGGAGCGAGGCGATCCGGGACAGCCCGGGGCCGCCGAGCGTGGCGCCGACCGGTTGCTTCGCTGCGCGCGCGGACGTCGGTGGGTGCTCGCCGCCCGCTCAGCGCGCGCCGCGGTCGGCGATCGGGATCAGACCAGGTAGGTGATGGTCGCCGCCAGCGCGGTCGCGAAGGTCGCCAGCGCGAGGGTGGTGGAGTTCATCAGGGCCCGGCCGGGCGGCACGCCGGCCGCGTCGTCGTCGCAGCCGAAGGCGGCGCCGGCCGCGTGCTCGAATCGGATCAGCGTGAGGCGGCGGGCCTCGATCGCGGCGTCGCTCATGGACTGCGGCTCCCTGACCACGGTCAAGATTTATCTCCGCCACTAACGTCGATCGTCCCGTTCTGTTCCGGTCGTCGCCTATGGAAGCCGGGCCTGCGGGTCACGAGAAAGCCTTAACCCATCGTTGTGCAACGTCGTGATGACGGCCCGGCGCGCACAACCGTGTCCCGTTGCGGCCGCGGCCCTCGCTCGCGGCGGCGCAGCATGCGATGATGCGACCGCTTCGCCGCAGGGCGAACGGCTTTGATGTTTCCGTTTTGTTCCGCTATCATGCGGGGATGAAGGCGCATGCTCCACGACCCGAGACCCGTCCCAAGACCCGTCCGCGCGATTCCGAGCCGGCCGACGCGCCGCGCGCGCGGAGGCCGCGCGTGAGCGACCCGGCGCGGGACCTGTTCGGGCCGGGCGGCAAGGGCGCGGCGGCCCGTCCGCCCGAGCCGCGGCGGCGCCTGGACGCCTCGGCCTCCGTGGCGACGCTCGCGGCCGCCGAGCCCGAGGGCGGCTACACCGCCTCCGACATCGAGGTGCTGGAGGGGCTGGAGCCCGTCCGGCGCCGGCCCGGCATGTATATCGGCGGCACCGACGAGCGGGCGCTGCACCACCTCTTCGCAGAGGTGATCGACAACTCGATGGACGAGGCGGTCGCCGGCCATGCCAGCTTCATCGAGGTGGAACTGGAGGAATCCGGCGCCCTCGTGGTCACCGACAACGGCCGCGGCATCCCGGTCGACCCGCACCCGAAGTTCCCCGGCAAGTCGGCGCTCGAGGTCATCATGACCACGCTGCACGCCGGCGGTAAGTTCGACTCGAAGGTCTACGAGACCTCGGGCGGCCTGCACGGCGTCGGCATCTCGGTGGTGAACGCGCTCTCCGACCTGCTGGAGGTCGAGGTCGCGCGCAACCAGACCCTCTACCGCCAGACCTTCTCGCGCGGTCACGCGCAGGGCGCGTTGGAGCTGGTCGGCCGGGTGCAGAACCGGCGCGGCACCCGGGTCCGTTTCCACCCGGACGCCCAGATCTTCGGCTCACTGAAGTTCGACCCGCGCCGCCTGTTCAAGATGGCGCGCTCGAAGGCCTACCTGTTCGGCGGCGTCGAGATCCGCTGGCGCTGCGCTCCCGCCCTCCTCGAGGGGCTGGCGGACGTGCCGGCCGAGGCGGTCCACCGCTTCCCCGACGGGCTGCGCGACTATCTGGCCCGGGACATCGACGGCAAGGAGCTCGTCACCGAGGCGATGTTCTCCGGCAAGATCACCAAGCCGGGCTCGCACGGGTCGCTCGAATGGGCGGTGGCCTGGATGGTGGCCGAGGACGGGTTCTCGCACTCCTACTGCAACACCATCCCGACCCCCGAGGGCGGCACCCACGAGGCGGGCCTCCGCGTCGCGCTGCTGCGCGGCCTGCGCGAGCACGCCGAGCGGGTGAACCAGGCCAAGCGCATGACGGCGGTAACCACCGACGACGTCATGGCGACCTGCGCGTCGATGCTCTCGGTGTTCATCCGCGAGCCCGAGTTCCAGGGCCAGACCAAGGACAAGCTCGCCACCGTGGAGGCCCAGCGCATCGTCGAGACGGCGGTGCGCGACGCCTTCGACCACTGGCTCGCCGCCTCCCCGGCCCAGGCCAACAAGCTCCTCGACTGGGTGATCGACCGGGCCGAGGAGCGCCTGCGCCGCCGCCAGGAGAAGGAGGTCGCCCGCAAGAGCGCGACCCGCAAGCTGCGCCTGCCCGGCAAGCTCGCCGACTGCTCGGCGGCCGGCACCGCGGGCTCGGAGATCTTCATCGTCGAGGGCGACTCGGCCGGCGGCTCCGCCAAACAGGCCCGGGACCGGGCGACCCAGGCGATCCTGCCGCTGCGCGGCAAGATCCTGAACGTCGCCTCGGCCTCGCGCGACAAGCTCGGCGCCAACCAGCTGATCTCGGATCTGACCCTGGCGCTCGGCTGCGGCACCGGCACGGCCTTCCGCGAGACGGACCTGCGCTACGAGAAGGTGATCATCATGACGGACGCCGACGTGGACGGCGCCCACATCGCCTCGCTGCTGATCACGTTCTTCTACCGCCAGATGCCGAGGCTGATCGACCGCGGCCACCTCTACCTCGCGATCCCGCCGCTCTACCGGCTGCAGCAGGGCTCGAAGGTGGCCTATGCCCGGGACGACGCGGATCGCGAGCGGATCGTCAAGACGGTGTTCAAGGGCGGCAAGGTCGAGATCGGGCGGTTCAAGGGCCTCGGCGAGATGATGCCGGCCCAGCTCAAGGAGACCACCATGGACCCGAAGAAGCGCACGCTCCTGCGCGTCGCGGTCCTGGACGAGGCCCGGGAATCGACCGGCGACACGGTCGAGCGCCTGATGGGCAACAAGCCCGAGGCGCGCTTCGCCTTCATCAGCGAGCGCGCGGCCTTCGCGGAGGGCGCCGACCTCGACATCTGACGCAGTCCCGGCGCGGTCCCGCCGCGTCGGGCGACGGCCTCCGGTCGCGGCCTAGCGCGGGGCCGCGATCGCCTTGGCCGGGTCGAAGGGCTGGGCCGCCGCCACCGCGTCCTTGCCCATGTTGAGGACCGCCGAGAACCGGTCGCCGCCGGGCCGCAGAACCAGGGCTCCCGGCTCGACCGCGATGAGCTTGCTGCCGAGGCCCAGGAAGCCGCCGACGTCGATCACCACCGCCCTGAGCGTCCCGCCGTCGGTGATCAGCAGATCGTCGATCTTGCCGACGCTGTCGCCGGCGGCGTTGCGCACCGTCACGCCGATCATCTTCGTGGTCAGGAAGCTGACGGGCTTGAGTCCCTGCCGCTTGGCGGCGTCCTCGGCGTTCGCCGCCTCCATCAGCCGCCCCACCCCCTTGCCGTCCGTCGAGGTGCCCGGCCCCGTGCCCGGCAGGATCGTGTCCTTGCCGATCACACTGGCGTCCTGCGCGGAGGCCGGCGCGCCGGCCAGGCCGAGGGCGGCGAGCGACAGGAGAAGGATTCGGCTTCGCATGGCTGATCGCTCCGCGCGCCCGATCCCTGCGTGGAAGGCCCCGTCCGGGTCCCCGTGGGGCGCCGCGGTCTCAATCGCGGGCGGCGCGCCCGGTTCCGGCCTTCCCTGTCGCACCCGGACCGGCCGAACCGGCGGCCCCGAAACGCGAGAAGGGCCCGGCCTTGCGGCCGGGCCCTTCCCCTGCGCGGAGCCGGCAGGGCCGGCTCCGGCATTCGATCTCAGTACGAGCCGAACTTGTAGTTCAGGCCGGCGCGGACGACGGCGAACTCGGTCTTGGCGGCGGCGCCGTTGAGGTAGGCGATGCCGTTCGGGGGCAGGAGGTTGCCGTAGAACACGCCGCCGGCCGAGTTCTTCTGGCGGTCGAGGCTGACGTACAGGCCTTCGACCTTCAGCGT
>NZ_JBQEPK010000061.1:0-26693 GCF_052045615.1 Methylobacterium sp. 22177 | reverse complement strand
GATCACGTAGTTCTCAGACGGAGCCTCACATCGACCAAGTGCCCGACGCTTCACAGCGCCAATACACCCGTCGGTGAGCTCAAAAGAGAAACAACAGATCGGCACAAGTCTACTCACGCCAGGTCCTAAGACCCGGCCGCAAGGACAAACGCCGCCCGCGTCTCCCTTCCTCAATCCAACTTGTCAAAGATCAGTAATCACTCTCGTAATTACCGGCTGAGGAGAAGTCAAGTACCTCGGCCTTCGCCAGATCTACTTTTCTTATCCTCGGGAAGTCCGTCCGGCCCGCCCGGTTTTTCTTCCGGACCGCGTCGGGAGGCGCCGTATAAGCTGCCCCAGACTTCCGTGTCAACCGCTCATTGTCCCGGCGAGGGAACCGAACCGGCCGGGCCGGATCTCGGCGCCTCCCTCGACAGAGCGCAGCGCGGAACGGCCCGGAGGCCCCTCGGTGCGGCGCTGGACGATGGACGCTCCCTCAGTCGCCGGGCCCGGAGCGAGCCTGGGCCCGCGCCCGACAGCGTCGCGACCCCGGAGGGTCGATGCTGGCCGGTGATGCTGAAGGAAGGTCCGGCCGACGGCGTGCCGTCGTGGCCGGTGGAGCGGATTTAGGCGCGGGCGCCGCGATGCGCAAGGGGCCGCACGCAGGACGGCCAAGCCCGTGACGCACGGCTCCGGGATCGCGGCCGCTGCGCGCTTCCCGCTCGGACTCCGCACACAGACGGCGCGGTGCGGCGCCGATCTGGGCAGGCGGAGGAGCGGCTGCACCGACTTTGGTCTTCCGCATCCCGGGGCGAGCGCGGATCATCCGCCGTCGACACCCGTCCGGCGCGGGCGCCCCGCCGGCGCGCCCGGCCGCGCGTCCCCGCCGCAGAGGAATCGCCATGCCGCGCCACCACGAGATCCCCGCCATCCCCGAGAACATGGTGCTCGGCACCTTCGACGCCGCGCGGCCGCCCGTGCTGACCGTGGCCTCCGGCGACACCGTCACCCTGCACGCGCATCCCGCCGGGGGCCGGGCGACGCTCCACCCCGACCCCGCGCGGGTCCCGGCGGACCTGCTGCACGCCCTCGACACCCTGCCGCGCGGTCTGGGGCCGCACTTCATGACGGGGCCGGTCCACGTCGAGGGCGCCGAGCCCGGTGACATGCTGCAGGTCGACATCCTCGACCTCGAGTTCCGGCTGGACTGGGGCTTCGTGTCGATCCTGCCGCTGCTCGGCACCCTGCCGGACGAGTTCACCGAGTACGAGACCGTCCACGCCGACATCGACGCGGCGCGCGGGACCTGCCGGCTGCCCTGGGGGACGGAGCTGCCCCTCGCCCCGTTCTTCGGCATCCTGGGGACCGCCCCGCCGGCCGCCTGGGGCCCCGTGGGCTCCGCGGTGCCGCGCGCCTTCGGCGGCAACATGGACAACAAGGAGCTGACGGTCGGCACGACCCTGTACCTGCCGGTCTTCAACGCCGGCGGCGGCTTCTACGCGGGCGACGGCCACGGGGTGCAGGGCGACGGGGAGGTCTGCATCACCGCCCTGGAGACGGGGCTCACCGGGACCGTCCGGCTGACGGTGCGGAAGGACCTCCGGGACGCGTGGCCCTTCGCCGAGACCCCGACCGACCTGATGTCGATCGGCCTCCACGAGAGCCTGGACGAGGCGATGCGGCAGGCGGTGCGCGGGATGATCCGCCTCGTCTGCGACCGGACGTCCCTCACCCGCAACCAAGCCTACATGCTGTGCTCCCTGGCCGGGAACCTGCGGATCACCCAGACCGTGGACGGCAACAAGGGCGTCCACATGATGCTCCCGAAGGCCGCGCTCGCCACCGCCTGAGCGCGGCGCGCCGGCCGCGCGGGAACAGCACGCGGCTTTTACGGTCTTAACCTAGGTCAATACCGTATTTCTCGGCGGTTTAAACACGGAATTAGCATCCTTCCGGCTATCCAGGCGGGGTTTTCCCGCCGCGCGCTGCCCGGCACTCCCGCGAGGCCCTGGCATGCGCCCGGATCCCCTGCCCGCCCGCCCGCCGCTCCGGGACGCGGGGTTCCCGATCCCGCCCGGGCAGGGCGCGGCGCGCGACCCCCTGGTTCCCTATCTCGACGCGGCCCGGCAGGGCCTCCTGATGATCGACCGGGCCGGGACGGTCGTGGCGGCGAGCGCGCCGGCGCGGCGGCTCCTGGAGAGCCTGACGGTCGCGCCGAGGATCGGTGCCGCCGCGCTGCCGCTGCTGCGGGCCCTGCGGGACGGGAGCGCCCCGGCGCGGCACGCGACCCTGCGGGCCCTGCGCGGCGCGCTGGCCCGGCGGCAGCCCGCCCTGTTCGAGGTGCGGCGCCGGGCACACACGGTCCAGGTCGAGCTCCACCCTCTCGCGGAGGGCGGCTGGGTCGTCACCCTGGAGGACGTCAGCACCCGGAAGGCCACCGAGGCCCGGGCCGACGCGATGGCGCGGCTCGACCCGCTCACCGGCCTGCCGAACCGCCTGCTCCTGCGCGAGCGCCTCGCCGCAGCGCTGGAGCGGCTCGCGCGCCCGGGCGAGGGCTTCGCCCTGCTGCTCATCGACCTCGACCGGTTCAAGCCGGTCAACGACACCCTCGGCCACCCGATCGGGGACGCGCTGCTGGCGACGGTCGCCGACCGCCTGCGCTCGACGGTGCAGGCCACCGACACGGTGGCGCGGATCGGCGGCGACGAGTTCGTCATCCTGCAGGCCGGGATCCGCGACGCGGCCGGCACGCAGGCGCTCGCCCGCCGCGTCGTCGACCTGATCGGCCGGACCTACATGGTGGAGGGCCATCTCCTGACGATCGGCGCCAGCGTCGGCGTGGCGCTCGCCCCCGCGGACGGGACCGACGCCGACCGGCTCCTGAAGAACGCCGACCTCGCCCTCTACCGGGCCAAGCTCGACGGCCGCGGCACCTACCGGTTCTTCGAGCCGGAGATGGATGCCCGCATGCAGGCGCGCCGGAAGCTCGAGCTCGACATGCGCCAGGCGCTGGCCCGGCGGGAATTCCAGCTGCACTACCAGCCGCAGATGCAGCTCGCGAGCGGCACGCTGATCGGCTGCGAGGCCCTGATCCGGTGGCGCCATCCCGACCGCGGCCTGGTCTCGCCCCTCGACTTCATCCCGCTGGCCGAGGAGATCGGCCTCATCGTCCCGATCGGCGAGTGGGTCGTCCGGCAGGCCTGCCGCGACGCCGTGACCTGGCCGGACCCCATGTCGGTGGCGGTCAACGTCTCGCCCGCGCAGTTCAAGAGCGACCGCCTCGTGGAGACGATCATCTCGGCCCTGGCGGGTTCGGGGCTGCCGGCGCGGCGGCTCGAGGTCGAGATCACCGAGGGCGTGCTGCTGCAGGAGAACGACCGGACGCTCCAGACCCTGCACCGGCTGCGGGAGCTCGGCGTTCGCGTTTCCATGGACGATTTCGGCACCGGCTACTCGTCGCTCAGCTACCTGCGCTCGTTCCCCTTCGACAAGATCAAGATCGACCGGTCCTTCGTGAAGGATCTGACCAGCAAGCCCGACGGCGAGGCGATCATCCGGGCCATCGCGGGGCTGGGGAGGAGCCTCGGCATGACCACCGTCGCGGAGGGCGTCGAGACGTCCGAACAGATGCAGCGCATCCGGTTCGAGGGCTGCACCGACGTGCAGGGCTACCTGATCAGCAAGCCCGTTCCCGCCGAGGACCTGCGCCAGGTCTTCGCCGCCTTCCCGCAGGCCTGACTCCCCGCCCCTTCCGGACGCAAAGCCATGAGCGACCTCTACCGCCTCGTCTACGCCAGCAAGAACCTGCTCCAGGGCCCGGAGCCGGAGGCGATGGCCGCGGTCCGGCAGATCCTGGACGCGTCCCGGCGGAACAACGCCGCGCTGGACGTGACCGGCGCCCTGATGTTCAACGCGGGCGCCTTCGCGCAGGTGCTGGAGGGCCCGCGGCAGGGCGTCGAGGCGACCTTCGAGCGGATCCAGCGCGACCTGCGGCACGACGACGTCACGGTCCTGCAGTGCGGCCCGGCCGAGAGCCGCGGCTTCGCGAACTGGTCGATGGCGTTCGTGGGCGCGTCGCGCAGCGGTCAGGCCCGTTTCAGCGGCCTCGCGACCGAGAGCGGGTTCGACCTCGCGCGGCTCGACGGCGACCGGGTCTTCGCCATGCTGCACGGCCTCGTTCTCGAGGAGGAGGGCGTCCCGGCCGCCGAGACCGTCGCCGCCGCACCCGTCCCTCCGGAGACCGTCCCTCCGGAGACCGTCCCCGAGCCGCGCGCGGCGTCCGGGCTCGACGTCGCGCAGGTGCGCGCCGAGATCGCGCGGCTGCGCCCGGAACCCGCGCCGCCGGTCGCCGCGCCGCCGCCTCTCGCGCCGCCGTCTGCCGCCCAGGACCGGACGCCGCCGGTCGAGCCGGCCCCGCGCCGGCCGGCCGGGACGCGCGGCGCGACCGAGGCCGCCCTCAGCGTGCTCAAGGCGGCGCTGGCGAGCGAGCGGCAGCGCACGACCGACCTGCGGGCGGAGATCGACACCCTGCGCGTCGCGCTGGCCGCCTCCGAGGACCGCCTCGGGGCGCTGCGCGACGAGAGGGACCTGTGGGCCGGGCGGGCCGGCCTGCTCGCCCGCGCCCTGGCGCAGGAGGCCGACGCTGTGTGCGCCGCCGCACCGGTCGAGGCGGGCGACCGGCCCCCGGCGCGTCACGGGACCCGCGCCGCCTGAAACCGCCGCGGCGGGCGGGCGAAGAGGCGTCATCGTGACCGACTCCGAGGGACTCGATGACGCTGCTGCACGACCTCACGGGCGCGCCCCCCGGCATGACCGGGCGCGCGCTGCTCCTGCGCCTGTCCGCCATCGGCGCGGTGCTGGCCGGGACCGCCGGCACCTTCGCGTATGCCGGCGGCTGGCTCTCGCCCGGCCTGCTCACGCCGGCCCGGATCATCGACCGTTTCGAGCAGGTGAACGGGCCGCATCCCGGCTTCCGGCGCAATCACGCCAAGGGGATGTGCGTCGCGGGCCGCTTCACGGGCAGCGGCGCGGGCGCGCGCCTGTCGAAGGCGGGCGTGTTCGCTGCGGGACGCGTGACGCCGGTCGAGGGGCGGGTGGCGCTGGCCGGCGGACAGCCCTACGCGGCCGACGCCGCCGCCACCGTGCGCAGCCTCGCCCTGCGCTTCCGGCTGCCGGACGGCGAGGAGTGGCGCACCGGCATGAACAACATCCCGGTCTTTCCGGTGCGCACGCCCGAGGCCTTCTACGCGCAGCTCCTCGCGGCCAGGCCCGATCCCGCCACCGGCAAGCCGGATCCGGAGCGCCTGAAGGCCTTCTTCGCGGACCATCCGGAGAGCGCGAAGGCCGCCGCGCTGATCAAGGCCCGGACCGTGACCGCGGGCTTCGCCGACAGCACCTACTGGAGCCTGAACGCCTTCCGGTTCGTCGCCGCGGACGGCGGCACCCGGCCGGTGCGCTGGGCCCTCGTCCCCGACCCGGTGCCGGCGGTCGACGCCGCGCCGGGCGACCGGAACGCCCTGTTCGACGCGTTCGCCGCGCAGCTCGCGCAGAACCCGCGGCACTGGCACCTGATCGTCACGCTCGGCCAAGCCGGCGACCCCACCGCCGACGCGACGCTGCCCTGGCCCGCCGACCGCGCGACGGTGGATGTCGGCACCCTGACCCTCACGGCGGCGACGCCGGAGGCCGCCTCCACCTGCCGGGACATCAACTTCGATCCGCTGGTGCTGCCGGACGGCATCGCGCCGAGCGACGACCCGCTGCTGAGCGCCCGGTCGGCGGCCTACGCGCAATCCGTCACCCGCCGCGCCGGCGAGACCAAGACGCCGAGCGCCTTGACCGGGGCCGCCATCCACGGAGCCGCCCTGTGACGGAGACCGCCCGCTTCAACCGGCCCGCGCGCCTGCTCCACTGGACCATGGCGGCGCTGATCCTGGCGATGCTGCTCATCGGCGCCGCCATGGTGACCTCGCTCGCCGATTACAGCACCCTCGTGGCCCTGCACCGGCCGCTCGGGATCCTGATCCTGCTGCTCGCCGGGCTCCGACTGGCGAATCGCTGGCGCCACGCGCCGCCGCCGCTGCCGGCGAATCTTCCGGTCTGGCAGAGGCGCGCGGCCCACGGCTCGCACATCCTCCTCTACGGCCTCATGCTGGCCATGCCGCTGATCGGCTGGGCGATGCTGTCGGCGGCGCGCTATCCCGTGATCCTCGCCGGCCCGGTGGTCCTGCCGCCGATCCTGCCGCCGGACCCCATGCTGTACGCGGCCCTGCGCCGGCTCCACACCGCGCTGGCCTACGGGCTGTTCGCCCTGATCCTCGCGCATCTGGCGGCGGCGCTGCTGCACGCGCTGATCCGCCGGGACGGGGTCTTCGCCAGCATGGCACCCTGGCGGTCGAGGCCGGCCGGGACGGCCGCGCCCCCGAAACGGCGCTCTCGTTCTCTTGAAAGTCTGATCCGTTCTCCATAAAGAACGCACGCCCCGGTCGGACGGGGCGGGCGATCTCTGCGTGGAGGACGAGGCGATGTCAGAGGGATTAGCGGCGCGTACCGTCGCGGCGGCCAACGGCGTGGCCCAGGACGCGGCCTTCGGCGCGGTGATCGCGCCGATCCACCTGTCGACGACCTTCAAGTTCCCGGCCTTCGAGCAGCCCGGCCCCTACGATTACTCGCGCCTGGGCAACCCGACCCGGGACGCGCTGGCCGACACGATCGCCAAGCTCGAGGGCGGCGCCCGCGCCGTCCTGGTGGCGAGCGGCATGGCGGCCCTCGACCTCGCCCTGTCGAGCCTGCGGCCCGGCGATCTCCTGGTCGCGCCGCACGATTGCTACGGCGGGACGCACCGCCTGCTCAGCTTCCGCGCGGAGCGGGGCCATTACCGCGTCGCCTTCGTCGACCAGACCGATCCGGACGCGCTGGCGGCGGCCCTGGCCCAGGGGCCGAAGGTCGTGCTGATCGAGACGCCCAGCAACCCGCTGATGCGCGTGGTCGATGTCCGGCGCATCACCGCAGACGCGAAGGCGGCCGGCGCGCTGGCTGTGGTGGACAACACCTTCCTGTCGCCCGCCCTGCAGCAGCCGATCGCCCTCGGGGCGGATCTGGTCGTCCATTCCACCACCAAGTTCCTGAACGGCCATTCCGACGTGATCGGCGGGGCCGTGATCGCCGCCGACAAGGCGGTGGGCGAGGACCTCGCCGCCTGGGCGAACACGATCGGCGTCACCGGCTCGCCCCTCGACGCCTACCTGACGCTCCGGGGCCTGCGCACCCTGTTCGTGCGGGTGGAGCAGCAGCAGCGCAACGCCGCCGCCCTGGCGGCCTTCCTCGACGCCCATCCGGCGGTGGCCCGGGTGCACTATCCCGGCCTGCCCACGCATCCGGGGCACGCCCTGGCCAAGGCGCAGCAGGCAGGCTTCGGGGCGATGCTGAGCTTCGAGCTGGCCGGCGGCCGCGCGGCGGTGAAGACCTTCGTCGAGGCCCTGCGGGTGTTCACGCTGGCCGAGTCGCTCGGCGGCGTCGAGAGCCTGATCGCCCATCCGCCGACCATGACGCACGCGGCGATGGACCCGGAGGCGCGCGCCATCGCGGGCATCACCGACGGGCTGCTGCGCCTGTCGGTCGGCCTGGAGGCGGAGGCCGACCTGCTGGCCGACCTGTCGCGGGCCTTCCAGGCCCTGGACGGCTGACCCGGCCGGTCACTCCTCCTCGACCACGCTGAACCCGGACTCGTCCTCGACCACCCGGAAACGGGCGAGCTGCACGGTCCGGGAGCGCTCGGCCGCCTCGTCGCGGCACTTGTCGACATGGGCGGCGCGGTTGACCACCTGCAGGTTCGGCGCGCCCCAGTAGCCGAGGAGTTCCGGCCAGGGCGCGTCGCGGTGCTCGCGCCAGACCCGGTAGAGCGGCAGCAGATGGTCGACCTCGGCGGTCCTGAGCAGGCGCTTGCCGGTGGTGGTGCAGCGGTGGCGCTGGCGCAGCTTCAGCGCCCGGACCTGGGCGTGCGGCGCGATCCAGAACTTCCAGGCCGCCACACAGGCCGCGTGCCAGCCGGCATTGGTGTTGGGCGCGCCGCGCGCCCAGAGATCCCGGTGCCAGCCGAACCGGTAGACCGGCTGGCCGCAGATGCAGCAGGCGCCCCGGCCGCGGGCGAAGGCCGGGTCGCGGAAAGGGGCCGGCGGCAGGCGGAAGCTCCCGGCCCGGCCCGCGCCGCCGAGCTGCCAGCTCCAGCCCTCCGGTGTCCCGGAGCGGGCCGCCAGCGCCCGGGCGAGCCGGTCGGCCCGGAGGATGTGGTTGCGCCAGTAGCTCTCGACGGCGAGCCGCGGCGTCGGCGGGATCAGGGGCCGCGCGAGGGCGTGCTGCAGGACCGGCACCGGGAAGACCGCCGGCAGGGCCTTCTCCAGCCGTTTCCGCGCCTGCACGTTTCGGAGGGTGCGCCAGCTCGATGTCGTCATGCCGGACCGGTGGTAACCCGGCGGCCGCGGCGCCGCGACGGCACCGCTGCAACAGCGGTCCGGTCCCGCGCTGGCGGCCCTCAGGGTTAAGAAAATGTTTCCCGTGAAACATCGCGCGGTCCGGCAGATCCGGCGCGGCCGGCCCGGCTCAGAGATCCACCGCCATCGACAGCAGGTAGGTGCGCGGCGCGCCCTGGAAGAAGGTGCCGAACGAGGCGACGCCGGTCCAGTAGCGCGCGTCGGTCACGTTGAGGACGCTGGCCCGGAAGGTCGTCCGGCGCTCTGCGACCAGGGTCGTGTAGCGCAGGCCGAGGTCGAGGCGGGCCCAGTCGGGCAGCGCCTGGGTATTCGCGAGGTCGACGAACTGCCGCCCCGTATAGATGACCGCGCCGTTGAGCGTCAGGCCGGGTAACCCGGGCAGGTCCCACTCGGCACCCAGGCTCGCCTGGACCTCCGGCACGCCGATCGGCCGGTGCCCGCGATTGGCGGCGAGCGCTGTCCGGACGAGGCGTCCGTCCAGCAGGGTGACGCCCCCGACCACCCGCACCTGCGGGGTGATCTCGCCGAACAGGCTCAGCTCGAGCCCGCCGACGCGCTGCTCGGCCGTCGCCGCGAAGCGCCCCTGCGGCCCGAGTTCGCCCGCGGGCTTCGTGATCCGGAACGCGCCGAGCGTGGCGCCGAACCGGCCGAGA
This sequence comes from Methylobacterium sp. 22177, assembly GCF_052045615.1. Classification (NCBI taxonomy): domain Bacteria; kingdom Pseudomonadati; phylum Pseudomonadota; class Alphaproteobacteria; order Hyphomicrobiales; family Methylobacteriaceae; genus Methylobacterium; species Methylobacterium sp. 22177. The sequence continues at coordinate 17,572 of NZ_JBQEPK010000061.1, read as the reverse complement.
TCGAGCTTGACGCCCGCCTCGACCTGCCGGGCCACGTAGGGCGCCAGGATCGTGCCGGAATTGGTCGCCACCGCCGGGGCCACGTCGCCGCGGCTCAGGCCCTCGATGTAGTTGCCGTAGAGCGAGACCGAGTCCCAGGGCCGCACCACGAGGCCGACCATCGGGGTCGTGGCGCTCCTGTCGTAGGACGAGGCGAGCGTGCCGACATTCGACACGTAATTGTGCGCCTCAACGCGCTGGCGGCGCACGCCCAGGGTCAGCAGGACGCGCTCGTCGAGGGCCGACAGCGTGTCGGCCACCGCGATCCCCGACAGGGTGCTGTCGGACAGGCGGGGCCGGCCGACGCCGTAGATCGGCGCGATGTACGGGACGAGGGCCGGCGCGTAGAGGTTCGACAGGTAGGCGCCCCGGCCGGGCGAGAACCGCCGTGCCGTGGCCTCGTCGTACACGGAGCCCTGCACCGTCAGGGCGTGACGGATGAAGCCGGTCTCGAACCGGGCCCGGACGCCGCCGTCGTAGGTCAGCCTGTCGACGCCCAGCGCGTAGAATTGCGGCGTGCTGGTCGTGTCGCCGCGGCCGTTGAGGATCGTCGGCGCCGACTGGAAGTAGCGCTCGACCCCGGTCTGCCCGCCGCCGACATCCGCGAACAGCGTGACCTGGTCGGTCAGGTCGTACTCGGTGCGCAGCAGGCCGCCGCGATCGTCGACGTCCGAGTACTCCCAGGGCTGGGTCAGGTTCAGGCGGCCGTCGGGCGCCCGCGGCACGGGCACGCCGGCCCGCAGGAGGAACGGGCGCAGCGGCGCGTCGAAGCGGTCGGTCTGCGCCAGCAGGTAGAGCCACGCGCGGAACCGGTCGCCCTGGTAGTCGAGGGCCAGGGCCCCGACGCCGGTCGTCTCGGTCTGGCGGTCGAAGGGCGTGGCGCCGCCGTGCAGGCTGCCGACGACGCGGGCGCCCCATTCCCGGCCCGGACCCCAGCGGCGGGCGACGTCGACCTGGCTGCCGCCCCAGGCGGACGAGCCGTAATCCAGGGTGACGCGCGTCAGGTCCGCTCCGGCGCGCTTGGGGACGATGTTGACCACGCCGCCGACCGCGCCGTTCGGCGACACCCCCGTCAGGGCGGCGGACGGCCCCTTCAGGACCTCGATGCGCTCCACGTAGTCGGTGAAGATGCGGAAGCTCGGGGCGATGCCGTAGAGCCCGTCGAAGGCGACCTCGCCGCTGGTGTTCTCGTTGGCCGGGAAGCCCCGGATGGAGAAGGAGTCGAACGGCGCCCCCGTGGTCTGGGTGGCGCGCACCGACGGGTCGAGGACCAGGGTCTCGGACAAAGTCCGCGCCTGCCGGTCCCGGATGAGCGTGTCGGTGTAGCTGGCGATGCTGAAGGGTGCCTTCTGCGTCTCGGTATCGCCCAGCAGGCCGAGGCGCCCGCCCCGCGCCACCTGACCGCCGGCATAGGCCGGCATCGGGCCGCGCGGCGCGGCCGCACCCTCGACCGAGAGTTCGCCGAGCTGGACATCCCGGCCGGCCCCCGCCTCCTCCGCGCGGGCGGCGTGCGGCCCGGAACCGACGAAGCCCAGCAGGACGGCCATCGGGAGAACCGGCCGGGCCGCGCGCCGTCGGCGCCGGGTCCGCGCGGAAACAGGTATTGAGAAGTCGTGGGACCGCATTGTCGCGACGGAGGCTCCGAATCACGGAGCAAGGCAGCAAATATCTCTACAGATGTCAAAAATACATTTGGAGTAATTACAATTACAGCCGCCGCGCGCGGGACGGATCTGGAGGACCGATATTGAACACGTTCTATACTGACCTCATACGCCGAACGACATCTTTATCAGTGCCTCGGCCATCGTCGCACGGTCGAGCCGGCGATTTCGCGGAAGGCGAGGCCGGATCTCGGCCGAGGCGCGCGGCCGGGATCGTCGGGCCGGGCGGGGCGCGACCCGGCCGCGATCGGGTGTGGATCGCGCGTCCGAGCGGGTCGCCGCGGCGGGGACCGGGGCGCCCGGTTGCCAGGGTTGCCCACCCCGCCTAGACGGGCCCGGCGCGAAACTTGCCCGTCACCCCTCCTCTTGTGCAGAGGTTTTCCCGTGATCACCGGTCCGTGCCTCATCGTCCAGCCGATCCACGCGGCGGGCCTCGACCGGTTGCGCGCGGCCGGGCTGGAGCCGCGCCCGGCGAGCGGGACCGATTCCGAGACGCTGGCCCGCGAGGTCGCCGACTGCGTCGCCGTCATCACCCGCAACACCGGCTTCCCGGCACGCGCCATCGCGGCGGCGCCGGCCCTGCGGGTGATCGGCGTGCACGGCACCGGCACCGACCACGTCGCCACCGCCGAGGCGACCGCGGCCGGGATCGTGGTGGTCAACACGCCCGGCGCCAACGCCGTCTCGGTGGCCGAGCAGACGCTGGCGCTGATCTTCGCCCTGGCCAAGGCCCTGCCGGAGGCCGACCGCTCGGTCCGGACCGGCGACGACAGCTTCAAGTTCACCGCCCGGCTGATCGAGCTCGCCGGGCTGACGCTGGGTCTCGTCGGCTTCGGGGCGATCGGGCAGGCGACCGCCCGGCTCGCCGCCGCCCTGGGGCTGCGGGTGCTGGCCTACGGCCCGAGCCGCCCGGACGCCGATTTCGCCAATGCCGGCGCCCTGCGGGCCGCCTCGGTCGACGCGCTCCTGGCGGAGGCGGACATCGTCTCCCTGCACGTGCCGCTGACCCCGGGCACCCGCGGCCTGATCGGTCGGGACCAGCTCGCCCGGATGAAGCGGGACGCCTTCCTGATCAACACCAGCCGCGGCGGCCTGATCGACGAGGCGGCCCTGGTGGAGGCGCTGGAGGGCGGCACGATCGCGGGCGCCGGGCTCGACGTCTTCGCCCAGGAGCCGCTGCCGGTCGACCACCCGCTGGCCCGCCAGCCCCGGGCGATCCTGACGCCCCATGTCGGCGGCTCCACCGGCGCGGCCCTGATCCGCACCGCCGAGACCGCCGCGACCCGCGTGGTCGACGTCCTCGCCGGCCGGCGGCCGGGCGGGCTGGTCAACCCGGATGTCTGGGAGCGGCGCCGCGCGCCGTGACACCCTGAGACCGGGGACCGCCGCGGGCCGCGCGACGGGCCTCCGACCAACAGCCTCATCCTGAGGTGCCCGCCTCGGCGGGCCTCGGAGGGGAGGCTCCAGGGATCGCGCTGGCCTCTGGAGGCCTCCTTCGAGGCTTCCGCCTCGCTCCAGCACCTGAGGATGAGGGAGCGGGCGAGAAGGCCGCGCTCCCGACATCCCCGCCCCCGGCGGATCACGCCCTTTCGTCCGGACCGCGACCGCCCGCCGCGCACCGTGTCATGCAATCGTCGCAGACGGGCCGGAAAGCCACCCGCTGCATCCGAGGCCAGAGAGGGCTCCATGGACTTCCACCGCCGCTTCACGGTCCTGATGTGCGCCCCGGCCTTCGACCCGGACGATCTCGAGGGCGCGCGCGTCAACCAGATCGTCGCGGCCGTGGAGCAGCGCGGCTTCGAGGTGGTGCGCGCCCGGCGCGTCGAGGACGCGGCCATCGCGGTCCAGACCGACGCGGCGGTCGGCTGCCTCGTGGTCGACTGGGGCAAGCGCGGCCTCGACGGCAAGGCGGCCGCCCTCATCGACATGATGCGCCGGCGCGGCCTGGAGATGCCGATCGTCATCATGGTCCGCCGCAAGCGGCTGGAGGACATCCCGGTCGAGCTCCTCGACTTCATCGACGGCTACATCTTCCTCGCCGAGGAGACGCCGGAATTCATCGCCCGCGGCCTCGTCAGCCGGGTCACGCAGTACGCCGAGACCCTCAAGACGCCGTTCTTCGGCGCGCTCGTCGACTACGCCGAGAAGGGCAACCAGCTCTGGACCTGCCCGGGGCACAACGGCGGCATCTTCTACAACCGGTCCCCCATCGGCCGGATCTTCGTGGAGCACCTGGGCGAGGCGATCTTCCGCGACGACCTCGACAACTCGGTCCTCGACCTCGGCGACCTGCTGACCCACGAGGGCCCGGCGCTGAAGGCCCAGAAGGAGGCCGCCAAGATCTTCGGGGCGGAGAAGACCTACTTCGTCCTCAACGGCACCTCGGCGTCCAACAAGATCGTCCTGTCCTCCCTGGTGGCGGAGGACGACCTCGTCCTGTTCGACCGCAACAACCACAAGGCGGCCCACCACGGCGCCCTGTTCCTGGGCGGCGGCATCCCGATCTTCCTGGAAACGGATCGGAACGCGTACGGCCTGATCGGGCCGATCTTCCACGAAGCTCTCGACGAAGGCCGGATCCGGGAGAAGATCCGCCGGAACCCGCTGGTGACCGATCCGGAGGCGTGGCGCCGGGAGCGGCCGTTCCGCGTCGCGGTGATCGAGCAGTGCACCTACGACGGCACGATCTACGACGCCCAGGAGATCCTGGAGAAGATCGGCCACCTCTGCGACTACATCCTGTTCGACGAGGCCTGGGCGGGCTTCATGAAGTTCCACCCGCTCTACGCAAGGCGCTTCGCCATGGGGCTGACGGGCCTCGACGAGACCTCGCCCGGCATCGTCGCCACGCAGTCGACCCACAAGCAGCTCGCGAGCTTCAGCCAGGCCTCGCAGATCCACACCCGCGACGGCCATATCCGCGGCCAGACCCGGCGGGTCGAGCACAAGCGCCTCAACGAGAGCTTCCTGGTCCACGCCTCCACGTCACCCTTCTATCCCCTGTTCGCCTCCCTCGACGTCGGCGCCCAGATGATGAAGGGGCGCTCCGGCATGATCCTGTGGGACGACACGATCCGCCTCGGGATCGAGTGGCGCAAGAAGGTCCGGGCGATCCGGCGCGAGTTCGAGGAGAACGAGCGCGACCCCGCCCGGCGCTGGTTCTTCGACCCGTTCGTGCCGGACGTGACGGTGAACGCCGAGGGCGCCGAGGTGCCGTGGGAGAGCGTGCCGACCGACGAGCTCGCCGCGACGCCGCGCCACTGGGAGCTGAAGCCGGGCGCGCGCTGGCACGGCTTCAGCCACGTGGCGCCGGGCTACGCCATCACCGACCCGAACAAGCTCACCGTGCTGACCCCCGGCTTCGACCGGCACACGGGGGCCTACGCCCAGCACGGCGTGCCGGCGCCGATCGTGGCGCAATACCTGCGTGAGAACCGGATCGTCGCCGAGAAGAACGACCTGAACTCGCTGCTCTTCCTGCTGACCCCGGGGGTCGAATCCTCCAAGGCCGGCACGCTGATCTCGGGCCTCGTCGCCTTCAAGCGGCTCCACGACGACAACGTCGCGCTGGAGGAGGCCATGCCGGAATTCGTCAACCGCCGGCCGAACCGCTACCGCGGCGTGCGCCTGCGCGACCTCTGCGGCGAGTTCCACGCCTTCCACCGGGAGGCCGGCACCTCCGCGCTGCAGCGGCGCCAATTCGCCCCCGAGCACCTGCCCGAGATGGTGATGCCGCCCAAGAAGGCCGCCCAGCTGCTGACCCGCAACAAGGTCGACTACGTGCCGATCGCCGAGGCCGAGGGGCGGATCGCCACCACGCTGATGCTGGTCTACCCGCCGGGCATCGGCACGGTGCTGCCGGGCGAGCGCCTGGACGAAAGGGCCAAGCCCATGCTCGACTATTTCAAGATGTTCGAGGCCTCCGCCAACCTGTTCCCGGGCTTCGAGGCCGAGATCCAGGGCGTCTACCGCGAGGTCGACCCGGACGGGCGGATCCGCTTCCACACCTACGTGGCGCGGGAGGGGGTCTGATGGAGATCGAGGTCGAGACGCCCGGCCCGGTCCCGGCCCGGTCCTGCCCCGACATCGTCATCCGCGCCTCCTCGGACGCCGATGTCGAGGCGATGGTGGCGATCTACGAGCACCACATCAGCCGGGGCGTCAGCGACGTCGGCGTCGCCGAGGAGGACCGGCTGCTCCCCGACGACCTGAAGCGCCGGCGCAAGACCATGCGCAAGAAGCGCCTGCCCCACCTCGTAGCGGATCGCGACGGCGCCGTGGCGGGCTACGCCTACGCGGTGCCGTTCCGGAAGCGGCCCGCCTACCGCTACACGCTCAAGCACTCGATCTACGTGCATCCCGACCACCTCCATGCCGGGATCGGCCGGCGCCTGCTGCCGGCCCTGATCGAGGCCTGCGCGGCGGGCGGCTACCGCCAGATGATCGGCTACATCGACGCCGAGAACGCGGCCTCCCTGCGGCTCCACGAGGCCTGCGGGTTCGAGCGGGTCGGCTACCTGCGGGCGGTGGGCTTCAAGTACGGCCACTGGTCGGACAGCGTCATGGTCCAGCGGGCGCTGGGGACCGGCTCGGAGGACCGGCCGGGGTAAAGGGCGCGCCGGGACGAGTCCGGGCGCCCGCGGGATTCGGACCGTCCGCCTGTCGCCGCGCGCGGCCCGCGTCAGTGTCCGACTGCCGGCCGCGCCGTCGCGACGATGTCGACCTCGACTCCGACGTCGAGCGCCACCCACTGGCCCGAGGCCCAGGCCCCCTGCCCGACCCCGAACTCGGTGCGGACGAGGCCGACGCGCCCCGCGGCGCGCGCGGTGTCGCCCGCCAGGGTCAGGTGGAACGGCAGCGTCACGGGCCGGCTCGTGCCGCGGATCGTCAGCGTCCCGATCGCCGCGTAGTCGCCCTGCCCCTTGTCGACGAAGCGGGTCGCCTCGAAGCGCGCCTCGCTCCCCGCCTTGACGTCGAACCAGTCCTTCTGCGGCAGGGCCTCGTCGCGCTGGACGTCGCCGGTCCGGGCGCTGGCGAGGTCGACCAGCACGAGCGCGTGCCCCGCCTCGGGCTTGGCGGGGTCGAGATCGATGTCGGCCTTGAACCGCTCGAACCGCCCGGTGAACGGCACGCCGACCTGCACGCCGGAGAACCGGATGGCGCTCTTGCCCGGATCGACCGCCCACTCGGCGGCCGCCGCCGGCAGGGGGGCGGCCTGGAGAGCTGCCAGCAGGCAGAGGTGACGCGCGTTCATCGGGTCGGCTCCACGGTCGGGGTGATCGACGTGCTGCGCCCCGGCAGCATGCGGCGCAGCACGTCGTCGCGCAGGAGGAGGTGGTGGCGCAGGGCCGCCGCCACGTGGATTGCGAGCAGAGCCGCCAGGAACCACGCCCCCAGGGCGTGGACCCGCTTCAGGACGCCCTCGGCGGCGGCGGGGTCGGGGGCGAGGCCCGCCAGCGGCAGGTGCGGCCAGGGCACGATCCCGTAGAGCACCGTCGGGATGTTGAACGGCGACAGCGAGACCACGGCCCAGCCGGTCAGGGGCAGCCCGACGAGGAGCAGGTAGAGCAGGGCATGCGCCGCGCCGGCCGCCCGGCGCTCCCGCGCCGGCATCCCGGCCGGGTGCGGCGGCGGCCGGTGGGTCAGGCGCCAGAGGACGCGCAGGGCGGTCAGCGCCAGCACGGTGATCCCGACCGACTTGTGCCACTGGTAGAGCTGGAACTGGCGCAGCGGCGCCAACCCCGCATGGGTCATGGTCAGGCCCAGACCGATCAGGACGAGCACGCCCAGCGCGCTCGCCCAGTGCAGCAGGATCGCCACGGCGGAGTACCGCCGCGCGGAGACCCCGTTCGCCATGGCGGATCCTCCCAGCTCAGTCCTGCTTCTCGAAGGCGCCCGCGATCGTGAGGTGCAGCTCGTCGCCGATCAGCGGCACGTAGGTCTTCACCCCGAACTCGGAGCGCTTGAGCGTGCCGGTGGCCTCGAAGCCGACCGTGTATTTCTTGCTCAGCGGGTTCACGCCGGCGCCGACCAGGGTGACGTCGAGCGTCACCGGCTTGGTCACGCCGTGCAGCGTCAGGTCGCCCGTCACCTTCGCGTGGTCCTTGCCGGCGGGCACGACCTTGGTGGACACGAAGGTCATGTCGGGGAACTTGGCGGCGTCGAGCCACTGGTCGCCCTTGAGCTCGTCGGTGAGCTTGGCGCTGGTCGTCGTCACCGAGGCGACCGGGATCTTCACCGACAGCTTGGCGGCGGCCGGGTTCTTCGGCTGCAGCTCCAGCGTGCCGGACACGTCCGAGAAGCCGCCCGCGTAGTTCGAGAAGCCCATGTGGGAGACCCGCCAGCCGACCTGGGTGTGGCCGGGGTCGACCGCGTAGGTGCCGGCCTGGATCTGGGCGGGGTCGCGGGTCGGCGGTGTCTGGGCCAGCACCGGGGTGGCGACCGGGGTGGCGACCAGCAGGGCCAGAAGGCCGGAGGCGAGAATCGACTTCAAGGGTGTCTCCTGCAGAGCAGACGGCCGAGCGCGAGTCGCTGCGCCGCAGCCGCCGTGTAGACCCGTTCACGGCACCGGTTGAGCCTGCTATCCGGAACCCCATGGTTGCGAGAACGGAAACCTTCCGGGGCGGGCTCGACGATGTGCGGGCTTTCTGCGCCGTCGTGGATCTCGGCACGGTGACGGCCGCCGCAGCGACTCTGCAGGAAACCAAGGGCAGCGTCAGCCGGCGGATCTCCCGCCTGGAGCAGGCGCTGGGCGTCCGGCTGATGGCGCGAACCTCCCGGGCGGTGTCGCCGACCGCCGAGGGCCTCGCCTTCTACGCCAAGGCGCAGGACAGCCTGACACTCCTCGACGAGGCGGCCGAGACCGCCCGCGACGCCCGCACGGTGCCGGCGGGGCACCTGCGGATCACGACCTCGATCGATTTCGGGATCGAGGTGATGCCCGAGATCGTCGCGAGCTTCCGGTCCGCCTACCCGCAGATCACCGTGGAGATGCTCAACACCGACGCGCGGCTCGACCTCGCGGCCAACCGGATCGATCTCGCCCTGCGGCTGGGCGGCGCGGAGGAGACCGGCTACCGCGCGATGGTCCTCGCGACCCTGGCGCTGGCCCTCTACGCCGCCCCCGCCTACCTGGAGCGCCGCCCGGCCCCGGCGGACCTCGCCGACCTGCGCGACCACGACCTGATCCTCGCCCGGGAACGGATCGGCACGGCCGGGCTGACCCTCTCCGACGGCCAGGGCCGCACGGAGCCGCTGTCCCTGAGCCCGGCGATCCGGGTCAGCGACTTCGCGACCGCGCTCCGTCTCACCCTCGCGGGCGCCGGGATCGGCCACCTCCCGAGCCTCGTGGCCGCCCGGGCCGTGGAGGCCGGGCAGATCGTGCGCGTGCTCGGCCCGTGGGCGACCCGCAGCAGCACCTTGCGTGCCGTCACCCTGGCCGGGCGCGAGCTGCCGGCCCGTGTCCAGGTCTTCCGCGAGCATGTCCGGGCCGTCCTGGCGTCGCGGGGATGCCGCCGTGACAGCGCGGAAACTCACACCGAATACAGATAAACCGATTTATTTATCTGTATCGACGCTCTACATAGGTTTATATCGCTAAAGTTTTACCGGACATCGTAGTGCCCGGTTGAGGGGCCGCATCGCACCATGCGCGCGGCGGCAAGCGCGGCCGCACGGCCAGTGCCCCGCGGAGTCCGGCCCGCAGCGCGTCACGTCTGGATATCGGTCATGTCCCTCCGCAGCAGGTGCCTGCGCCCCTTCGTGTTCGCCGGGATCCTGGCCCTGGCCGGGGCGGGTATCGGCCTCGAGACGGCCCGGGCCTCGCTCCCGGCCGCGACCCGGATCGTGCTGCAGAAGGCGGGCCGGTACATGCCGACCGACCTGTACCTGCGCCGCGGCGACACCATCGCCCTGCGCAACGGCGACGCGCGCCTGACCCACCACGCCTTCATCGAGGCGGAGCGGTTCTCGTTCGATGCCGGCGCTCAGGAACCCGGCGCCGAGACGCGGCTGACGCTGGTCGAGCCGGGCGATTTCGTCATCCAGTGCGGCATTCACCCGAAGATGAAGCTCACCCTCCACGTCGAGTAGGAATTCGGGCCCTGGGACCGGCTCAGCCGTCCCGGCCTAAGCCGAGGCCGCGGATGATGTCGCCGATCGGATCGATCTTCTGCGACGGGGCGGCCACCGGCGCGGTCTGCGGCGCGGCGGCCGCCGGCCGGTCGGATTCCGCGGTGCGGACGACGGCGGCGTGGCGGAGGCGTGCTGCCCGATGGACGCCGCGCTCCGTTCCCTTCGCGCGGTGCGCCGCGGTCTTGCGCGGCGGCTCGGCCGGGCGCGCCATCTCGGCGGGGAGCGGTGCGGCCGGCATGGCTGTGGCCGGGACGGCCGCCGCCACCCGGGGCGCCGGGACGGCCGCCAGCGCGCCGGTGGTCTCCGGCGCGGCCAGCTTGGCCGGCGGATCGACCCAGGCGCTCTGCGTGACCGGTGCCGCGTCCGTCACGGCCGGACGTGCGGGGCGCGTCTGCACCTCGTAATTGCCCGGATGCAGAATATGCGCGGCTGCCACGAGCCCGAATACGGCAACGGCAGTGGTCCCGAGGGTGGAGCGATAGTGTTCCATGGCGGAAAAACGTACCGCCAAGCTCCGAGTTCCGCTCGGGCGACACGTCGCCGAACCGACCGCGTCGCGGGTCGGACGGCGCGAACAAAAAAGGCCACTCCCGAAGGAGCGGCCCGAAGTCTAGGGAGGAAACGCCCAAGAAGGGCAGCGGGATCGCGACGCCATCGCCATCCCGCAATGCAAACATAGATTGCCGCATTGCGGCATGCAATGGATCGGGCGGCGCGGAGGCATGCATATGTGCCCGGGTCCGACCGCGCGGCCATGCGAATTCCGCATGGTGCCGCGCGGGGGCCGCGAGGGCGTTGACCGCGCGGCGCGCGTCACCCTTCGAGCGGACCTGAAATCGGGCCGCGCGAGGAACGGGTCTAGGCGCCGCCGGCCCGACCGTCCTGGCCGATCAGGCGCTCGATCTCGGCCTCCGCGACGGCGCGCGCCGCGTGCTCGGACGTGTGAGGGCGGTACGACCCCCGGACCAGCTTGCCGCGGTCGCGGATCGCCCAGGTGAAGCGGCCGGGATCATGCCGGCTCGGCCTGACCTCGACCGTGTAGAGATGCCCGCCCGTCGCACCCATGCCGGGAATGTGCGTGAGCGTCCCGCGCCGGGACAGGGGGTGCGACCGTGCGCGGCAGCCCCGGCCGGCGGAGCCGTTCCGGGTCGGGGCGGGGGCGCGATCGCCGAGCCCGGGCCGTCCGCCGCGCGGAGCCCCTTTCCCGCGCGGCACAGGGGCGTGGCGGGGCTGCCCGGACCGGAGACGCCCGTCTCGTCCGGACCGCCGCGGCACGCTCGAGGGCCGCCCTAGCGCGCCGGCCGCCGCCGGCCCTGGGCCGGACCGCGCGGTCCGGAGCCGCCCGCCGCCCGGTCGTCGCTCCGGCGCTGGTCCCCCTGGCCCGGGCCTTCGGCCCGCCCCTCGGTCCGGGTCCCGAGCCAGACCACGTGCTTCGGGCCGCTGCCCCGGCCGCTCGCGTGCACGCGCTGCTCGTCGACCGCGAAGCCGGAGCGCTGCAGGCGGCTCTTGAACTTCCGGTCCGGGGCGCCCGACCAGACGCCCAGGATGCCGCCCGGCCGCAGGGCCCAGCGGGCGCGCTTGAGGCCCCAATTGTCGTAGAGCCGGTCGTTCGCCTTGCGCATCAGCCCCTCCGGGCCGTTGTCGACGTCGAGCAGGATCGCGTCGTAGCGCTCCGGGCCGGCCTGGATCAGGCGGTTGACGTCGGCCTCCTGCAGGTCGACCCGCGGATCGTCGAGGCAGCCGGCGAAGACGTGGGCGAGCGGCCCCCGGGCCCAGGCGACCACGGCGGGCACCAGCTCGGCCACCACCACCTGCGCCTCCGGCCCGAGGCCTTCGAGGGCCGCCCGCAGGGTGAAGCCCATGCCGAGGCCGCCGATCAGGATCCGAGCCCGGGGCCGGTCCCGGAGCCGCGCGCAGGTCATCGCCGCGAGCGCCACCTCCGAGCCGCTGCGCCGGTTGTTCATCAGCTCGATCGTGTCGGCCATGATGGCGAACTCGTCGCCGCGCCGCATCAGGCGCAGGTCGGTGCCGCCGCCGGGCACGGACCCGGTATCGAGATGAACCCAGGGTATCACGCGCGCGTCCTCGGTTGCCGGCGCCCTGTCGTGCGGGCGGCGGAGGGATCGCGGCGGGAGCGGGGCGGCGCGCGGGCCCGGCAGTGCGCGCCGCGCAACCCCCCGCCCGGCACCGCGCCTTGCCGCGACCGATTCCGGCGGCGTATCAGCACCTATGGCCAAGCGCATCAAGTCGAGACCGCAGGAGCGGGGCTCCGTTCTGTTCGATATCGTCTTCACGGACGGGTCCCGGGCCTCGAACCGGCGCGTGCCGGCCGAGATCCTCGGCGGCCTCGACGGCGACGAGCCTGCCCGGCAGCTCATCGAAGAGCAGGAGGAGGAGATCGCCCGCAAGGCCGGACGGCCGGGACGCGCGATCGAGAGCCTGACCCGCTCGCCGATCGTCAAGCCGAAGCCGGTCGCCTGATCGGGCCAGCCTGAGGCGGCCGGGACGGGCCTGGGGCGGTCAGGCGCTCTCGGCCAGCCGGCGCGCGACCTCCTCGCGCAGGGCCTCGTTCATCGCGGCGAACCGGGCCTGCATGCGCGTCCGCAGCCACGGGAACAGGCCGGGGGCGAGCAGGCCCGCGACGGTCTCGGCCTGGACGAGGCGGACGCCGTCGGCGGTCTCGGTGATCCGGACCTCGTGCTCGCCGATGAGCAGGGGCGGCGTCGGGATGCCGCCGCGCCACGTGAGCCGCCGGCCGGGCTCCCAGCAGGTCACCGTCACCTGGCGCGCCCGGTAGGCGCGGCCGTTCAGGGTCCGCTCCAGGCGCCAGCGCGCGCCCTCGCGCAGGCGGCCCTCCGCCTTGCGGATGTACGGGTTCCACGCCGGGTAGGAATCCAGATCCGTCAGCACCGACCAGACCAGTCCGGCCCGCGCGGGGATCGCGATCTCCGTGCTGCTGATCCGAGCGCCCGTCATCCGTCCCTCCCGGCGATCCGGCGACCGTTCGCGCCGGCCGCTCACGCCCTCCGAGAACGCGCACCGCCCACCCTTCGGTTCAGACCGCGATCCGGCCGGCGCGCCGGGCGCGGCTCAGACCGCGCCCTCGACCACCTCCAGCGCCCGCAGGATGGCGAAGCCGATCCGCTCGGCCTCGGCCTCCGCGTCGGCGGGGAGCAGCGCCACGGTCTCGACCCCCGGCTCGTCCTCGGGACCGACCACGATCCGGATGACGTCGCCCTCGACCGCCGACGGGTCGTGGATCAGGCCGACCCGGTGGCCGGCCCCCGTGCCGAAGACGCGCAGGGGCGCCTGAACCGGATCGGGCTCCGGCGCCGGATTGCGGGGGACGCCGAAGGCGGGGCGGATGACGTTGTCGTCGGACATGCGAGAACCCAGTCTCCGTTCGTGCGCGCTCGGCGGCGCCGCGCTCAGGCCTGCCCGGCCCGAGGACCGGCGAGGCCCGCCGTCGCCAGCACCGCGTCGGCCAGAACCTCCAGACCGGCCCCGGCCCAGCCCGGCGTGATGCTCTCGGCCTCGTTGTGGCTGATCCCGCCGTGGCAGGGGCAGAACACCAGGGCCGCCGGCACCGCGCGGGCGCAGTAGACGGCGTCGTGGTAGATCGCGGTCGGCATCCGCGTCCAGGCATGGCCCCGCGCCTCGGCCGCCGCCTGGACGCGGTCCACCAGGACCGGATCGAACGGGGTCGGCGGCGCCCGCCAGAACTCCGCGACCTGGACGGCGACGCCGCGCTCCGCCGCCAGGGCGTCGGCCCGGGCCCGGATCTGCGCGCCCATCGCCTCCAGCTGCGCGGTGTCGCCGTGGCGGGTGTCGAGGCTGAACCAGACCCGGCCGGGCGTGATGTTGCGGCTCGCCGGCTCCGCCCGCAGCACGCCGACGGTGGCGCGGCCGCGCTCCCCGCCCGCGCCGACCGCCGCCTCCGCGATGCCCTCCAGCGACGCGATCAGCGCCGCCGCGGCCATCATCGCGTCGCGCCGGCCCGCCATGGGGCTGCCGGCATGGGCCTCCTCGCCGAGCACCGTGATCTCGTACCAGATCTGGGCCAGCGCCCGGTCGACCACCCCGATGGTGAGGCCCGCATCCTCCAGGCGCTTGCCCTGCTCGATGTGGAGCTCGAAATAGGCGCCGATCTCCCGCAGGGCGGCCGGGTCGGCCGTCCCCTGCCAGCCGATGCGCCGCAGTTCGTCGCCGAAGGCGTGGCCCGCGAGGTCCCGGGTCGCCAGGATGTCGGCCTCCGGGACGATGCCCATGGCGACGCCGCTGCCGCTCATCGGCGGCGCGAAGCGCGCGCCCTCCTCGTTGCACCAGTTGATCAGCAGGAGCGGCGCCTCGGTCTCGATCCCGGCCTCGTGCAGGGCGCGCATGATCTCCAGCCCGGCGAGCACGCCGAGCGGCCCGTCGAACTTGCCCCCGGTGGGCTGGGTGTCGAGGTGGCTGCCGATCGCCACGGGCCTGCGGCTCGGATCCCGCCCGGGACGGCGGAAGATCATGGTGCCGACCCGGTCCACGGTGAGCGTCAGCCCCACCGCCTCGCCCCAGCGCCGGAACAGGGCGCGCCCCTCGGCGTCGCGGTCGGTCAGGGCCTGCCGGTCGTTGCCGCCGTTGGGCAGCGCGCCGATCCGGGCGAGGTCCATCAGGCTGGCCCAGAGCCGGTCCTGCGAGAGCGGGAGATTGATGCGGTCCACCGTGCGGTCCATGGCGTCTCTGCTGCGGGCCTCTCGGCCGAATGCGTACCGGAAGGTGCAGGTTACGGCGCACCGGCAACCCGCACCAGGGCAGGCCCGGCGCGCGTCCCCGCTGTCGGGCGCCGCCGGCGCCGGGTGGCGCCCGGCGATCCACGGGCAGAAGTGCGGATTTCCGCCGGATTGCGGCGTCTACCGATCATTTGTGATCGAATTGTCCGCAACGCGGCGCTCTGAATCCGGTCTTTGTGCCGAACCGGGGCGACGATGATTGTCGAGAACGGGATTGCCCGGAATCGAATGCTTGTCATCCGCAATGCAACCCGGTGGCGCGGGTCCGCGACGCCGTGTCAGAAGCCGATCGCGCAGCCGATCCTGGATCTCGGCGTTGTGAGCCGCATGTGCTGCGGATCAGTCTGTCCGCCACCATACAATCTCAGATTGTAGCCAGTTCGGAGGAGATTCCATGGCGCTGACTTCCACGGCAGCCGATGCCCTGCAGGCCGCCGGATTCGTCGGGGTCTGGGATACGGACGTCCGGGCCGGCCGGTCCGTGCTGGATTCGGGCGCGGCCTCGCTGATGGCGGGGGATCCGGGGCTCGCCGGGACACCGCTGCCGTTGGACGCCGCTCTCGGCCGCATCCACCCGGCGGACCGGGACTGGGTGTTCGGCCGGATCCGCCACGTCCGCCAGACCGGCGGCCCGGTCTCCCTCGAATTCCGCGTCGTGACCGGGACTGGCGAGACCCGCTGGATCCTCAACCGCGGCTGCCTGTCGCCCGATTCGGACGGCCGGCTGCACGGGCGCGGCGCCTATATCGACGTCACGGACCTCCACCGGCACGGGATCCGGGCCGCGGTGGTCACCGGCAGCACGAACGGCGCCACGAGCGGCGCCACGAACGGCACGATGAGCGGGGCGGCGAGCGGGGCGGACCTGAACGCCGCGGCCGACCACGGCATCCAGATCCACGCGGCGCTGGAGCGCCACGGCGACCCCTATCTGCGGTCGGTCTCGGGGATGCTGCTCCTCGGGATCGGCCGCGCGCTGGCGCGGCGCGACCCCTGACAGGCCTTCCGGCTCAGGTCCGCCAGGGATGGGCCGGCAGCTCGGTCCGGCCGATGGCCTTGGCGCCGGCCTCCGCGACGGTGTGGTCGTTCTCCACCGTCGAGCCGCTGACCCCGATGGCGCCCGACATCACGCCGTCGGCATCGACGATCGGGATCCCGCCCGGGAAGGTGATCAGCCCGTCGTTCGAGTGCTCGATCCCGTAGAGCGGGCCGCCCGGCTGGGACAGCTGGCCGATCTGGCCGGTCATCATGCCGAAGAACACCGAGGTCTTGGCCTTCTTGTGGGCGATGTCGATCGACCCGACCCAGGCATCGTCCATGCGGTGGAACGCCTTGAGGTTCCCGCCGGAATCGACCACCGCGATGCACATCTGGGTGCCGAGCTCCACGGCCTTGGCGCGGGCGGCCGCGATCGCCTTCTCGGCCTGCTCGATCGTCACGTGCATGGGACACTCCCGTTCGCGTTGTTGGCGCGACAGCCTGTGGCGGTTTGAAGCGGACGATGCAAGATCAACCGCAGATCGGCAGCGCCCTCGCCCGGCGCCGTCAGGCCGCACTCTCCCGGACGGCGCGGATGCGCTCCAGGAGGTCGGTCGCGAGCGCCGTGCAGGCGGCCGAATCCGGGCAGGGCCGCTTCCACACCACCCGCCCATCGCGCAGCACGATCCCCGCCTCGGCGGCCATCGCGGTCAGCGGCCGGTCGGGGCGCAGGTCGGCCGCGACGCCCTGCGGGCCGCCCCGGAGCCGGGCGACGCCCAGCGCGCAGCAGGCCGCGCGCAGCCGCGCGAGGTCGAACAGGGCGAGCACCGGCGCGGGGGCCGCGCCGAACCGGTCCTCGACTTCGCCGGCGAGCGCCTCGATCGCCTCGGCATCCTGCAGGCGCAGGAGGCGCGTGTAGAGGCTGAGGCGGATCTCGGGCTCGGGGACGTAGTCCTCGGGGATCCGGCTCGGCAGGCCGAGCTCGATCTCCGGGCTCCAATCCTCGGCGCGCTCGCCCTTGGCGGCGGTGAGCGCCAGCTGCAGGAGGTGCTGGTAGAGGCCGAGCCCCACGAGCTTGGCGTGCCCCGCCTGATCCTCGCCGACGAGGTCGCCGGCGCCGCGCAGGTCGAGGTCGCGGGCGCTGACCGCGAAGCCGGCCCCGAGGCGGTCGAGGGCCTCCAGGGCGCGCAGGCGCTGGAGCGCCGCCGCCGGCGGGGGCGCGGCCGGGTCGCTGAGCAGGTGGACGGTGCCGCGGCGCTGGCCGCGGCCGACGCGGCCCCGGAGCTGGTGGAGCTGCGCCAGCCCGAACCGGGCGGCCTCCCAGACCAGCATGGTGTTGGCCCGCGGCACGTCGAGGCCGCTCTCCACGATGGCGGTGGCGAGCAGGACGTCGCCGTCGCCCTCCGCGAACCGGACCATGACCTCGTCCATGGCGGAGGGCTTGAGATCCCCGTGCGCCACCAGGATGTCGAGGCCCGGCACGAGGGCCCGCAGGCGCTCGGCCATGGGGGCGATGTCCTCGATCCGCGGGCAGACCACGAAGCTCTGGCCGCCGCGCCGGTGCTCGCGGATGAGCGCCTCGCGGACCGCCTCGGCGTCGAAGGGCGCCACCACGGTCCGGACCGGCTGGCGCAGAGCCGGCGGCGTGGCGAGCACGCTGAGGCTCTGGAGGCCGACGAGCGCCGCCTGGAGGGTGCGGGGGATCGGCGTCGCGGTGAGCGTCAGCACGTGGCCGCCGTCCGCGAGGCGGCGCAGGTCGGCCTTCATCTTGGCGCCGAAGCGCTGCTCCTCGTCGATCACGGTCAGGCCGAGATCGGCGAACGCCACCCCGCCGCCGGCGAGGGCGTGGGTGCCGACCACCAGCCGGATCGTGCCGTCGGCGAGCCCCGCCTTGACGCGCTTGGCCTCGGCCGGGGCCACGAGGCGCGAGAGCTGCGCCACCTCCACGCCGAACCGGCCGAAGCGGCGGCGCAGGGTCTCGGCGTG